>JADFYN010000437.1:2403-2805 GCA_015233055.1 Deltaproteobacteria bacterium
TGTTGTCGGTTATATTCAACCAGGTTTCTTGCCGGTATCGACATTTAGCAATTCCTTATCTTTTTTTGCTCTGGCCATTGTCGGCGCCTACCTTCTTATCCAGGCCAGATTTAATTTAATGGTTCTAGGATCATTCGTCTCACCTCTGGCCTCTATGTTTATGATTTTCTCGGCCCTGGCTCCCCAAGCTGCATTGCCCGCCTCACCTCTGCTCAAGAGCCTTTGGTTGACCATCCATGTCAGCTTTGTTTTCTTAGGATTGGGGCTATTCACGGTAGCTTTTGCCGCGGCGATAATGTATCTTATCCAGGAACGTCATCTAAAAAGAAAGCGTTTTAGTCCTCTCTACCGGAGATTGCCATCTCTTGATGTACTTGATGCCGTCAACTACTATTGCCTGGT
>JADFYN010000438.1:0-480 GCA_015233055.1 Deltaproteobacteria bacterium
AGAGACTCGTCGGCATAAATGTTACCCAAGCCGGACACGACGCGTTGGTCCAGGAGCAAAGGCTTCAGCCGTCCCTTTTTGGAGGCCAGCCGGGCCAGGAATTCCGCCTGATTGATCTCCTTAAAGTCCGGGGCCAGATTAGCGTACGGTGGAAAAGCGGCCAACTCGGACCGGTTGACCAGGGCCAGGTAGCCGAACCGGCGTTGATCCCGGAAACGCAGTTGATTCGGGCTGCCGGTAAATTCAATGATCACATGGGTGTGTTTGGCCACAGTCGCATCCTGGGGTATCCATAGCAACTGACCGGTCATCTTCAAGTGAACGATCAGGATAAAGTCCGGGCCGACCGGAAGCAGCGTCATCTTGCCCCGGCGGGTTGGTGATCCCAGGGTTTGACCGGTCATATGATCGATGAACTCCTGAGGATCATTTCTGACTGCCTTGGGAAAGAGGATGGACACCCGGCTGACCGTCCGGCCG
>JADFYN010000438.1:511-1376 GCA_015233055.1 Deltaproteobacteria bacterium
GCCAGTCCGGCTACGACGGTGGCTACTTCCGGTAACTCGGGCATTAGAGGATTCCTTCTGGAGAAGACTCCGGCAAATTGAATAGAGCCTTCATAACCAGCTCCGTGATATCTTTAACTTTCAATCCACTATCTTTCCCCGCGTCAACCAACCGGGTCAGGCAACCGGGACAGGCTGTGGCCAGGTAATCAAAATCAATCAACAAGGCTTCCTCGATCCGCCGTCCGGCGACCAGGTCGGCTAATTCCGGAAAATTTAGATCCACGCTTCCCCCGCCTCCGCAACATCCCGCCTGCTCTCTCGCCCAGATGAATTCGGTGACTTGATAACCGACATGGCTCAGGATCCGGCGCGGGATGTCGTAGATGCCCAGATGCCGGCCCAGGTAACAGGGATCATGGTAGGCAATCCGTTGGTTTTGAACCGGTGCGGCTTCCCTCCGGGCCAATTTCGGCCAGATGATCTCGGTCAGGTGCATGATTTTTCTGGTCAGGCCTGGAGCTATTTTTCGGTACAAGACCTTGAATGTGTGGGCACACGCGGGACAGGGACAAATGATTCTTTTGTATTTGGATAATCGGCTGACCATCAGTTTGGCATGCCGCTGAAATTCTTCCTTCAGCCCCGCCTGGTACAGGGGCAGTCCGCAGCATATCTCCGGTTCCGAATAGGGTACGACATTATCGACTCTTAGAAAGTCCAATAGCTTAAATGCGTCCAGGATGAGGTCCGGACGCCGGTCTAATTGTCGGCATCCTGGAAAGTAGACAGCCTTCCGCCAGGAGGCTTTTTGGGTTAGCGGTATGCGCGGCATATTTTGATGTAGATCTTGCCGGAGGGGGTTTCCCCACTCATCCCAATGGCC
>JADFYN010000438.1:1386-2793 GCA_015233055.1 Deltaproteobacteria bacterium
TTCTTAATGGTCGGTAAGAGCGCCCCGGTGGTGATCAGGTCCACCCGGGCCGGATGCAAATTAGCCGGCACATCTATGTGATGTCGGCAGAATTCCGTGCATCGCCGACAGGTTAGACAACGATGAATGATTGCCGCGGCATCTTGATCCAACGGCCGGTTTTCCCGGTTAGCCAGATAGGCCAGGGTCATCTTGCCGGTCGGCGTGGCGGACTCGCGACCCTCGGCTTCGACAACAGGACAGGAAAAGTGGCAAAGTTTCGGGCAGTAAGTGCAGTAGGTCAGGTCCTTAGCGCGTTTTTCCCGGGTCACCAGGATACCCTCCGTCATTTAAAAAAGCATAGCCGGAACTCAGCCTCATTAGTCACGGTTGTTGACTGGACGATGGAATGCTCTCGCCGTCCCCTGTAAGATGTCCCAGGCCGGATCATCTTCCATCTGGCGATTCAGGTACTCCGTTGGCCCGGAAACGAAGAAGCCACCCAGTTTAGTGACGTAATTATATAGATACTCCTTGGTGGTAAACACCAGCAGCATCGCCGATTCGTGCCAGATGCGGCCCAGGCAAAAGGGTACGTCACCTCTCTTGGTCAGCATGCCGACCAGTTCGTCACATCCCGGCCAGGGAAGGACCACCAGGCACCGCCCCGGACCGGGTTGGAAATCAGGTCCGGTCAGACCATGCTGCATCCTTCCCTCAGCGTTGAGAAGCTGTTCTTTCAAGGTCACGGCCGAGAATTCCACCAACTGTGTGTCAGCCTCAAATGTGATCTCCATCAGGACGCCCTCTTCTTGAGTTTGGGCCCGGCTGGTCAGAGGGTCCCAAATTCGAATTTTTTCGGGCAGCAGGTGCATAAAAAAAAGATACTTCAGGATCCTCACCGCCTTATCGTAACCGGGGGCGATCATTGACATCTCAAACCGGACCGGCGGGGTAGGGCGGACACGAATAACCGCCTGGGTAATCCGGCCCAGATAACCCCGGTGCCCCAGGAACATACCCGTCAGGCCGGGGCCGGTGGCGGACCTGGGCGCCCGGCCGATGTCTACCTTGAGGCCGTTGGGCATCTCAACGGACAAAGAATAGAGGATCGAAGCCAGATCCCTTGAGCCTAAAGCCCAGTCGAGATTTACCCGTCCTTCAAAAACCTGATTCATGTCCGGCGGCAAGAACCGGCGCTCCATCAGGCCCATGGTGTAGCCCATGGATTCCAGGGCCTTTTCCAGAGCCAGCGGAGAGATATCAGGGGTGAAACCGGCCAGCAGGGAATTTTCCGAGACCATCCAGACGTCGTCCTCTGAATAGACCTTAGCGTATTGGCCCTCTATTTTTGCGGCGCCTTGGGGTCGGATGCCGTGGTCATCTGAGGAGGTGTCTCTCTGGGGGTTGACGATGCCATCGGCCCCC
>JADFYN010000439.1 GCA_015233055.1 Deltaproteobacteria bacterium
AGTCTGGAACGGGCCCTCACCACTTCCGACCAAATCCCCAAAATAGCTAAACCCATTCCCATTGTACTAAGTGGAGGCTCAGCCAGGCCAAAAGGCTGTGTTGATAAATTTGCCGAGGCTCTCAAGCAAGTTACTCTGCCGATGGAAATTTCGGCGGTCCGCCTGGCCGAAGACCCATTCAACACCACGGCCAAGGGCGCCCTAATCATGGCCATGACCGAAGCCGATTAAACCAAAACTGCTTCTGTGGATGAATATGGGATGGTGTGGCGTTATCCCGCCCACACCGGCATAACTACCGGCATAACTAATGGACACGGTCATAACGTAATAAATGAACATTACCTTAGTTTTTCCGCCATTCTATCTGGAATCGATGTATAATCTGCCGCCGCTGGGGTTGATCAATCTGGCTACCTCCCTGAAGGAGACCCCCCACCAGGTGGTTATCCATGATTTTGTCCTGGCCATCCGGCAGGGAGTGCTCCAACGGGATGACCGGATCTATGACCATTGCGCCGAGATTATTCTGGCCGGGCGGCCCGACCTGGTCGGGTTCTCGGCCCAGTGCACCACTTATCCCGCCGTGATTCAAATCGCCCAACGGGTTAAACAAGTCAGGCCGGCCATCAAGATCGTCATCGGAGGTCACAACGCCGGGTTTGTCGACGTGATGACTTTGGAATCCTTCCCCTGGATCGATGCCGTTGTCCGGGGCGAGGGTGAAATTACCTTTAGGGAGTTAGTCGCCCATTACGACATGGGCAACCGGGCAGGCCTGATCGGACCGGCGGGCGGAATCCCGGGCGTGACCTTCCGGCAAAATAATCAGATCATCCGGGGCGCTGATCGGGACCTCATCCCTGACCTGGACTGTCTGCCCTTGCCGGACTACAGCTTTGCCCCACCCCTGGGGGAGTACCGGGCCGCCTGTCATATCCCCCGCAGCATCGCCATCCTGGAGGCAGGCCGCGGCTGTCCCCACCAGTGCGTCTATTGCTCGGAATCCATTCTCTGGCGGCGGCGGAGCCGGACCTTTTCCGTGGCCCGATTGGTCGCGGAGATGCACAACCTGAGCGGCAATTTCGGCGCCGAATGTTTTCTCCTGGCCTTTGACCAGTTCACGGCCAAGCGGGAATTTGTGGAATCATTCTGCCGGCAGGTGATTGACCAGGGTCTTAACCATCTACCCTGGTATTGTATCTCCCGGCTGGACAGTGTTGACTCCGACCTGCTTGATTTGATGCACCGGGCCGGATGCGAGTCCTTGTGCTACGGGATCGATTCCGGATCTAAGAAAACCTTGGCGTTTATCCGAAAACACATCGACCATAGTATATTGTTTGAGCGGGTCAGGGACACCGCGGCGCATGGGATCATCCCGACCTTAAGTTTTGTTATCGGCTTTCCGGAAGAAGACATCCAAGATATCGACGCGACGCTGGAACTGGCCCTGATGGCCGGGATAGTCGGCAACAATAATCCGTTGCTGCAGTTGCCCACCGTGCTGCCTGGAACTGAGCTATATGAACGATATCAGGACAGTTTAGTCAGGGTAACCGACACTTATTTCTCTTTGGGCCTGGAATTCCATAACGACCGCCGGCAGGCTCAAGATGACCACCTGATTGATGCCTATCCGCTTATTTTCAGTAGCTTTTATAATCTACCCTGCCCCGGTCTGGAACTCCGCGAATTAAACCTGGTCGCCGGCTATTTCCCTATTATGATCAGGTATTACCCCAAGTCCTTTCTGCTTCTTTGCCGGGAGATGAACCGGTCTATCGCGTCGGCCTTTCTGGACTGGTTGAATTGGCTGACCAGGAAGCTTGAGCGGGATGCGCCGACCCTGACACCGGAGGATTGTTATAAGTATTTTAGCCTATATACCATCGAAGGTGGATTAGCTCAACGCGATTTTACTTTCAAATTCCTGCCGGAAATGATACGATACGAAACCTTGAGTCTTGAGGTGGGTCAATACGACCTGTCCTCCAGTCAGTTTAACCTGGATATCCACCAGGTCGGAGGCTTTCGTCCGCTCAAGAGCCCCATGGTTATCCTGGCCGAATTTGACTACCCTATGCCCCAGATCATCACCGACCTGAAACAGGGCCTGGTCAAGGCGGATTATCCGCCGGAGCCGACTCATCTTATATTCAAACAAGAAAAAACGCAATTAGACGTCTCTGAGATTAACCCATTCGGCCGTGAACTCTTGGAGCACTGTGACGGTAAGCAGACTCCGGAGGACGTCGCCCAGGCCCTTTACCCCGAATACGGCGGCGGCCTGAGTCCAACCCAGTTCTTGTCCGAAGTGGTGACGGCAATTCAAACCTTGGGTCAGATGAAACTGCTTACGTCCGAGTAGTCTGACATAACGTATAATATAAGGAGGTGAATCAGGTGCTGAAGATCTCTAACGTCGAAAAGAAAGAGTCCCACGCGGCTAGCTGCCATGCTCCGTCTTGTCATGCTCCAGCTTGTCACGCTCCGGCTTGTCATGCTCCGGCTTGCCATGCGCCCGCCTGCCATGGCCCGGAATAAATCATGATCAGACTTTCACACTCATGAATGGGAGATCTCCAAGGTCTCCCATTTTTTGTTGCAGGTTACATGTTGCTTGTTGCTTGTTGCTTGTTGCTCGTGGATAGTTAATGTCATTACCATGAAAATATTCCTGGGGTTAGGCCGGACGTTGGGTATAGGTATCCCACCCCTTCCCAGAAGGGTCTCAGATGCCGGCTATAGGCGATTTCCGGCCTGATTTCCTGCTATTGAGA
>JADFYN010000043.1:0-3145 GCA_015233055.1 Deltaproteobacteria bacterium
GGGCTTATTTGGAATCGGCCATTTTATGAATAAAGCGTGCGTGATTTCGCTTAATTCAACAGCATTGGGTATGACGCCGGGATAATCAACCTTTCCGGTGTGTTGTGTTCTCCGTCTCGGCCACCTGCGCCGGTCCGTGCTGGTTGTTCCGCGGCGGTAAATCTCTTCGTCCCATCTTTTTTCTCCGAGTCCTCGGCGTTCTACTTTTAACTGAAGAATGAAGAACTTAATATTTTGATTTTAGCGATTTTGCTAAGGAGAGCTTATGGACATCGCCCATTTGGCGTCCGAACTGATCTATAGAATAGATTATCACACTTACTGGGGGGTATTCTTATTCGGCTTGCTCATATCGGCCACGGCCATGAGCACCGGGATTGACGGAGCCATATTCTGGGAGCAGGTTTTGCTATTCGTGTATGGGCTGGAACCTTCGGTGGCCATCGCCTACGCCATAGGCATAGAAGTATTCGGTTTTGGATCGGGGCTTTACGGCTATGCCAAATATCGCAAAATCCAGTATCACGTAGCCATCTTTCTCCTCATTTTTGCCCTTCCGCTGGGCATTATCGGCGCGGCCATGTCCAAAGTCCTCCCGGCCGATGTCTTAATCTTTCTCATGGGGGTAGGTTGCGTCGTCCTGGCCATCAATAATGTGTATCGAGCCAGAACAAAAACGCAGGAGAGGTTGCCCGGTGAGCTGGAGATCGTGAATAAGCCTTTAGGCGCTTTCTTAGGTGCGGTGGGGGGATTCTTTTCCGGGGCCATCGGGGTGGGCATCGGCGAAATAGATCATTACTATCTGATGATGAAAAACAAATACCCGGTCCCATACACTTCCGGTACGGCGGTGTTCATGGTGGCCGTGACGGCCATTGCCTGCACCCTGTTCAATATATTCCATTTCAAATCATCAGGCCAATTCAATTTTAACCAGGTCTTAAGCATAATGGTCTTTGCCGCTCCGGCGGTGGTCATCGGCGCCCGGGTCGGGGTGTATCTGGCCCACATCATCAAAAGAAAACAATTCAATTATTACATTGCCATAGTTTTTACCATCATGGCTTTTTTCTCATTTTACAAAGTGTTCCACCTGGTCCATAACTAGCCGACTGGTAGATCATTCAAACGTGTGCTCACTGCTCTTATGATCGCATGAGCCTACAGGTCCGTTCCATCTGCGTTAATCTGCGAAATCTGCGGATATATTTCTTCCTCACAATTGAGACACTCGTCGAACTCCGTTATTTCTAATGTCGATAGAAAACATTCGCCGGACTTTTGAATAACCAGCCTCTCACCCCATTCTTTTTCCAGAATTGGACCGGCCTCACAAGACAGGCAACTCAGTCCCCTGGTTCATTATCTCAACGTATCTGGTATAGCTAAAAATGCGGCTCCGCTTCTGCGCAGTCAACTCCCGGACGATGCCGAGCCGTTCCAGATGGGTCAAGCTCTTGTTGGCCGTCGCCGGGGAGAGGCCGGTTTTCTTGACCAGCCAGCCGGCAGTGACGATGGGATGCTCCAGAAGCGCCCGGTGGACCTGAAGCGCTGATCCGGCCGCCCGGCCAAGCCCGCTGATTTTGTCCCTGTCCTGGTTTGAGAGGTCGTAAAGTTGCCGCGCCGCCTCTACCGCCTGGGTGGCGGTAACCACGACCGCCTCGACAAAGAAATCAAGCCAGGTTTCCCAATCTCCGGTCAGGCGGGTATTATTGAGCAGCTCGTAATAGTACCGCCGGTGCGTTTTGAAATAAAGGCTTAGATACAGCATCGGCTCGCACAACACCTTTTGCTCGCACAGGAGCAGCGTAATCAATAGCCGGCCCAACCGGCCATTGCCATCCAAAAACGGATGGATGGTTTCGAACTGGACATGGGCCAGAGCCGCCTTGAGTAGAACAGGCGTCGGTACCGGCTGGTCGTGCAGAAATAGTTCCAACTTGCCCATGCACTCCAGCACCTGATCGGCAGGCGGTGGGACAAAAACAGCGTTGCCGGGCCGGGTACCGCCAATCCAGTTTTGGCTGCGTCGGAACTCCCCCGGCGACTGCCGACTGCCGCGGCCTTTAGACAGCAGCACCCCGTGGATTTCCTTGATCAGCCGAAGGGACATAGGAAAGCCTTCAGCCAGCCGCCCCAGACCATAGTTCAAAGCCGCGACGTAGCTGCTTACCTCCTGGACATCGGCCAGGGGAACGCCGGGTTCCTGATCCATCTCGAAAAGCAGCAAATCGGAGAGTGACGACTGTGTTCCCTCGATCATGGACGATAGAACCGCTTCCTTGCGGACGTACATGTATAGAAAGAAAGACTTATCAGGCAGCAGGGTGGTGACGCTGTCCAGCCGCCCCAGGACTAATAGGGCCTGATCGAATTTGACCCGGAGAGCCGGTGTCCACTCGACGGGAGGCTGTGGCGGCAGCGGGGTGGGAACGAAGGCCCGCGCCTTTTCGCCCACGGTGGATATGGTGACAAAATGTCCCTGCAGTCCACGTTGCATGTTTTGGGTCCCATCCTAAAATAATGATTCGCGTTATTTTAACTTATAGCCATATCCTAAAATAACCGGGAGCAACAAGTCAATCAATTTATATTGGGCCGCACAGCGCAAACGCATGAAATTTTCTTTGAATGGCCGATTCCCAATTAGCCCTGAAAGGGCGCACTAGGTTAGCCCTGGGCAACGCCCCAATGTAGTTGAATTAGCAGCACGCCTGACCATCTTCAGACGTAACAAGATTCCTCACATTCGTTCGGAATGACAATTTTACATCGTCATTTCATGTGGTCCATCTCTCTGTCATTTCGAGCGAAGCGAGAAATCTTAACGTCGCACCCTTAATTCAAAAGCATTGCCGAGCAGCCATAGGCCGACGCACATTCCACCCGGTTGGGTAAGCTGCCGCCGTCTATGCTAATCAATATTTTAATATGAGACTCAATTCCCGGCAAGCTTTTTATAGTCTCTTCCAGTCCACGTTGAACCCTTCCCAACCGACCCGATGACCTCCCACATAATCATAGCTCATCAGCACAATCAGCCTAATCACGGTTCAGACAAATGACCCCGACGCCACCCTACCTAATCTCTCTTAACAAATATAATGTAGACAACCCCAAACGTAACCAAGACAAGCCCAAACAA
>JADFYN010000043.1:3204-17845 GCA_015233055.1 Deltaproteobacteria bacterium
AGCCCTCATTAGTTCCTTGACCACGGAGCATCTCCAGATCCCGAAAATGGTCTTCCGTTTTGTCCGGCATGAGTGAAAAAACAAAGCGGTAACCCACCACGGACCACAGCCCCGCAGCCGGGAGGAACCGCTTGAGCTTGATCAACTTACGGACGATTAGGGCCACCAGGACCAAGACTACGGGATGCTCCAGATAGGCCAGATACTCACCTACCGGTAAACAAGTGATTGGAACAAGCACCTGATGCAAAATTTGCCAAACATAATCCATCCGATCTCCACCTATTATCACCCATCCAACAAAGAGACTAATCTTGTCCAGCGTGTCGCTTAACATGTGGGCATTCAATATCTCTTACAATATCATTCACCAACATGCAACAAGAAATCTCTTCACCCCCATATACAACAAAAGACCGAGCCGTCATGAATCAGACTCGGTCTTTTGTTTCAACCCGGCTGCCGATTAGGAAATCTGATCGGTCCACCGGGCCTTGGTTCTTTATTTTATCTTTAAATCATCCCGACTAGCTAATCGGAATATTGAGGAAACTAGTCAATTGGCCGCTCTGCAGGTCTTTAAATTGGATTGAAATGTTCCCGGCGGCAAGAGCGCTTCCGTCGTAGGTAAATACAAACTGTCGTGCGGCTGAGTTATAGCTGGTCCATTTGAAGGAGTATGAGGCCGCTCCGGTTTTGCAGTCAAACGGAGTTGGCGCACCGGTACACACACCGGCCCCGTAAGTGACGCTGTTTATGGTAAAAGCCCCACTGCCGCCATTCAAAGTGATGGTGATGCTCGAGCCGGTCCCGATTGAGAAGGCAGCGGGTGAGGCCGAAATCGTAATGATATTACATCTCGTTGTCGGCACAAGTATCGATTTAATAATCCCACCGGCGGTAGCAGTCACTTGTATTGAGGTAGGCGCGGTAGAATCATTGTACGTTACCGAGTTGGAGGCGATTCCGCCTGATGTCGTTACAGCCTTCGTCACGATGCCCGTGTCTGTGTCAAAATAGACCCAGACCCCGTCCGCCACCGGGTTGCCGTTGATGTCGGAGACAATGGCCGTTATTTTCAACGTGACCGTGCCGTTAAAGTTGTTAATACAATGCCCTTGAGGGGCCTGGCAAGTACAGTCCGGTGTTGTGTCATATCCCAGCGAAAGGGCGAAGGGGTTCCCGGCGATGATCAAACTGGTCGTGGCCGGGGCCAGGGCGTTCACCGTGGCCGAGATAGTCACGTCTTTAATGGTCACGCCCGAGGATGACGGAACCGTGCCGGCGAACAACGTGGTGGTGGCCAGACCGTTCTTGTCGGTCGTGATCACTCCGGGAGATAGATATTCACCACCGCCGGGACCGTGAGTAATGCGGAAAGCGACCGGTGCGTTGGCCACCGGGTTGCCCAGCGGCCCGGCGCATACCCCCCCGTCGTAAACACGGGCGGAAATAGTTGCCTGACCAGTGGTGGTCGGGATAACCGGCGGGTCTTCGGTCACGCAGATCAGGGCCGCGACGGCTGCCGCAATGTCAATATTGGTCTGGACGGTGGCTGAGGTTACGGCGTCTCGGGCCGTAACTGTGGCTGTGCCGCTGTTGGTGCAGGCCATCATGAAACAGGTGGCAATGCCGGCCCCGTTGGTCACTGTCGAGACCGAAGTTACTCCAGCGCAGGGCAGCACAACCGGCGCCAACGGGGATAGGGAGCCAAGAGTCGTGCTGAAGGTGATGCCGCGTCCCGCTATTGGATTTCCATTGATGTCCGTGACCGTGGCGGTAAGCGTCACGTTGTTCAAGGTCGAGACAACCAACGGTGAAGGCTTAGGCGCCCAGTCAATGGTGAAGGTGGCATTGGTAAAAGTCACCGAAGTTGTGGCTGTATTCCCCTGGCTGGCCGGGCCGCTGACCTGGACCGTGACCGTAATGGTGGCGGCCACATTGGAACCCAAGGTCACCGCAACCTGCCCGTTGGTATCTGTGATGCCGGTTTGACTACTCAAAGTGCCGGCTGTATTTGTCAGGACGAGTTGTTGCCCGACCACCGGATTTCCCGAGGCGTCCTTCAAGGTGGCGGTAATGGTCGACAGATTCGCCGTATTCAAGGTCAACGGGAGGGATCCGACGACCAGGGTGGCGCCGGTAAAGGCCACCGGGATGGAAGACTTAGTCGCGCCCGAGGTGGCAGTAACCACCGTCCCGGCCAGCGGGGTATTTAGTCGTTCACTGGTTAGCTTAACCGTGGCTATCCCATTGGCGTCGGTCGTGGCCTGGGCGGGAATCGTTCCCAAGGGGGAAACGGTGAAATTTACCTGGGCGTTGGGAATCGGGTTCTTGTTTAAATTCCGGCACAGGGCGGTGATGGTCGAGGTGCTGACGCCGTCGGCTTTGATGGTGGCCGGTGCAGCCGTCAAGACAATCTCATTAACCGTAACCACCTGGCCACCGCCGGTAAAAGTGAACGATAGAGTTGCGCTGGTGATGCCGTTGGCGGATGAGGCGGCGACATTGGCGGTCCCGGCCTGCGAGGACACCAGATAGACCGTGGCCACGCCGTTATTGTTGGTCACGGCGGTGATCACTCCGGTGGACGAGGCGCATCCGGCGATGGGCAAAGTTGGGCAGAACGTGCCCAGGTTGCTGGTAAAGGTGATGGTGACGTTGGGAACTGCTTTCCCGTTTTGATCCTGAGCCGTGGCAAAGATGGTATAGTAACTGGCCCCGTCGGCCGGGAGTTGGGTGGCCGCGGCCGGGTTGGAATTCAGGGTCACGGTGTTGACTACGGAAACGCCCCCACCCGATTTCACCGAGACATACCCGGTGGCCGTCTCTTTGGTGATGGTATCGGTCACGGTGACGGTTATAATCCCGGCGCTGACCGCGCTTCCATCATAGGCCAGGGTGGCCGTTCTCCCGCTGCTGGCAAAGGTAAAACCGGCCGGCAGAGCGCCTCGTTCGTCTTGAGCCGCATCTGCAGATATGGCAAATGAAGTCGTCCAGGTGAAGGTACCGGAACCGTTGGTCACGGTAAAGTCCACCGACCCGGCCGTCCCAATGGTAAAGGTACTGTTCAGGGGTCCGATGCCCAGTGCGCCAGCCGCACCGACGTGGACTATGGCTTGGGTTGTCTCGCCTGTTTTGGCATCGGTCAGGGTGATGATGATGTCGCCCGGTGTGGCCGGACCGCCGTTGTAGATCAAGCGAGCGGCATTGCCGGAGGAGTTGAAAGTGAACGAACCGGTCACGGTACCCATGTTGATGGCCCAGGTGTACGTCCCGGAGCCGCCGGTGGCCGTGAAATTGAGGGTGATGGCCTGGCCGGTGCCGGTCAGGATGTTCGCACTCGACGGGGCGATAGTCAGCGCGGCCGGGTTCATTCTAATCACCGCCTGGGCGGTTTCGCCGGTCAGGGTATCGTTGGCGGTGACAATCACATCGCCGGCCGGTGTGGCGCTGCCGTCATAGGTCACGGTTGCGCTTCGAGCGAGATAGGTCAATTTCATGCCTGCGCCGGCGCCACTCATGGTAAATGTAACACTGCCGGACCCGCCGTTGGCCGTAAGAGTAACCTGATTGGCGGTCCCGATGGTGAACGTTGTCAGCGGAGGTGCGATGGTCAGGGGATTAGCCTGCAAGAATACCACGGTCAGGCTGTCTGACACACCTCCGGCCGTACCGGTGACAACGCAAGGCCCGGCCTTAAACCCACTGGTCAAGACCGCTGTGGCTATGCCGCTGGCGTTCGTCACCCCTAATCCCGTGATGCTGCCCAAGGTAGCCGTGAAGTTAACCGTATACCCGGCCGGCATGGGGTTGCCCTTGGTATCCAGGACCGTGGCCGTAATGATCGTGGTATTACCCCCGACGTTCAGGGTGGTGACGGGACAGGTGAGCTTTATTGATCCAGGGATAATAACATTGGGAGTCAGGGTAATCAGGATCGAGTTGCCAACCTTAATCGTTTGGCCTAAAATCGGGTCCACATAGTTACTTTGGGCCGTTATCAGGGCCGTAATGTTGGGAACGGTTGTGTCGATGGTGGAGGGGTTTATATAGGTATAGTAGACCGAGGCCTCGCCGTTCTTGTCTGTAATAAGGCTGTATGTGGCCGGCAAGGTGGCCGGCGGGGTTCCCCCTGGGAAAAATCCGCCTAACGAGGCGGCCAGATTGATTTGGGCGTCTGGTACGGCAACTCCGGCGCCGTTGGTGAATTTGACCTTAATCAGTGACCGTCCGGTTCCATCCGACTTAATCGCCGTGGGCGTAGCCGATAAGCCAAGCTGATAACTGGCCGTGGCGCTGCTGTAAAAGACCACCGAAGTGGTGGCGAAGACTCCGGTGACCCCCAAGGCCCGAACCGTGACACCGACCTGCGTTGTTTGGGAAATGGTCCGGCCGAAGGTCAACGAGGCCGAGGCGATCCCCCCCATGGTCGTGGTGGTAATTTCAGTTTGGGTGTTATTCCAATACCCTTGGTCTGCAGTGAACTTGATCTGAGTCCCATCAGGTACCGTCTTACCATTCTGGGCAATTACCTGGGCATAAATTGTCGCGGCCTGCACCGCATCCACATTGGCTATGGACCACTTGGACCCGAGCAGGATATTGGCGGGAACCGTGGGTGAAGGCTCAGGAGGCAGAGGAGCGTTGTTGCTTGACCCGCCACCGCCGCAACTAGTCAGTGTCACCAGGGAAATCAATAGACCCAGGCACACGATAATAAACAAAGGACCATATTTTCTCAGGCCGGTCATGGCAATCTCCTTATCTGCAATCCGTTATTACTAATTCGCTACGCAAGTCGAAACTGTACCCGAAGTTCCAGCCAGCGAGATGAAGTTTCCTAGCCTTACGTCAATTGTGACGACACATTCCACATTACCGAAAGCGTTGTTCCCGTAAAATGTATAAATTACGGTGTAACGAACCGGAAAGTCGGGCGGTACGGCATGGCTGCTGAGCCACTGATCGGAAAACTCCTGTTTGGTGGCGATGTCGATCATATCTACAGAAAAGGTGGTAGCTACCCGGGGGGGCAGCGAAAATGTCTGATAAACCGTCCGGGTTGACAATACCGGGGCGGGTTGGGATTCAGTTTCGCTCCTCCGATATTGAATAGTATACTTACTCATCGTTACATTGGTGGCCTTTCCGGCCGTGGTGCTGCCCTCGTTGTCCGTGTTGTTGATGGTTATAGTGGCGTCGTGCCTGGTCATCAGTTTGTGTTGGCCGGTTGGACATCCGGTTGGAAAGCAATCCACATCATCGGTTTGAATCGTGCCGTTGTAAAGGCCGATGGCATTTGTGATGACAGGGTTCCATTCGCCCACTGTTCCCGGCGTACTGGTTGCTGAACCGCCGCAACCGCCCAGAAGCAAAGCTATGCCTGACAGCAAGCAAAACATCAGAAATAAACTTCGTCTTGTCTTCATGTCACTTTCTCCTCAAATCAGCCGTTGAGCTGTGGTCCTTATGTTAGTCAATTTAGTTAATTTGTTATGGAAAAGGAAATACGTCCCCACAGAGGAGAGTCGCCTCCCCCCAGGCGGTCATCTATTAATGAAAAATATAATTAAAGCAGAATAATAGGACGTTGGACTACCAGATAGGCCGTAGGAGCTTTCGTTGGGCCTTGAAGCCGATTAAAACGGGTGATTAACTTTACCAAACGTCATAGTCTGTCGTCTAATCAGCAAGATCTCGATTCAGCTTTTGAGGTTGGTCTCAGTTCCGCAACCGGCATGAATAAGGCGATTGATTTACCGCCGGCTCATCCCGGTTGATCCATCGTGATAATTTTGGGCGTGATGAAGATCATCAGCTCCGAATTAGTGAGATCTTTGGATGTCGTTTTAAACAGATAACCCAGGAACGGCATGCGTGACAGCAACGGGACTCCGGCCTGGCTCGTTTGGTCCTCGTTCCTAATAATACCACCGATAACCAGCGTCTCACCGTTTCTAACCATCAGGTTAGTCTTGGCCTCTTTGGTGTGTTTTCCCGGCACATCAGAATTTGTAACCGAAAAAGGCACTTCCGTCTTGGCCTGGACATCGAGAATTATCGAATCATTGGGCGCAATCTTGGGGGTCACGTCCAATTGGAGGGCGGCTTCAAAAGTTTTATAAACAATGACGCCCTGGTCGTTGGCAGTCCGATAAGGAATCGAATCGCTTTGCTTGATCATGGCCTTCTGATTATTCAAGGTAGCCACGCGAGGAGCGGAAATAACTTTACCTTCATTCAACGATTCCATGGCTTGCAACTGGGCATCAAGAGTGACCAGATTAGTTCCAAGCAGTCGGCCGAAAGATATGCCCATGGCGCCGATAGCCGTGCTGGGCAACAGATTCACCAAGGCCGGAGAAGTGCCGCCAGCCACACCGGCCGTAATGGCGGACGCGCCCCCGGTAACCGAACCGCCCCATTGAACCCCGAGCGTATTCTTGTATTCCTTTGTCACCTCAACTATCCTGGCCTCGATCATAACCTGTGGCGTAGCTCTGTCGAGAATCTTAATCAGGTACTTGGCCTGGTCGATTTTGGCCCGGGTATCGGTGATGATCAGGGTGCTGGTCCGGTTGTCGACCGTCACGGTGGCGTCCTTGCGGGCGCTCTTAATTTCTTTGACCTGTTTGGCCACGTCCTCGACATTACCATAGTTCACCGGAATATAGTCTGTGACGACTTCTTCCAGCTCCCGACGGTCCCGTTTCAGCTCTTCCTGCTTCTTGAAAGCCTCGAGTTCCGTTGTTCTTTCTGCGCTGATTGTCTTTTTCGGGGCGATCCAGATGACATTTCCCTTATTCAGCTTGTCCAGGTTTTTTTCTGTCAGGATTAGATCAAGCGCCTGGTCCCAGGGAACATTATTCAGTCTAAGGGTGATTTTACCTTTAACATCATCTGAGACTATAATATTGAGGGTGCTCACTTCCGAAAGCAGACGGAAAATATTTTTGATGTCGGCTTCTTGAAAATCAAGCGATACTTTCTGGCCGGTATAGATTTTTGTTCCTCGACTAATCTCCTCGTCTTGTTTTGTCTTGGACGCCGGCCCGGTACTCTTATCGCTGTCCTTTTCTATGTCTTTAATTGCCGCGATTAATTCGGGTGTAGCCGGTTGTCTGTCGCTACTCGATCCCATCCCCGGTGTCGGCCCTATTCTTCCGGAGCCGGATTTGGCCGGGGCAACGGCGGATATGGATTCCGGGCTATTCTTACTGGTCTCAGACTGATTGGCGGCCATAGTCCGAGGTTGAGACTTGCTCGCGGCCGACTGGCTGCCGGAAAAATCCAACATCAGGACATCGTCTGCGGCCACCAGGTTGTGAGGCGCCGCGGCCCGTAACTGGATCGTCACATCGGTGGCCCCGGGAGCATCAGCAGAGGACCGGGGGGTAATTTTCTTGACCACGCTTGTCGGCGGCATGGCCTCCACCGGGTGTCGAAGTTTTTTCGGTAACTCGCTATTGGGGATACGGAGAACAACCGTCTTTCCGCCGATATCAATCACATCGGCCTTGACCGGCTGGTCGGCCACAACTTCAACCCGAGAATTTCCACCAGGAATTATTTTGAATTGAATGGCTTTAATTTTAGCTTTAGAACCAGAGGCCGGGGTCGATGCTACGTTAAGGTCGGCCGGTGCCTGGACCGGTTGGGATGATTCCGGCCTGGCGGCTGATTGGGCCGAAGCCGACTTGCCCGGTTCCGGCGGCAGATTCTCCACCGCGATCTCCACCGGAGATACGCCTCCCTTAGGTTCAGTCTGCTCGGTCACATCCGCGGGCACAGGTAAAACCGCCGATTTAGCTGTCTTGGTCAAGGCAGCAGATTCACCGGCCGGCGATGCATCCGGCTTAAAATCTGCCTGACTCAGTTGCCGGGCCTGGGAGGACCCGGTTAAGGCGCTGGATTTTGCCTCACCAGGGACGCTTTCCCCCTCGGGTTTACCGGCCGGGCTGACGTCGGGAGTCAAAACTTCAGGTCGGGGCTTATTTGCCGCGACTGTAGCCTCGTCCGGAACGGGCGACTTCATTCTATTCTCCGTGGCCAGTTTTTGAGCCGCCGGCCCCAAGGTAATAACCATGCCGTTGGGTATTTTGGAGATAAAATGGTCCACCTGTCCATTTTTGAATTCCATCACAAACCTGGTCTTGTCTTTATGTTGGCCGATCCGGATGCCGTTCAATATGTCCGTCTTAGAATCGATTTGTTTTGGGGACCCGGGGAACGGTGTTTCCCACAGATCTATGACCAGCCGATCAGGCTTTTTCAACAGGAATGAATTGTAATTCTTAATGACCCCATCCGCTTCGATGGTTGTTTCGAAGCCGTTGTCGAGAGTTCTGGTATTAACTGAGAGAATCTTTTTCGCCTCTCCCTCTGTTGCAGGGGCGGCGCCTGATAAGCCTGTTTTGTCTCGAGAGGTCCGCGTCAGGTCCGTAGTTTTGCCCAATTTCACGATCAACCGCTGACCATCTAAATAGGCATCGTACTCCGTTTCAGGAGCCACCGTCAGTTCCACTTTGATGACCGGCCGGTCCTTTTCCCTGGCCTCAGACACGGACATCCCGGTAAGTAAACCCAGCGACAAAGCTCGCTTTGGTTCTATCCCCGGTCCCAACTTGACGTCGGTCAGATCAACGATTATGCGTGGCGGGCCGTCTTCTTTAAGAACATGGTAATTGGCCAGCCCCGTGCCCTCCATTTTCACCACGGCCACCCGCCCATCCAGGGAGGCGTTAACCTCCTTTAGGACGCGATCTTTATCTGATACCTGCTGATTTTCTCCCTCGGGCGGCTTGTTGACCAGCCCCTGAGAACACGCCAAACACAGCATCAGGAGCAAAGAAAGGGATAATAAGATGAGCGGCCGCCAAGGCCTCGGTCTCATGGTGAGATGTCCAATCATCTACCTGACTCCTTCAAGAAAATGTTATGCCAGGAGTATAAATATCCAAACAATTATGGTTACTGGTTACTCGTTGATCGTTACTTGTTACTTGTTGCCGGTTGCGGATTGATCGATACTCATAATCCAGGATCACACAGCAATTTTTAGATTGGTTTTCTTATCAACATCGGGCAGTAAGAAGTATAACCCTCTGTGGACTACAGCAACTCAACACTTGAAATTATTTACCCGCAACATGCAACGGAATTTCATTGACTTAAGGTGCAGGGCAATCGGATCTGATTTTAATAAATGGCCAATTCCGATGAAGCCCCAACGGGGCGCTCTAGGTTAGCCCAGGGCAGCGCCCTGGGTATGGGCGACAACTATACAAAATACCTATAGTGCCCACAAAAAATCCTTGGCAATTCAGCACCTCAGCCGTAGCCGGATATCCCATTCAAAGGAGATGACTTTGGGGCCGGTCGACCTCCTGACCATCCTGCTGACACGTAACCTGCCGTATTTCCCAGGGCGTTGCCCTGGGCTAACCTAGAACGCCCCGTTGGGGCTTATTCGGAATGGGCTATTTTAAAAAAGTTAGCACGGTTGTTCATCGCTTAATTCAATGACATTGACATGTAACAAGTGACCAGCAACGAGCAACAAGTAACCGACAGGGTCATTCCTTGGTTTCACTTTTGGGGAACTCCAACTTTCGAATCACCGGATTCTTTTCGCCCAAGAAATTTGTATCAATTTCCTTGACAAAAACGGTATCTCCCGAGATGGCCGAGACCTGACCGTCATTCCGGCCGAGTAATGTCCCCTTGACAATGATGTATGATTTTCCCCCGGCATCCTGGACCATGGCCGTGCTGCCTCCCGGACGCTGAATAATGGCCACCAATTTCAACTGGCTGATATCCAGCTTCTGCAATGGAGTTAGGGCCATGAACTTCTTTTTATCCTTCAGCGTGGCCGAGGGCGGCACAATGAAAGGACGGAACGGATCCGGCTTTCCCGCGGGGTAGTAGACATATTCCTGGGGCGCAGGAGTCGGGTTGACCACCGGTTCCGGCGCCTTGGCCGGCGCTTTTTTTGCCGGTTGGGCAGGTTTTGGCCTGGGCGGCGGCGCAGCAGGTGGCTTCGATTCTTGGCCCCCTCCCAACCAATCACATCCCCAGATGCCCGGCAAGAGTAACAGCCAGGCCAACAATATAATCGCCAGTCTCGTCATAATTTTATTACTTTGCTTTTTTCCCGGGTTTCGCCTCAACCGGTTTGGGTTTGCCGGTATACCGGTAAATGGTGGCGACACAGGAGGTCCGCAGTTTTCCGGTGGCTTCTTCATATCCACTCATTTCCACCCGATTCACATTAACAATACGATCTTGTTGGCTAAGCCTATAGAAAAACATGGCCACCCGATCGTACTTTCCGAGCACCATAATATCTATGTCCTTAACCGCATAAAAATCTTGCTGTAATTCTTTAGGTGACGGCCGGAACAAGAGCACTTCTAAACCGGTATCGTTGGCCAGTTGCTCAAGTTTCTCTAGAAAAGCCGGAATCTCCTCGGTTTTGGGAAGTAACTGGCGCATGCGAGCAAAATCTATCTCGGCCTCTCTCAACTCTTTTTCAAACCTGGCCAGTTCCCGCGATCTGGTTTGGGCTTCAATCAGCTTTGCCTGCAATACTTTTATGTCTTTTGATATTTCCTGGATTTTGGCTTCTTTATCGACATAAGACAGGAAATAGAAGCCGGCGATCATCCCGACGATTACCACCGTGAAAATGATTATCTTGACAATCAAGGGGATCTTGTTTATCGGCTCAATTGTCTTGTTGATCGTCTCTGCTATCTTTCCGGCCATGGGCAGTTATCCATTCTTTGTCTTTTTTCCTGACTTATCCGGGGCGTTGTCCGGCCCTTTTTTCAGTTTCCCTTCCGATTCAAAATATACGGTGCAACTTATAACAAATTGCTTAAGTTCTAATTTGTCCACTTTCCTTTGCTGAGAATAAGCCAGGTTGACGTTGGCGAAATACTTTGACTCCTCTAAGGCGACCATGAAATCGGACAATGTTTTATTGTCCATGGACATCCCGTCCAGGGTCATCGAACCGCCGCTCTGGCTTATTTTGGTCAGCCATATTCGGTTGCTGATAATTCGGATGCTCATTTCATCGAGCATTCTAACGGCCCCGGTCCGATTCTTGTTTAAATCTAAAATGACCCTGGCCATACGCTGAATTTCTTCTTTGTCTTTCTCCGCTTTTGTTATCTTATCAAGAATTTTTTGATACTCGACCAGTTGGATGTTCAACTGCTTTTGTTCACCCTGGAGGCGCTCAATGTCGCTGGATTGATTATAGCCGACCAGAAACAAGACCAATCCGACGACGGTCACGCTCACAAAAAAGATGACCACCTGCCTAAGGACGTTTTCTCGTTTTCTTTTTTCCCGGAATGGCAGTAAGTTTATCCGAATCATTTGTCCCCCACCCGTCTTAAAGCCAGCCCAATCACAATGGCGGCTTGCGGCGCGATGGCCTTGAGATACTCCGCGTCGATTTTTCGAGAATCAAAACTCAGCTTGGCAAACGGGTCGATATGCTCCACCGGGATACCGGATTCTCGGGCCATGTATTGGGCGAATCCGGGTATCAAGGAACTGCCGCCGCTCAAAACCAACCGGCTGATCTTACCACCTCTAAGGGAACCGGACACAAAGTCCAAGGCCTGCTTAATCTCTCGGCTCCAGGCAGTCGCCGCGGCGATAAAGATGTCTTCCAGGGCGATAAGCTTGTTTTTATCCAGGTTGTAACCCAGTTTCATCTGTTCGGCTTCTTCGTAATCTATCCCGAACTCCCGAGCTACTTCCAAAGTGATTTGATTCCCACCAGTGGGCGCGTCGCGAGTGAAAATGGACAGCCCTCCCTGGACAATATTTATGTTTATTTGGCTGGCCCCGATATCGACCAAAGCCACCGCGGCTTCCTCATCATAATCGTAGTTGGTATCATAAACATTTTCCAGGGCAAAGGCGTCGACATCGACAACGCTAGGAGTTAGTTTTGCTTTATCAATAAGCTCAACATATTCATTAATTATATCGTTCTTCGCCGCAACCAAAATAACCTCCATGCGGTCAAAGGCGGCATCAGCCATACTTTCTTCTTTGGGCTGTTCTAAAATCTGAAAATCTATATTGACTTCATTGATGTCGAAGGGGATGTACTGTTCCGCTTCAAACCTGATATTTTCGGCCAGAGCATCCTCAGTCATTCGGGGGACATTGATCTTCTTAACCACAACGGAATAGCCCGAAATGGAGGTGGCAATATTCCTGACCTTGAACTTAAGATTATGAAACAAAGATTTGATGGTCCGGACAAGGACCTCTGGGTTTTGGATCTGCCCTTCGACCAGTGCATCGGGAGGAATCCTGGCCATGCCGATGCCGGTTAACCGATAGCCGCTTTTGGTTGACACCACCTCGGCCATCTTTATCGTATGGGTCCCAATGTCGAGACCGATTATAGGCTTTTTTTTAGAAAGTTTCATGAGCGGAATCCCGTGGCCCAAGGTTCAAATCACATCTAATCGATCTCAAAAATCTTCTCTTTTTCAGCCAGATTAATGCCCAGGGCTTGTAGAATCTTTCGTTTTGTTTCCATGCGGCAATCCATGCCTTTTTCTATGCGATCAACGGTCAGTGGGGAAATTCCGGCTTTCCGGGCTAATTCCGCCTTACTCATTAGAAGTTCTTCCCTGACCTTTTTCAATTTGCTCATGTTCCGTGCCCCCTAAAATTTTCTATAATCTTTTCTCCCTGGACCAGTGGGCGATTTGGGTTTCTTGGGAGCTTTTGAATTAATATTGTTGCAATAATGGATACTGAAATCTCCGTGTCCTGTCAAGCATAGTATATAAAATTATTTAAAATTAATTTTAGTTATTCTGTATATCGTACCAACTACGAGAATAGCTCAATATGTTGTAGATAGATTAACGCCAGCCACATGTGTTTTTATCTCATCAGGATTTTATTTGTTTTAGTTAAATCGACTCTGATTACTTGACGTCTATATCCCATATTCGATCATAATTTTGGAAATATTAGCAAACACAGTATGTTAAAGTTAATTATCATGTTGCTGTCCTTATCTAGTGTAACATCGGCATGTTCTCTCTATCCAGCGCTTCTCAAATGTCGAGTTCCTTTCACCCTGAGCTTGCGAGGAGGCCCGGGGCTAAGCCGGAGCAGAAAATCCTTGCAAAATATCTTGATAGGCCCCAAAATATAATTAGTGTGAAATCACGACAAGCCGCCACGCAGCATCTGATCGGCACCCTTTCCTTTGCCTTTCCATAGGAGTCGATGATATGGAAACCTCCAGGGCCATTGAATCCATCCTCACCTTCGGGCACGTCTCATCTACATACAAGTTCGCCTTGCTTCGAGCTCTGGTCGATCTGATCATCGAGAGTCCTTGCCGACGCTCCGGGAACGGCGTCCATCTTTGGCCTTTGCTGACATTTGCCCGGAGATACCTGGAATATTATTGGCCCTTGCTGGCCTCCCGGATAAACCAGGCCCCTACTTCCGGCCATGCCGCCACATTCTCCCTGACCAGATATTTTGAAGAATTCAAAGACGCAAATCAGACCCACCGATTCATCGGTCCCGCTCTAGACCGAGATAGATCCCCCTTGACCATCATGGATTACCTCGATACCGCCCGCCCCCTTCATCCGGCCGCGGCCAGGCTGTTACGCCAAATCCGGCAGGGCATCATCAGGTATCCCCTGATCCGGTTTCCGAATGTCAAGCAGCGGAAAATTCATTTATTCGATGTTGTCACCTGCGATGACAGGCCCGATCGGCCACGGCTGGAACCTAATTCACGGCCTCCGAAGTCTCGGGGGCTCATGTCTTACCCCGAACTGGAGGCGGCTGACACGAAGTACCTCCAATTATCGGACCGCGTTTACCAGGAATTAGCGGCCATGCGCTTTTGGTTGCGCGACGCCGTCCTAAAACGCTGGGCCGAGGTCTGTTCCCGCTACTCCGCCGGCTTGCAGGTAGACACCTTTTTTCAGGCCACCGGGATCCAGCCGAGGCCCCGGAACAGCACCTTAATCCGTCGTTACCGGCAAGCCTACCGAGACATTGGATTGTCTGAATGCCATTACTGCGGCCGCCCATTACCCGGCGTCTGGGAACTCGATCACCTGGCGCCTTTCCGCCGTTTTCCGGTCAACCTGTTCTGGAACCTCTGTCCTGCTTGCCCTGAATGCAACCGGGGCCGGGCCGGCAAACATGACCTGGTGCTGAATGACACCACTGCCTTACGAGAACGGCTCGAGAGGCATACCGCCCTATGTCTGGCCTCCGGACACCCCTTAATTGCAGGGGATGTGGCCGTAACTTTTCGGCGATTCCTGGCCAAAGAAGTGCCCCTGAACATGGACGACCAACAACAGGAGATCGTCACCCATACACTCAACGTCTTGAGCAATCTTCGCCGAGCCATCCCGACGCGGCCCTGGACGGCCTAACGGGTTGCGGGTTGCACGTTACACGTTGCTGGTTGCTGGTTGCTGGTTGCTGGTTGCTGGTTGCTGGTTGCTGGTTGCTGGTCAATGTCATTAACTTAAGGTCAAGTGGGCTCATCTGTTGGTGGAAGACAAAAAACCTGGCGACTCCACTTAACCGTTAGTTGTACAAAACTATT
>JADFYN010000440.1:0-478 GCA_015233055.1 Deltaproteobacteria bacterium
CGCGTCGGCCCGACCCTTAATCCGGAATCACCCGGCGAATGGAGGCATGTTATTATTCCATCATTTAAGACAATGATCTGGGGGCCGGCGCTGGCGGGATGGCTCTGCCTGGGGCTACAGGCCTGCGCCTTGTTCGATCAAGGTGAGGTGGCGCCGCCGGCCGTCATTCGGGAGGAGCGCCCTGTGCGGGGTGTTGGGCCGGGCCCCGACACCAGGGGACAACCCGGCGGGGGGACGGAGAAACGGTCGGCCTCCTCTGCGGTCCGTGAGACGATGGGACCGGGTAACTGGAAGTTGATCAAAAAGGCTGCCGCAGATCCCGTCATCTTGAATACTCCGGTCAAACCCAACGACCGGGCCTTGGCTGTGGAATCCAACAGTTGCTCAGCCCGATCAGGGGATCAGGTGATTTTCTATGAAGGAGTGGTCACCCGGATCAGCCCGGACGGAGTGTCCATCCGGCTGGAAAAACGCTACG
>JADFYN010000440.1:521-2771 GCA_015233055.1 Deltaproteobacteria bacterium
GTTTGCCGACCCAAACGAAAACATTGTTATCAGCAAATCAGTTTCTCCGAATGGGGAGGAAAATTCGAGCCCGGTCAGGTGCAACCATTTCCGCCGGACCGAGTCTTCGGCCAACGTCTGGGGGTCGTCAACGCCATGACCATCTATGTCAAAAACCATTGCCGATAATCAGGATAATATGAAACACCGGTCAATAACGTTAGTAAGCTGCGCCTGGCTACTGCTCGTCGCCTTGGCCGGGTCCCTCCCAGCCCAGGGAACTAAGACCTGGTCGGCCAATGATGACATGCAGCTTTATTATGAGGCGGCCGATAAGATAACTAAATCGGCTCTGAGTCCGGTTAGTTTTCGTCAAGTGGTCCAGGGTTCTCTCAAGTCGTATTTGAAGAGCTTCGACGAATACGCCGAATACCTCACTCCTGAAGAATATACGAAATATAGACAGGGTCATAGCCGCAACTTCAGCGGTGTCGGGATGGACATCCACCCCAACAAACAGGGGGAGATTGTTTGTCTCCCCTATCCCCAAAGTCCGGCGGCCCTGGCCGGGCTGCAATCAGGCGACATTCTCCGGGAAGTGAACGGCCAACCGGTTACCGGGATGACCGCGCCGGCCATCCGAGACCTGATCATCGGCCCGGCCGGAACCCGAGTCCGGCTGAAGATTGCCCGACCCGCCGCCCAGGCCCTAACCATCGAAGTCAACCGCGCCCCAGTCACCGCCCAGACCGTGCTGGTGTCGTATCTTCACCAAATTCCTGTGGTTAAAATTGTCCGGTTTACCAATTACACCTTGACGGACCTTAAAGCGGCCTTAGCGGGTTTGAATCAGGCTCAGGTGATCATTCTGGATTTGCGGGGCAACACCGGGGGGGATCTGCTGCGGGCCATTGACTGCGCCGGTCTGTTCTTGCCGGGAAATAGACTGATTGTGACCATCAAAAAAAGGGCCGGGGCCATACCATATGTCAACAAACAAGCCCGGCTGAATCTGCCGGCCACCATATTCATCTGGCAAGATGAGTTAACGGCCAGCGCCGCCGAGGTATTTTTGGCCGCCCTGACCCAGTCCGGACGGGCCGTGTCCATTGGCCGGACCAGCTATGGCAAGGGGGTAACCCAACGGTTGGAAGAGCTTCGGGATGGCTCAGCCATGATCATCACCGACGGAACCCTGGTCTTGCCCGACGGCCAAACTTATAACCGGGTGGGATTGAAACCCGGTTACCGGATTTCGGGAACCCGGTCCGATGACGACCAATTTCTGGAGCCGGTGTTGACGGCGTTGAAGAGAGGCGGAGAGTTGGGACCGCCGGCCGCGGCCGAAGCTGATCGGGGTTCATGCTGCCTGGCCTGTTTTTCCCAGGATTTCGAGTCCATCGCCGCGGCCGAAACGTGGGCGGCTGAGACCGGACTATGGCCACTTTTTTGTTGAGTTTTCTCTTTTCGGCCTGTTGCTCATGAGTAAGTGAAGTTAGTTTATTGTTTTGTTCCTCGATCTGGGCCAGATCATCCTCCAGGGCGGCCAAATCGGCCCTGGCTTCCTCGATTTCAATCTGTTTCTTTTCTTTTTCCTGGGCCAGTTGCCGCGAGGATTGTTCCAACCTGGCCGTGTCATCCTGCAGTTTATTGGCCGTCTGTTCGCGTTCTGCCACCCGTTGCTGAGCTTTTTCCTCACTCCACCCGAATAGCCCGCCCTGGCGGGGGTCGCCGGTGGTGGCACAGGCGGTCAGGCTGACCAGGAGCAGCAGTGACAGGATAATTTTGATTACGTTGAGCATTGTTTTCTCCTTGCTTGGAGCGGCGATTCCGGACTAGAACCGACAACCCGCACCGATAACCCGGATCAAGTTGCGGCTCCGGCCAATCTTGAATTCAAGTCGGCCAGTTGCTTGGTTTGTTCAGCCATGAAATCGGCTTCTTTCTCCAACTGATTAACCTGATCTTGCAGACGGGCCAGGCGCTCCGGATTTTGATCCTTTTCCTTTTTCAGCACGCCCTGTTGCAGCTCCAATTCTTTCCTGGCTACCTTTAAGTTGTCTTCAGCTTCCTTTTGGAGAGCCTGCACCTTTTGGACCTGCAGCAGGAGAGCCATCTTTTTACCCGATACCTCCTCGTGAGCCAGCATCAACTCCTGGGATTCGTCAGTGAGTTTCTTCACATCAGCGGCCAGCAGGGTGTTGTACTTCTGCGCTCCGGCGTTCATCTTCTGGGCGCTGTCGATGCAGGCATCCAGATACTCTTCCGTTG
>JADFYN010000441.1 GCA_015233055.1 Deltaproteobacteria bacterium
CAGACCGCGGAATCACGCTGGAGGCGGCCGTAAAGTTTGGCTTGGGATATAACCCGTCAAACCGGTTTTGTGGCCGGGAAGCGTGGGGACTGTCCCAGGAATTAAAACCTGACGGAACACCCAAGAAAATTGTTATTCCACGAGGTTTAGTCATCCCAATTTATCGTGTGATTGATGGCCAGCGATTCATAGCCGGATTCAAGTTTAGGCGGCAGGACCAAGATGAAATTACAAAATACGGCAAATATCAAAGCCTGAAACCTCCTGGGCCGCCAGCCTGTATGCTGATTGGCAATGATCCGGGGCGGCCGATAATCACTGTCGAATCTGAACTATGCGCAATTCTGTTGTCTCAGATCGCCGGGGATATAATTAACGTGATCGCCCTGGGTTCAGCGAGTGCGCGGCCGGACGCAGAAACCTTCTCTTTTATCCAGATGGCCCCGACAGTCTTAATCGCCCTTGATGATGACGACGCAGGCACACAAAATTCATTTAATGGTTGGTTGGCCAATCTACCAAACGGCCACCACCTGCTACAACCGAAGAACCCGGTAGGAGGCCGTTTCAAAGACCCGACTGAAGCGTGGCAGGGCGGCATTGATTTGAGAGAATGGGTTGAATATTGGCTGTGGATGGCTTCACGACAATTGGCCGCACAGGACTTGCCGGATAAAGAAAAAGGGAACTCTCTTCTTTATTCAGATGCCATCGGCGAGGTGCCGAAGGCTGAACCAGATGAGCCCGGCAACGACCCATCGCCATCCCCGACTTCGGCCGCGGCCGACCTTGGGACGACCAATACTGAAGGCCAGATAAAGGAAGAAGATATCACCTTACCCGAGATCAAATCGTCTCTTGGTGCGGAAGTGGTTTCATCAGTTCCCGGCCACGGGGTGAACCGCCCGGCAAAACTCCTCCGGATGACCGAAGCTGATTGGCTGCGGTACGAAAAGCTAAAGGACAAGAGATATCAAAATCTACCGAATGACCTGAGGGCAAAAATGTATTTATCACCAGGGGAGCAGGGCTACACGCCAGCCTGGCCGTGGAACCAATGGACGGCGAAATGGGATCGGCCAGGACCAGGGACGGTCGGTCAGCCCGGCGGATTCACCGAGACCCCGGAATCAGAAAGCGATTAAATCAAGAATTTCATAGCACGATAAGGAGACTTAAGAATGTATCAAGCCTGCGAAAGCGACCGGTTATCTATAAGTCTATACGAGAGCGATGACCGACAAGTTCAAGTCCATGCGTTTCGACACCTCACGGACAATGCGCCTGTCGTTATCTATAACGACGATCACGAGGAAAGTGTGTCCCAAGACTTAGTTCCATCCATGGGCGTCCTGTTCGACGTTGACTCGTTAATAAAATATCTTTCTCCTGAAGTGGGCTTTGACATCGGGGTGTTTTTCCCTCGCCGTGAATACATGCGTTTTTTGGGGCAAGTAATTGAGCAAGAATTTCTTAACCTGGGGAAGGTGTTGCGGCAAATTGAGGATAGACAAAAAGCGGTTGAAGCAAGCGCACATGGAGAGAGACCATATGCCGAATGGACGGGGTGGTTAAACTGAGCACAGCATCCCGCACGCCCCCCCGATACCCGTGACCGGGAAAAGTGTCGCCTCCGACGAATGATCAGGGAGACCGGTTGAGATCGGCGGGGCCGGGGTGACTATCTGGGGCGGTAGTCTTTTCTGTCGCATGAATTAACTTAATTAGAATTGAATTAAGCACAATTGTATGTAACATTTTCAGGCTACCAAAACTGCACTAAATAATTGACTATCACAATTGGTAAATAGCCAAACATATATTTACCTTAGAGGATAAATAGTCACCTTCACTAACGCTTTCTAAAAACGAAAAGCTTCACAAGCGGCCATAGTTAATCACCTTTTTATGGGGAAACGCCACCAATGTCGATTAAATCTAATGATTGCAGCCAAGTGGAGGTTCAAAAAGGCTACCACAAGCGATGACAGGCCGGTTTTGTGCGGCTCTAAGTGATAGATGTGTCAAGGTAAGGCGGATGTCCAGCCAAGGGGTGTCCATTCCGTGGACGCCCAAGGGCTTTCACCGCCCAAGGCAAGATATGACGCCCAGCCGCACCGGCGCTGGGGATGTCTCGACGGAATTCGTCAGGACATGAGTCCGGCCACGGCAGATGAGGGAAATTCCCTCAATTGAGATCGGCATTATCAAAGAGAGGAACAGACAATGATTATCGAAGTCCCGAAGAACACTCGCCGGAAATTTGGCTGGGGTGGAAAAAGAAAAGACTCTGCGGAGCAGGTCATCCAGGCAGCCGAGGAATTACGTGAATTCTGGCCGTTGACGCTGCGGCAACTTTATTATCGGCTGGTTGCGAGTGGGGCTATCCCAAATAAGAAATCAGCCTACAAAACCCTGTCAGAGCTTGTCAAAAACATGAGAAAAGCCGAAATGCTCGAATGGGGTTCGATAGAAGACCGCGGCCGAAGAGTTTCTGCCAAGCTGGGTTTCACTAGCCCGGAGGCATTCCTTGAACAAGAATTAAAGTCTTTCTTGGAAGGATACAGCCGATGTTTAGTGCAAGAACAGCGAAATCATCTGGAGCTTTGGATTGAGAAGGATGCCCTAAGCCAGGTATTCCAGCCAATCGCAGATACCTATTGCATCCGAACCGTGATTTGCAAGGGATTTAGCAGCGTCACGCTGCTGCGCAATTTCTACGAGCGTGCTAGTCGGGCATTAGAGCGAGATCAGACGCCGATTGTGATT
>JADFYN010000442.1 GCA_015233055.1 Deltaproteobacteria bacterium
TGCCACAAGATGAAAAAACGCCGTTCTATCCGCGCAGCCCCTATGCAGTGGCCAAGTTATATGGATATTGGATTACGGTTAACTACCGGGAAGCCTATGGGATGTTTGCCTGCAACGGCATCCTGTTCAACCATGAATCGCCGATTCGGGGTGAAACCTTTGTCACCAGGAAGATTACCCGGGGTATTGCCCGGGCCTTAATGGGCCTTCAAGATACCATTTACCTGGGCAATATGGAGGCGAAGCGGGACTGGGGACATGCCCGCGACTATGTGGAGGCTCAATGGCTGATGCTGCAACAAGACCATCCGGAAGATTACGTTATCGCCTCCGGAGAGCAACACTCTGTCCGCGATTTTTGCCGGGCGGCCTGCGAAGCTGTCGGCATGACAATTGATTGGAAAGGCCATGGATTATCTGAGGAGGGGATCGTGGACTCTTTCGATCGGGCGGCCTTTGAGGAAAAATATGAGGTTAGCCCATTGGTCCGGCCGGGAGATAAGTTGTTCGGGGTTGACCCCAGATTCTTCCGGCCCACTGAGGTGGAATCTCTCCTGGGTGATTATTCCAAGGCCCGAGAGCAACTGGGCTGGGCGCCGCGGACCTCTTTTCCTGAGCTGGTTAGGGAAATGATGGAAGGTGATATAAAGGAGACCGGCCGGGAGATGGTCTGCAAGTCTCAGGGGCTAAGGTACAAGCTGGAGTGCGAATAGACAGCGGAGGCCGACCGCCTAATTGATCACCCAGACAGCCAAATCATCGGCCATCTGAATCACCTTTTGGCTGACTCGGCCGAACGGAAACTCGGCCACCCGAGAGACTCCTTTTCGGCCCAGCACCACCGTCCCATAGCCGCCCTGACGAGCCTCACGGATAATGGCTCCAGAGCGGCTTGGTTCTCCGGTGATGATTTTGGCCAAGATGTCTTCAAGCCGCCCCCCCCTGTCTCTTAAAGCCTTAACACCTTGCTGCAGCAGGGGAACCATGGCCGCGGCGGCTCGTTTCGCCTGTTCGCCGGCCAGGCTGGTTAATTCTTTGGCGTCATCATTCAAACCGTCGCGAGCCGCATCTGGAAGGGTCATCCGGAAATCCCTGATAACGTGGAATAGAATCAGTTCCGGCAAAGACTCCTCGAACACCTGACCCACATAATCGACCAGCCTGATGGCTGATTCAGAAGCGTCCATGGCGGCCAGCAGCTTGCCCGGATCAGGGGAGCCGCCCACCACCCACAACGCCACATCAGTCAAACAATCCAGAAGCTTGGTAGCAACACTACCAAAAACCAGATCCGGCAACCGACTTGAACCCCGGCGCCCCAACACCAGGGCCTGATATCCCTGCCGGGCTTCTTTGATGATATCTCGAGCCACACCCGCCTGTCGTTTTTTTACCAGAGCCGTGACCAAATCATCTTGATGGCCCAATAGATGGAGTTCCTGCCTGGTTTTGTCCAAAAAAACATCAATTACGCGGCGCTGCGGGGCAGCCACGGACTCAACCCAGATTTCATCTTGACCGGGCCGGGGGTCTTGCTCCGTGTCCCAAAAACTTTCCGGTATTTCGTGGGCAATGTGCAGCAGAGTAAACCCAGCCCGGCCCGGCGGGATGATCCGCCCCACATACCGGACAACTTCAAATGATTGATCTGAGCCATCAACCGCAATTAGGATGTTGGCTTGTGCCTGTGGTATCATGTCTGTCCTAAGTCCTGGTCGCCTTGACCGGGGGGCCGGGTTAATTCAATATTCAGTTGTGGCCGACTCCGGCCGGTTAGGTAGTCGCAGATTGACGTCCCCATGCCCTGCCTTCGATGCCCTGCCTTCGGCTGAAGGCTCTGGTCACTACGGCCCGTAGAGAACCATCTCATAAAATGCATGTCATACCCGACCACAAATAAAGGGCCTCAGGTTTCAAGATTAATTTTTTTATTATACATCGTATCACCCGGCGGGTCAATTTTTTTTGGAACATCTCAGTAATTCTACTTATTGCTTTGAACAATTTTCCGATTTTTTCCCAGTGCTTTCACCACCAGTATGCGCAGAACGAGCCGCGGGAGATCCATGGCGTAACGTCGCCACAAGAATGGTTCCCGCACGATTCTGTAGATCCACTCAAAGCCGTTTCGGTGGATGAAGTCCGGAGCCCGCTTTACAACACCCGAGACGAACTTAAAGAGCCCGCCACACGTAATGACGATGCCGGCATCAAGCCGCCGGCGGACACTTTCAGCCCACAGCAACTGGCGCGGATCTCCCATGCCGACCCAAAGTATATCAGGGTGCGCCGCGTTGATGGATGCAATGACGTGGTCATCCTGGGAGCCGAAGTAGCCGTGATGTGTCCCGACAATCTTCAGGCCGGGGTATTTGTCCAGAGTCTTTCGCTTTGTTAGTTCGGCCAGCCCTGGTTCGCCGCCCAGCAGGAAAAAACTGTATCCCTTCCTTTCGGCAAACCGGCAGGCTTCGATCCAGACATCAGTCGTCGTGAGCTTTTCCGGAAGAGAAGCCCTCAACAAACGGGCGGCCAGAAGAATGGAGGCGCCATCTGCATAAACAATGTCACTCCGTCGCAGAGTTTCACTAAAGATTGGATCGCATCCGGCCAGTTGGATGGAGTGAGCATTGAAACCATAGGCTAGCGCACAACCTGGAGTATGGATCATCTCTTCGATGCGATCGAGCAATGAATTCATCGTAAGGACGTCCACATCTACATCAAAAAGGCTCACCCTGGAAGCGTTCATCGCCTGACGTCCTTTATCTT
>JADFYN010000443.1 GCA_015233055.1 Deltaproteobacteria bacterium
ATTTATTGGGTATTCACTCCCATATGCAGACTACGAATTCAAGCATTTGCTGAAGACAGCTCAATTAAAGTATGAAAAAACTATCCCTGAGAAGGCCATTGATGTTGTTCTATTGGAGGACGACATAGCCGCGGATCGATATAAAACTTTCTTTGGCCAAGATTCAGTTACGGTAACGAAAGATGGGTTAGCTGGCTATGTTAAGAGACTATAGAAAGAATAACCAAGAATCATCGAAAGGATAGCTCGAAGCTGAACGAGTAACCGTACGGTGAAAATTGGTGGCGTGTTCCTATAACGCACCGGCTTCAGGGTTGCCGGCCGCTGATGCGTACCTTAAGCTAAAAACCAGAAAGAGGGTACCGTGACTTAGACCAGCCTACTCCCTAATCAAGCCTTACCCTCGGCGGAAAAGAATGCCGGGCACACCGCCGGACAGGCGTCCAACCCGCGCCTTAACGCGTCAACGACGAAGGATGTTAAGAATTCATTTGCGATTCAAAACGTAGCAAGGTAATCTATCCGTATTGCGACTAAGCTTCGACACCCACCTATTTGAAGTAAAGGATTGCCATGCACACGGACGAGTACGAGATATCCATAGGCCGAGAGATCTCCCTGTGCCGCCGGGTTGTCAAGCAGTTAACCAAGGCGCTCGATGACCGGGAGAAGAAACACGGGATGACTACGGAAGCCTTCTTGTTGACTCCAGAACAGGATGGGCCGCCTAAACAGAATCGAGATTTCCGGAAATGGCGCGATGACCATGAGGAATTGCAGAAGTGGCAAAGGATGCTGAGAGAGTATGAGAGGGCTTTTCAAATGCTGAAGGGGATATAACTCGACCTGGGCCGGTTCAGGTCCTGCAACATACTCGCCCCCCGGCCTGGAGGCAGTTGTCCTGTCATCAGCCGGCGCCGTGCCTCTCCAGGATGGAGATACCTGGTTGAGACCGAATCAGCTCAGGTTAGAAGGTCAACGCTGTTGAATTAAGCTGCGACCTGGACTGGAGTCCGCTTCATTGTCTGAACCTTGATTAACCTGATTACATGATTTACTATGAAGTCTGCCTCCCCACGGCTGACCATCTGTCTAATGCGAAGACGGCCTGCTTTTCTCATAGCCTATCAGTTAATCAGCTTAATCAAGGTTCAAACAATGGAGGTACCGAAATACCAGCAACATTGCTTTAATTCAGCAACATTGGATCAGAAGACAGAGTATTCGCCATGTGAGAAATACTTCATCTCGCTGACCTTTTGCCCGAGCAGGCCGGTCAACATGGATGGTCCCGGCTCCGGGAGGTCCACCGAATGGCCGGAAACGATGGCGGGTTCGATCTCGCGGCAAAAAGCGGCGGCTCTGGTGGCGGCCTGGTCCAGCATGGCGTCTAAGTGGCCGACGGCATCCTGCCCGGTTACTGGATGACGGTAAGCCAGCTCGCCTGGAAGTTGATTGGCCGGGGAGGCCAGTTGGGGGGCGTACATCAACGAGGCGATCTCCCTGGCCGGGTCAGGTAGCCCGGCCCTGACTCGATGGAGCCATGAGGCCAAATATTCGCGCTGAGCGATGAACTGGGCCAGCCGAAAGACCTGATAAGCCGAGTACACGGCGGCGACCAACCCATCGGGTACTAACTCGCGGCAGACTTTGCGGATCAGGGACTTGAACGGGATCTCGGCGCCGGTGATATAGTCACCTAGGGAAAAAGACTTGATCGGTTTGAGCCCCCCGCAATATAGGAGATCGAGCCTGGTTTCGAACAACCGGTGGGCCTGGACGGCCTGGGAGCGCATTCGCCGGTCAGCGTCGTGATATTGGCCCGTCAGGTGGAAAATCATGGGGTGAAAGGTGATGTCGGCAAAAATATGGGAAATCACCCCGACCAGAAATGCCCGCATAGGTCCTCTGGAAGATGGTTCATCAATTGAGGCTGAGAGACGCCTGACCATCTCAAAGGTATCTTCACCGTCAATGCCGTGCCAATGGTCGGCTATGGCCGCATAAGGCGGAATGTAAAACAAGACATCGTGAAAAACAGCCCCCAGCATGAGACAATTGGGGTTCTGCCGCAATGACGGGGTATAGCCGGTTCCATCCAACTTCTGGGCCAACCGCCGGGCAATCAACCAGTGAGTTATTTCTTTAGGCATAGTGTAGATCCGTGGCAAAGCGGGTTATGATCGAATTAGACCAAATGACAGGCCGAAGGCTGACGGTGTTGGATTCCGGAAGGTTGAAGCACCAACCCTATTTGGGGTCAAAAATCACCGGCCGGATTTTCCGTCCAGCCGACCATCGTTGTGGCTCATCAATGCACCACAAACTAGTTTGTAGTGCATATTTTTCATTTCATGCACCACAAACTAGTTTAAGGATCATGAATGATCCACAAACGGATCCGCTTCAGTTATCGCGAGAAGCTGAGGAAAAAGCATCGTCGCCCCCCGCCGTCCACTCCCGCCTGACAAAACATGAATGGCAGCCTGCCCCTCCCTTGTTCAACCGCCTGCACCCATGCGGTTCGAGGCAATAAATTAGAATCTTACCCTATTTGCCTCGATCTAGTAAACAAAAAAACGACTCCTTTTGATGGGAGCCGTCGGATCATAATAACTCAAGGTTTTTATCGCCAACGATTTATCTATCCGGTCAAGAGAAACGGTCGCTGAGTTGAACCAGTCGCGCCGCCTCCCTGGCCGGACAAATACAATTTAGGCTGTGCCGGCCATTATTTGCCGGACTCCATTTTCATGGTTAAATAAATT
>JADFYN010000444.1 GCA_015233055.1 Deltaproteobacteria bacterium
CTCAATCTTCCCCTTTATCCGGCCAAGATCTTTTTCCTGGTCTTTATCTTTGGTCTTTCCCAGCAACAGCTCAACGGCCTTTTTGTACATCTCCAGGGCCTGTTTGAGTAGTCCTTTCTTAAGATAGATGTCGCCCAAATGTTCCGTAATCGTCGGGTCGTCATTGACTAACTGGTAGGCCCGTTCCAGTTGGGTTTGGGCCTTGTCCAGGTCGCCCTTTTGATAATATACCCAACCCAGGCTGTCGGTTATGTAACCATTGTCCGGGTCGAGACTGACGGCCTTCTTGATTAGTTGTTCCGCTTCATCGAGTTTAATCCCTTGTTCCGCATAAGTATAGCCAATGTAGTTCAAGGCATTGGAATAATTTGGATCAATGGACAGGACTTTTTCCATGGTCGCCAGACCGGCTTTCTTATCGCCCTGGTGGTCATAAATCACGCCCAACCTGAATAGAAGCTCGACGTTGCCGGGTTCGATTTCCAGAGCCTTCTTTATCACCTCGATGGCTTTACCATAATCTTTGGCCTCATCATAGATGGTGGCCAGGGCCAGATGCAAGTTTGTTTTATCTCTTGTTATCTGGATAGAATCACTTAAAACTTTGATTGCCTCGGCTTTTTTGTTTTCCTTTTCCAAGAGGTAGGCCATGTGAATCCGGGCATCGGTATAAACCGGGGCAGCGGGTGGAATTTTACCGAACTCCTCCACGGCCTGGTTAGCCACTTTCTGCTCTTCATAACACGAACCCAGGTAGTAGCGCACCAGATGATTCTCCGGGTGGGCGGAAAGAATCAGGCTAAATTCTTTAATGGCCTGGTAAAGTCTTCTTTGCTCAAAATAAATCAGCCCGACCTTGATTCTGACGCCGATATCGTCTTTCCCTTGTTCGCGCAGGTTTTGAAATTCCTGATCGGCCTTTTTATCTTGATGAGAGATCAGGTAGAGCCGGCCCAGTTGCGCTCTGGCCCGAGAGTTGCCGGGACTGGACTTCAGCAAATTTTGATACATCGCCTCAGCTTCGGCAATGCTTCCTTGCTTTTCCAGGATATAGGCCAGATCGAAGATGGCCGGTTCAAAGTCCGGTCTGAGTTCTATCGCCTTCTGGTAATAGGGTTTGGCTTTTTTTAACATATTGGCGTCTAGAAAGACTTTTCCGGTATAATAGAAAGCCATGACCGAGTCGGGATTGAGTTCGATTAATCGCTTCAAGGTCGTTATGGCTTTGTCCACCTCTTGTTTCTGGGCATAAAGTGTTCCCAGAAAAAGGTAGGCCTCGCTGTTTTCCGGGTCCATGGATACTACTTTTTCATATTCGGCGATGGCTTTATCGGTTTCCTTGTAACTCGAGTACAATCCGGCTAACAGCAAGTGTGCCCGGAGATAGTTGGGGTTTTTCTGGGCGGCCCGTTGGGCGTGTCGCAATGAGTCTTTTAACGCCCCTCGCCGTAAATAAAGCTCCGCCAGGTCCGTTTCCAGCATGGCCGAGGTCGGATCGTGTTTGACGGCCTCTTGATAATACGCCGTTGCTTTGTCCAATGCCCCGTTAAAGGCGGCCATTTCAGCCAGGGCAAAATAGTATTGGGCCAACTCTTTGTTGGAAGGCGGCGTTGGAGCCAATACCTCAGAGTCCATCAGGCGGGTCTGTTTGAGCGCCTTTTGGTCTTCCGGGCTTGATGGTTTTACTTCCTTTGCCGGTGCCTTATCTTTTTCGCCGGGCGCGGCCTGGGGGGTCGTAGCCGGAGCCGGCGGGACCCACTTTCCCGCTGTAATCACGGAGCAGGAGGAGGTCAAGGAGCAGGCCAGAATGATCGCAAGAGAACTGATGAGATGTCTATTCATCTAGTAAATGTCCTTGTTACAGATTATGATCACAGGTTACTGATTAAGGCTGGACGGAAATGGTCTTCAGGGATGTTCCCGGCGGCGTCGAGTTCAGCCAGGAGTTCGGCCTTATCCTCCGGAAGCTTTCCTGAAATGTTACAATAGTTAGACACGTGATCGCTGACGATGTGGCTGGTTACGTTAAGGTGTTCGATCATCAGCCTTATCTCCGCCAGGGCCTGATGCGGTCCGGGGAGGATGAAGCGCCCGGCCGCGTATTCCGACCACAAAGGCGCTTGTTTGACTGGAACATAAGTCCGCAAGCGGATGAAGTCGGGGTCAAAGGCGTTGAGCACTCCGGCGCTCTCTATGGCGTGTTCCCGCCATCTGGCCGTGCCTCCGATCCCCACCAGGATATACTGGCTCAGTTCGATCCCGGCTTGCTTGACTCTGAGGCCGGCCTGGATGATCTCATCCGGGGTACAGCCTTTCTGGATGCTTTTTAAAATGATTTCATCGCCGGTTTCCATCCCGGAATGGATGCGGCTGAGTCCGGCCTGCCGCAGGGCGACAAGTTCCGCCACGCTTTTGAGCATAACATACTTTGCCGCTCCGTAGACCGTGATTCTTTCCAGGTCAGGGAACAGTTGCCGGGCATAGTTTAGAATTTCAATTAGTTGGGCCGTCTTAATAATTATGGAGTTGCCGTCGGGAAAGAAAATGCTCTTGACCCCGGGACCGTAAATCTTATATCCCGATTCCAGGTCTTGCTTTATGTCCGCCACGTTGCGGATGCGAAACCGTTTGTGTTTATACATCCCGCAAAAGGTGCATTTATTATGGGGGCACCCCACCGTGGCCTGGATAAGAAGGCTGTTGGCCTCGCTGGGCGGCCTGAAAACGACGCCGTCGTACCGCATGATGTCTTCCTGGGAAATTGA
>JADFYN010000445.1 GCA_015233055.1 Deltaproteobacteria bacterium
TCTGATGCGGACATATTCTTCTCGACGGTCTGCAATATGGTGTTCCACAACCAGCAGGTCAATGTCGCTGTCACTGGTCATCAGGCTCGATGCCGCGGAACCAAAGAGAATTATCTTATCCGGCCGGGCCACGGTCAGAATACGTCTGACGATCTCATTTGTTAAAGATTCATCGATACCCACGGGAAACTCCCCAAAAGTCACCTCTGGCGAAAGGCCGCCAGGTCCAACGACTCTTTTATCACCTCTCGGCCTTTCAGCGATTCTTCAGCCAACATTCGGTTGACATCCAGCACCATTGAAATTGCTTCCATCAGATTCCTCTTGGTTTCCTCCAGCGTGTCACCCTGGGTATTAGCGCCGGGCAGTTCTTCCACAAAACCGATGTAGCCTTCTGGAACCTTTTGAAACACCGCGGTTAATTTCATAGCTCGCCTCGATTTTACGGGATCAGATCACTCTGTTTGAGCCAAAGGCATCCGCTCTTAATTATAACTAATTTAAGGCGTCAATTCAATCAATAAATATTCCGCGGCCGGAGGCCAACGACCAAAACCATAACCTGCCGTTGAAATCCACCGCAACTATTCATCGCAACGGCCCTAAATCAGGCCCGACATATGGAAATCATCTTTTGTGGTTGTCCGAAGGGTCAAAATGTGGTAGCGATGTCAAACAAATCGCCGGGATAATCAAACTTGAAGAAGTCCGGGATGACCTTCGGCGCGGCGATATATTGCACAACCGGATAAATCAAGAAGCCATCTACCAGCCTTGGACTGCCATTATGGAAAACGTCTGGCCGCAAATAGTGGAACGACGGATCTACTCCGTCAGTAGACTAAACGAAGAGATTAAGACCCTTCTGGAAGCCAAATTTGGATTCATCTGGGTGGAAGGAGAAGTGTCCAACCTCAGCCGGCCCTCGTCGGGGCACATCTACTTTACGCTAAAGGACGCCCATAGCCAGATTCACGGGGTCATGTTTAAGTTCCAAAATCGGTTGCTCAAGTTTAAATTAGAGGATGGGCTGAAGGTAGTCGGGCACGGCCGGGTGAGCCTGTATCAACCCAGAGGCGATTACCAGCTCATCTTTGAGTATTTGGAACCTGCCGGTCTGGGCGGTCTGCAACTGGCCTTTGAGCAGCTCAAAAAACGGTTAAAAGAGGAAGGATTATTTGATCCCGGAAAAAAGCGGCCCCTGCCCTTCTTACCGACTAAGATCGCCCTGGTCACTTCCCCGACAGGCGCGGCCGTCAAGGACTTCCTGAAAATCCTTAACCAGCGGTTCTCCGGGCTGGAGGTGTTAATCTATCCGGTCAGAGTCCAGGGGGAAGGAGCGGCCAAAGACATCGCCGCGGCCCTGACGGACCTGAACCGCTTCGATGATGTTGATCTGGTTGTGGTGACCAGGGGGGGCGGCTCATTAGAAGACCTGTGGGCGTTTAATGAGGAAGTGGTGGCCCGGGCCGTGGCCGCGTCGAGGCACCCGGTGGTCTCGGCCGTGGGGCATGAGATCGACCTGTCTATCTGTGACCTGGTGGCCGACGTGCGAGCCGCCACGCCCACTGCCGCGGCCGAAATGATTGTCCCCCGGCGATCAGACTTAGTAGCAGGTGTCCGGCAATTGGAACTGACATTATCCGACCGGGTCAAACAAACCGTCTCCCTTGGCCGGGAAAGACTGCGGCACATCTCGGCCCGGCTGATTTCCCCCAGCCGGCGTCTGGCTGACCAGCGTCTCAGACTCGATGATTTGACCGGGCGATTGATCCGGTCGGCCACTGCGTCGATCAAATCCAGCCGCCGGGAAATAGACGGAAATTATGCTAAACTGAGATTGCTTTCCCCTATCGGTGACATTCGCCGAAAGAGTGAAAGGTTGACCACCTTGCGGAAAGACCTGGATGGCTTGGCCAGGACCTACCTGGGCCGGTTAAACCAACGATTGGGCCGGATGGTCGGAAGCCTGGACGCGTTGAGCCCTCTGGCCGTGCTGGCCCGGGGATACAGCCTCAGCCGGCGCTTACCGGACCTGGCCATTGTCAAGGACGCGGCCATGCTCTACCCGGGAGATGCCGTGAATATCATGTTCGCCAGGGGAGCGGCCGAGGTTCGGGTGGAAAAATTGAGCCAGGCACCGGAAGAGACATAGAAAACTTTAAGGATGCGGCGGTGTCCTTTGATGACGCGGCGTTGCCCCACCCCCAAATAATCGTTTCATCCCCAAAATCCGGGGAGGACCTGAATAACCGAGGAACCTGATGAAAAAAGCCGCAACAACAGGAAACCAGACCTTTGAGAAAGCCTTGGGCCGGTTGGAAGCCATCGTCAACCGGATGGACGGCGGAGACCTGCCTCTGGAAGAGGCATTGAATATCTTCGAGGAAGGAATTCGCCTGTCCCGATTTTGCGCCTCCAAACTCGATGAAGCCGAAACCAAGGTGGAACTCTTGGTCAAACAAGGTGAGGACCGGTTTAAGACGGTCCCTTTTGAGCCAGCCGAGGACGACTCGCCGGAACCGGAATAACAAACAGATCCGACGCCGGCCCGCCAATGCTGTTGAATTAAGCTAAATCACGCACGCTTTATTCATAAAACGGCCGATTCCAAATCAGCCCCGGAGGGGCGCTCTAGGTTAGCCCAGGGCAGCGCCCCAATGCTGTTGAATTAAGCGAAATCACGCACGCTTTATTCATAAAATGGCCCATTCCAAATAAGCCCCAACGGGGCGCTCTAGGTTAGCCCAGGGCATCGCC
>JADFYN010000446.1:0-481 GCA_015233055.1 Deltaproteobacteria bacterium
CAGATTCCCGGTCGATTTTAGGCTGGACCAGTTTTTGGGTCTCAGTCCGGCCGAAGGCGTCAACAATGGCGTCGAACAGGCTGGAAGGCGAGACTGGTTTGATCAGTAACCCGTCCAATCCGGCTTTCTCTGCATCTTTGACGGCTTCGTCCCGGGCATAGGCGGTCACCAGGATAATTTTAGGGGCTACCGGAAGATTGGGCAGCTTCTTAATCCGCCGGCTGGTTTCGATCCCGTTCATCCTGGGCATCTTCCAATCCATCAGAATAATGTCATAGGGATGCTCAGGTGGGGCATTTTCCAATTCGGCCAAACCGGCTTCTCCAGACGCGGCTAGGCTGACATCGAACCTCTGGGCCTGGAGCATCTCCGCAAAAACCTCCCTGGCCGTCCGATTATCATCGATAACCAAAGCCCGCTTGCCGACAAAGGTATCAGAGCCGTGGCGTTTTTCCTTCTTCTGGCCGGAGCCCACGCCGAA
>JADFYN010000446.1:517-2232 GCA_015233055.1 Deltaproteobacteria bacterium
CTCCGCCCATCAAGTTGACCAGGCGCCGGCTGATGGTCAGGCCCAGGCCGGTACCGCCGTATTTCCGGGTGGTGGAGGTGTCCGCCTGGGAAAAGGCTTTGAACAGCTTGCCGCATTGCTCTTCACTCAGGCCTATCCCGGTGTCCCGGACGGAAAAGCGGATTTTTACCTGCTGGTCGGTGCTGCTGATCAGGTCCACGCTCAGGACGATTTCACCGCGTTCGGTGAACTTCACCGCATTGTTCCCCAGGTTGATTAAGACTTGGCCCAACCGCAAGGGATCGCCAATCACGGAAAACGGCACCAATGAATCGATCCGGTAATGGACCTCTATGTGTTCCTTTTCCTGAGCCTTGACCGTGATCATGTTGGCTACGTTATCCATGGTCTCGGCCAGATCAAACTCGACCCGTTCCATATCCAACTTGCCCGCCTCTATCTTGGAGAAGTCCAGGATGTCGTTGATGATGCCCAGGAGGGATTTGGCGGAGGTATTAATTTTTTTCAAATAATCATATTGCTTGGGATTCAGATCGGTTTTCAAGGCCAGGTGGGCCATACCGATAATGGCGTTCATGGGCGTCCGGATTTCATGGCTCATATTGGCCAGAAAGTCGCTCTTCGCCTTGGTGGCTTCTTCGGCAGTCTGTTGTGCTCTTCGCCGTTCACTTGACTCCATGGTAATAGTCACAAAGTTTGAGATTGAACGCGCAAATCCCAGTTCTTCGTCGCTCCATTCCTTCAAAGTCCCCCGATGCTCATGACAGGCCACTCCAACCATATGTCCGCCAACCCAAATCGGCACGTCAAGCATGGAAACGATACCGAGCGGCTTTAGATATGGTTCAGTAAATGCTGCTGTGCGCGGGTCATCCTGGGCATCGACTGCGATGATAGTCGGATTGATCTCCAAGGCTTCGAAGTAGGCAGGGAAGTCCGCCTTGCGCAACTCCAGTCCCGATGTATGAGAACTTTCACGGCGATCAAATAGATTTACGCAGCGGATCAATGTTCGCTCATCGTCACATAACCAGATACTGGCCCGGTCGATATCTAATCCGGCACTGGCGGCTTCGGTGATGTAGGCCAAGGCGTCATCCAAATTAGTTCCGGTTAGTTGCTTGGCTTGCACCAACCCCATTAAGGTATTATTCCTGCGTTTGAACTGCGCCTCGCGCGCGGTTTTTTGTGCTTCTTCATTCCGCTGTTCAGTAATATCGTGCCCCACGGCAAGCAGGAACAGCAGATGACCGTCATCATCGGTGACCGGATTCAAGGTGAAATCGATGAAACGCATTCGCCCGTCGATCCCCGGGTGAGCGGTCTCAATGCGGACGAAATTACCGGCTGCAGCCTGCTGCACAGCCTCTTGAATCTGTTGTTGATGTTCCGTGGAGTGCTGCCACCAGGGTGTCTCCCAGAAGGGTTGGCCCAGCACTTGTTCTTCGCTGACATCAATCACGGCCAGGGCGGCGCGATTCACCTCCTGCAGATGCCCCGTGGTGTCGAGCACGCCCATGAACTGCACGGTCTGATCAAAGATGGCGCGGAACTTCCGTTCGCGAGTGCGTTTCTCCTCCTCTGTCTGTTTCCACTCAGTTATATCGCGGAAGACAATGACGGTGCCGACCGATTGGCCATTCTTTCTGATTGGTGTCGTGAAATATTCGGCTGGGAACGAAGTGCCGTCTTTGCGCCACAAAACTTCGTCGGAA
>JADFYN010000446.1:2289-2754 GCA_015233055.1 Deltaproteobacteria bacterium
CCCGTACGGGTGAGCATAATGGACCGTAGCGTGCATGGAGGTTCCAATCAGCTCCTCCTCGGTATAACCCATCATGGCCGCACCCGACCGGTTGACAAAGGTCGTATTTCCTTCCGAGTCCAGACCCCAAATGCCCTCGCTGATGGAACCGAGAATCAGCCGGCTGCGTTCTTCGGTCTGGGCCAGGACCTCCTTACTTGTCTCCAGTTCCCGGCGCTGGGCCAACAATGACTCCTTCTGAGCTTCAAGTTCTTCCGCCTGTTCTTCCAGGACGCGGGCCTGGTCGCCTAACCGGGTGTTGATCTCCTCGAGTTCATCCCGACGGACCAATAGTTGTTGTTCCGAGGCGGCCAGGGCCTGAGCTTGTTCCCGGCTCTTTTCCAAAAGTTGGCGGGTCTCGATGTTGCCTGCCAGGATTTCCATGTTCATGGCCACCACCGGCAACAAGGCATCAAGGAAGGTTTT
>JADFYN010000447.1 GCA_015233055.1 Deltaproteobacteria bacterium
AGGCATTTTGCCAGAAAGGTTTTACCGACGCCAGGATTGCCGATAAGGATTACGTCGACCCGGCTTCTGATAAAGTCCGTTGATAGCAGGTTAATAATGTGCGTTTTTTGTTCTTTCCGAGACGAATGATGATTAAAATCAAATTGATCGATGGTTATTTTTTCGGTCAGTTTAGATTGGTTCCATTTTGATTTGATGGCTTTTTGACGTCGATATTCAAGTTCGATCTCCGCCAATTGATCGAGGATGTCTATGGGGCCGCGGTTATGCTGAGCCGCTTGAGCGACGAGATTTTCTATATTATTGGCCATTTCCTTTAGCCGGAGGTTGATGAGCTTTTCTTTAAGGCGATCAATCTCGGTCATGTCTTTTTCTCCTTTTTAAGACCAGAGAATCGTAATCGGCTAAGGATGGTTCCTCTAATCGGATCTGATTAAGCTGCTCTTGCTTTAACTTCACCGGCGGTTGAAGTCTTTGGGGCGTCATTTCCTGGTAGAGGATATTTTCAACGTAGTGTGCGCCATAGGCGTGATGCAAAGAGGCCCTTTTAATAGCTGTCATAAGGGAATAGACGCCATAATCGTCTTTGAGCCGCAGGAGCTTACGGACGTTTTGTTTAATCGGTTGATTAGCCTCAGCCAGGCATTCAAGGTATGTTTTTGCTTCTTCACCCAGAGAGATAAAGACGGCCACTTCCTCTGAAGTCCACTGCCGGTATTTCTGTTTTTTGGCCGCCTCATGGTGGGCGGGAAGTTCGATTCGTTGCCGCCGCTTCCATGAACGTGGATGAGAGGCGATAGGTTTATCGTGGTCATAGATGGTAAGGGTTTGGTGATCGGCTTTGGCCGTAACCATTTTTCCAACTGCGTAAGGAGGTACGGTATAATTGTTGCCGCCAAAGCGGATGGAAAAGTCAGTATGGACTTTTAGGACAGCCAATTCCCGGCAATCCGGCAGAAACTCGGGTAATGGTTTTAGAGCTTCCGGCTCAAACCGGTCAATAGGTCGTTGGCCCGTCGTATTATGGATTCTAACATTGGCCACCTCATCTCGCCACCGGTTGGCCTGGCGGTGAATATCGGTTAAATCCTTAAACGACCTTAAGGGCCAAAAGTTCTTACGGATATAGTGGATAGCGCCTTTTTCCACCTTGCCTTTTTCTTGGGGTTGACGGACGTGACAGGCTTTTGGTGTGATTTTAAAAGGGCGCAAGAAGTCTAAAAAGGCTTCGTTGAATCTGATCAGAGACCCTTCACGCTCCAAAACGGCGGTGAGCATATTATCGTGGACCAGTTCTTTTGGGGAACCGCCATAGAAACGGAAAGCATTGAGTAAACAGCTATGTAAGGTATCTTGCGTTTGAGCGTGGGTGAATTCTAAATAAAGCATCCGGCTGTGGCATTCAATCACGGCCAGACAGTAAAGTTTTCTTTTGTGCCCTTCGTAATCTAAAGAACCGAAGTGTCCCCAATCGATTTGGCATTGTTCGCCCGGAGCGGATTCAAATCGAATAAAAGCTTGTTTCTTGGCTGATGGTCTTATTCGTTGCAGATAGTCCTTGAGGATAGTGATGCCGCCATCAAATCCCAATTCAGCCAATCGTTGGCGAATGACGACCGCGGAGGCTTTGGGATCGATGTTTAGGAGGCGGGAGATTTCTTCTTCAAATGGCTGAAGCTTACTGACTCTCTTGCTGGAATTCTTGGAAATATCTGGATGTTTAAGGTACTTGTCCACGATTTTTCTGTTGACCTGCAGGGTGCCGGCGATTTTCCGAACCGAGTAGCCGATATCATAGAGGCGATGAATTTCAAAGACGGTGCGTCGATCAATCATGGCCTCCCCCAAGAAGTGGCTGGTCGTTTTCATATTGTCTTTGAATCTCTTGTTTGTAGGCCCAATTTATCGGAAAATTAAGCGTCCCGTCCATCTAGTCCTTTTTTGCAAGCATATTCAACTTACGGGAATTAAAATAACTTTTGTAATTAACGCGTCCATCTTTGCAAGCAGACCAGATGACTCCGGGATCAGATAATAACTTCCTGTCTTAAAAGACGAACATTGTTTTAACGGGTCCATCTTTGCAAGACGATCTGGGGAACGACGGCCACTATCCCGATGTTTTTGAAGAAGGCGATTTCGTGAGACGTATTGTGGATGTTGATCACGATACCGGCTCCAATAATTCGAGTTTTGTTGTCGCCATGTTTTTTGAGCGTCTTTTTGGTTAGCTTGATAATCGTTGTCTCCGGCCATTTTCTGCTGCTGCCATAATCTTTTCCTGGCTCTCTGACAATCCTTTTGGCTGCAGTACCTCTGGTTCTTTACCTTTGGATTTGGCAAAAAGAGACAGTTACAGTGGGCGCATCGGATCATCTGGTTCATGGTTCCCCCTCCTGAAGAGACCATAAACCAATTCTTGGACTTAACGACCTGAAGAATATACGCTATCCATGGCAGTTGACCATCTTGTACGAGTCCAGAATCAGGTCATTTGACCGGGATCAGAGCCAGGCCACCATCCCTTGGGGTGGAGGGTAAACTCCAGTCGCCCTACGGACTCCCTCCGTTTCCCCCCCACCCCACCCCAACCAAAAAACAGGGGAGGCAGGGAGAGAACTCACATCAAAAAGGAAGTCAAAAAAGATCGAGAGGCAGGAAGAAAAAAGGCAAGGTGGGGTACTTTTGACCGGCCGGGGTGGTGTATTTTTTCACCGGCCAAAATGGCTTACTTTTTCACCGGCGATAATA
>JADFYN010000448.1:0-466 GCA_015233055.1 Deltaproteobacteria bacterium
AAATAAACTATCGCCGGTTCTTTTGTGTCAATGGGCTGATTTCACTTAGGGTGGAAGACGAGCACGTCCTAGACCATACGCACGGCCTGATTTTCGATCTGATTGAAAGACGAATTGTAACCGGTTTAAGAATTGATCATGTTGATGGACTGTACGATCCGACAAGCTATCTTGAAAAAGTGAGAGAAAGGGCGCCGGCAACCTATATCGTCGTTGAAAAAATACTCAATCTCAACGAAGACCTGCCGCCTTTCTGGCCGGTCCAGGGAACGACCGGCTATGATTTTACAAATTATGTCAATGAATTGTTTTGCCAAAAGGAAAATGAGCGGGCCTTCAGCAGGATATATTCCAGCCTGACGGGCTTGAAGAATTCCTATGAAGATCTCATGCGCGACAACAAAAAACTGATGATCCAGGAAGATATGGCCAGCGATGTCCACAACCTCGCCCTGCTTTTGAAGAA
>JADFYN010000448.1:519-2744 GCA_015233055.1 Deltaproteobacteria bacterium
GACATCACCCTGAATGCGCTGCAAAGAGCTTTGACCGAGGTCCTGGCCGTCTTTCCCGTATACAGGACCTACATCAGCCAGGTTGCGGTCTCGGAGAACGACAGAAAAATCATTTTGGAAGCACTGGACCGGGCAGGAGCCAATTTCCCCGCTCTATTACACGGATTTACATTCGTCCGCAGATTCCTTCTCCTTGATTTTCCCGATTATGTTTCTGAGGAAGAAAAGCAGGGCTGGCTACATTTTACTATGAAATTCCAACAGTTTAGTGGGCCGGTCATGGCCAAGGGAGTCGAAGATACAACACTCTATGTGTACAATCGTCTCGTGTCACTCAATGAGGTGGGTGGACGGCCGGACCACTTTGGATGCTCGCTCGAAGAATTTCACAATTTCAACACCCTGAAACAGAGAGCTTATGGCATAGTGAGCACCCACGGCAGTCAGCCCGAGCATGGCCGGCCTAACGAATTTCTCATAAATTGCACGGCCGTTATCATGTTCAGGAACGTTGCTCTTGGCAAGCTCAAGATGTTCGAGAAAGCCGGGTTCAAAGGCCTCGGTAAAAAGCTGGTCGGCTAGCTGAAGAACTCTGCCGGCATATTGGATGATCTGAATTGTCTCAATCCCGGAAAGCTCGTCAAAAAACCAACCACAACTTGTGTACATGAGCATGGCGTGCCGCTGCAGTTCCATGATTTTCAGGACCGTGATCTCGTCCTCGTAGCTCAATGGCCGGGCCGCGTGGCGGCTCAAAAACGCACTGATGCGTTCGGGTGATCGATCCACGATGATTTCGATGTAGTCGTCCCGGGCCGCCCACGGATCAGTCAAAAACCGTCCGGCCAATTGTTCATAAGCCGGGTTGACGGCATCCCGGAGCCAGTCCAGCGCCGCACGCAAGGGGGCCCGCCAGGATTGGTTCCAATCTGGGTAGCCGCCACTGTTACAACCACAATCCGACCGCCAACGCTCTATGCCGTGAGCGCAACTCCAAGAGCTGTTCTCAAATATCTCCACTTCGTCCGTTGGAGGATGATCCTCCAGATAGCACCCGTAATTGGTCAACTTGGCAAGTTCATTGGACTCGATGTATTGGAGCGCGTGGGCCAGGGCCATATCGCCGCCGCGATGGTGATGCCCGTAGCTTTCACCATCCGTAGCAATGTGGACGAGGCGAGGAGCTGAATTGTCGTCGGGGAACGCGGACACCAGCCTGTTGGCGAACGTCTCTCCGTTGTTAAGTAATCTTTCAAATGCCAGCGCCCGTGAAATGGTACCGTCGTAAAAAAACAGGGCCATGATGCGGCCTGACGGCAGCGATACCCGGTAGGGCATGCCGGGGTCGATTCTTCCACCACTCACGTCTTGCCATTCCTCTCCATCATTGGACCGAACCTGCCGGGCCTGACTGGGGGAAAGTATGGCAAATCGGATGTCGTATTTGGCCATGATGTCCAGGGCTTCAAGATCTACAGCCGTCTCCGGGAGCCACAATCCTTCCGGCTTGCGTCCAAAGCGATACTCAACGTCTTTAATTCCCCAAATAATCTGGGTAATCCGGTCGCGGGTGTTGGCCAGCGGCAGAATCATGTGATTGTATGCTTGGGCCAAAGCAGATCCATGACCTGAGAATTTCTCCATGCTCAGCCGGTCTGCCTCCAGAATGGCCTCATAGACATCTGGGGTATACTTCTGCATCCAAAGCAAGACCGTGGGACCAAAGTTGAAGCTTATACTGGCATAATTGTTCACCAGTTGGACGATTCGTCCTTCTGTGTCCCAGATTCTCGACACGGCGTTGGCCGCGTAACATTCGGCTGAAATCCGCTCGTTCCAGTCGTGGTATGGGAACGCAGAATCCTGGATCTCAATGGCCTCCAGCCAGGGGCTTTCCCTGGGGGGTTGATAAAAATGCCCATGGATACAAATAAATCGGTCCGTCATTTAGGACTCCTTTCTAAAATATCATACCGTATTCACCCAACACCGCAGCACCTCCGCCACACTCCACGCCTGGGCCAGGCAACCGCGCGGCGTGTATGGCGCCTCGGCATCGAAAACCTCACTGACCGAACCGATGCAGGCATCATCCAGGTGCGCCGCAAAGCCTGCCAGAAATCGCCGGGCCTCAGCGTCCTTGCCCGGATTCAGCCTTCGCCACGCATCCACATAAGGCCCGATGAGCCAGGCCCACACCGTGCCCTGATGGTATGCGGCATCGC
>JADFYN010000449.1 GCA_015233055.1 Deltaproteobacteria bacterium
GGGATAGACCGTTGCTCCTGGAAGCACCTGTGACACCAAGGCAGCCCGCGCCGGAGAAGACTCCACCACCGCTTCAATGTCAAAATTCGGATTCTGTTGCCACAAGGGGACATGGGCGTTTATAGCCACGTTCCCAAAGCCGATAACAGCCCCCCGCAAGGGCCGGCCCGGTGAATTGTGTTCAGGCATCGATTGCCCTCCCTTGATTCTATCTATCCTAAAAAGTTACTATAGTCAACCACATGATGCTAACTTTAAACGGCCATAAACGGCGTTTGGGGAACGCGATTATGGCCGTAGCTATTACAAATTTGAATCACAGGCAACAGTGAAACCGAGTTACTTATAGGGGATATGTCTCGTAACAAAAGTAAATACTTCGTCTAAAATCCCCAACGCAGTGTCCACTTCTTCCCTGGTGATAATCAACGGCGGGTTGATCCGAAAATTGGCCTTGTAATCCATGGACACCATACCGCGCTTCAGCGTCTCTAAAAACATTTGCCTGGTCACGGCCTTGTCCAGCGGTTCTTTAGTCCGGCAGTCCTTGACCAGTTCCACCCCGATCATCAACCCGCGTCCTCTGACATCCCCGATAAATTCAAATTTATCCTGGAGATTCCGCAATCCATTCAGAAAATACTCACCCATCCGGTGCGAATTGTCCACCAAGGACTCTTCTAATAACGTCTTGATGGTGACCAAGGCGGCGGCGCTGGCCAGGGCGTTGCCCCCGTAACTGCTCGAAGACGAACTGGGCTTGGAATATGGCCGGCTATCCGTAATCTCAGTGGTCGAGATCAAGCCGCTAACCGGAAATCCACTGCCCAGGCCCTTACCGATGGTCATGATGTCGGGAACCACCTCGGTATGATTGGATCCGAACATCATCCCGGTCCGGCCGAACCCGGTGATCATCTCGTCGGCAATGAGTAAGGCATCATGGTCTCTGGCAATCTCTACCAGCCCAGGCAGAAACTCCGGCGGCGGAATGATATTCCCGGCCGTCCCTTGCATGGTTTCCACAATAATGGCGGAAAGACTACCCGCGGTGTTTTTTTCAATCACGGTCCGGATGAATTCCAAACAAAACATCCCACATCCGGGATAGTCCATCTTAAACGGGCACCGGTAGCAGTCGGCGTAGGGAGCCAGGTGGAGGCCCGGATACAGCGGTCCCCAGTTTTGTTTCCATGGGTCGCCCAGCAGTCCCATGACTCCCCCGGTTTTGCCGTGAAACCCACCCCAAAACCCTAGAATCTCAAATTTTTTGGTGTATGATTTGGATAGCCGGACGGCAGCCTCGACGGCCTCCGCCCCACCGCTGTAAAGTTGAATCTTATTCAAACCCGGCGGGGTCAAGGACGCGATCAAACTCAACAAGGCCACGCGGGCCTCGGAAGTGAAGCTCCCCACCACCACTTTATCCAGTTGTTCTTTAAGAGCCGCAACGTATTTAGGATGGGTGTGGCCCAGGCTGCAAACCGCCACTCCCGCCATAATGTCGAGATAGCGCCGGCCGTCTAAATCAGTCAGCCAGCAACCTTTCGCCTCTTTGATGACCAGTTGAGACAGTTGCGCCACTTCCTGAAGTCCGGGTGACATATACTGTAGTTCCTGACGACAGAGTTTTGCGGACATGGTCTCGGCCATGTGGCTGTCGTCACCTTGAGCATTCATGCAATCCTCCCTAAATTGAATATCACGACCGGATCGGGTAGGTCCGGATAAGGTACCTGGCGATACCGCCGGCCGCGTCCAAACAGCATCTGGAAAAGCTGGGCCAATCATTCAGATCGATCAAAACGACCTCACCCTGGCGGGTAAGCACGGCGTCTCCACCATAAACTTCCAAACCGACTGCGGCCGCGGCTCTTGCAGCCAGGTCCGGCAACAGGTTGGGCCAGACCGTCAGCGGTTCCGCCCCATCAGCAGGAAAAGCACAAAAAAAACGGCCTTGTCCCACGCCGTAAAATTTGATCACCCGGCCGGGTACGTGGTCTTGAACCAGAATGTCCTTAACCCCTTGATCCCGGAAATGCTCCAGGGCCACATTCAATTCCTCTTTGGTGGTTACGGCCGCCACGTCACCAGGACCGATGGCGTGGACATCTCCCCGCTTCAGCCAATAACGCCCGGTCACATCCAGCCCCTGGGTGAGTAACTCGGCCAACGGCACCAGGCGACTGGCCGGAAGAGGCAGTCCGGCTTTCTGCAACAGGTGAATAAGCGGCTTGCGATAGCAGTTGCGGATGGATACGGATGTATTGACGACCCGGATCCCGGACGATTCCCAGGTCTCCATGATCTTTAACGAGCGGTCCGACTGGGCCATGGATAATACCCAGTTCGGGGGGGCGATGTCTGAGGTCAGGTCTTCCGCCCTAATGGCCGCACTCCGGCATCCCTGGTTAGACAATTCGGCCAGGGTGGCATCTAGAATGGCTGCGTCGTCTTTGATTTTCCCAGGCGAAAAAATCTGTTCCCGATATATGCCCAGGACCTGGATAGGGTTCATCGATCTGTCGTCTCTTTCAAAAAGGCTTCGGCCTTAGCTAAATCCTCGGGATGATCCACGTCGATGGTTTTGCCCACCTCAACGCCGTAAAGCGTTTGACCGTATAAGGTGGAATTTGAGCCGGCGGAAAAAAAACTGACCATGAAGGACGAAAAGCCGGCTGACCTGGAATCCTATCTTCATGGCGCGGCGGCTCGGCGCCCGGAGTTGAAACAGCTCAAAGAG
>JADFYN010000044.1 GCA_015233055.1 Deltaproteobacteria bacterium
TATATATCGCCTTCAGTGGAAATGGTTTTGGGGTTGGCCTGCCACCTGACCATCTTGCTGATACCTAACCATCTGGATTTCCCAAGGCGTTGCCCTGGGCTAACCTAGAGCGCCCTTTCAGGGCTCATTTGGAATGAACTATTTTAAAACATTAGAGCGATAGTCTGCTCATTTACCGGGTGATCATTTCAATAAAGGCTTCCACTCGGGTGACGGCCTGGCCGGAGAGTTCCGGGCCTGGTTCGGTGTCGATGATCAGGCTGGGGATTTTTCTTTTTTTTAATTCCTCTTGGAGCAAAGGAACGTCGAACCATTCCGGCTCGCAGAATTTCATCATCAGGAAGATAACCCCCCCGGCTTCGGCTTCAGCCACTAATTTTAATAGATAATCTCTTCGTTGCGCAATTGATGATCCTCTGGTGGGGCAGGGCGGGAGTAGAAAGTAGTCTGCGGTTAATTGCTCAAAGGGATCATCCAGCTCCGTTTGTGCAACGGGGAACCGGCGGCGGCTGATCATCAGATCGTCATGTCCGACCCGAACTTGCAGGTTGTCCAAGAGATTGAGGATGGCTCCTGGAACGGGCATCACCCCGCTCAAGATAACGGAAAGGCCGCGGTCGTCGGACTCCCCTGAATTACCGGCCGATAAGGCCTCCAATTCCAAGATATAATCTTCCGGCCAAAGAAACTCACCTCTCCGGAGAGTCTGATAAAATTGTGCCGCGGAGGCCCTGAGCCGCCCCTTGGCCCGGTCCTGATAAAGCTGGTTGACCAGTCTGGTGATGGTGCGGCTCTGGCGGACGCGGTCAACCAGGGCCTCAATTCGAAAGGCCCCGAGCTGTTTTTCCAATGAAGCCGCCAGGGCCTTCAATTGAGATAGATAGTAGCCTCGTGAGGCATCCCGGTAAGGGGCTTTGGGATGATAAAAGAAATGACACGCTTTGTGGGGCTTGATCAGGTCGGATACCAGGGAGGCCAGGTTTTGCATCGAGTCGCAGGTATGCGGGAATATAAAGCCGTCCAGAAGACCATCGTCGCCCCGGAGAACCATCTCTAAACCCGATTTGACGACCGGGCAGATGTAAGGCTGGAGATGGGCCTGGGCTTGAGAAATGCGCAGCGGTGGGTCCCAGATTTCCACTGGTAGGGCATTGAATGACCAGACGATTTCTTTTGGATAATATGCCGGAAAAACGCCAAAAATATGTCGCCCCAGAGAATTTTTTTGATTCCGGAGGTATTCTTTACGACTCATCGCGTCCTTCTTGCTTATTCGGCTGACTTCGGTTACGTCACATCCCAAGTTTGTATGCTGCCGCATCGCGAAATCCAACTACCACACTGGTTTTTAAATTATTTTATCCCCTTAAGAGCGAACTCCACCAATTTCACTCCGACGGGACTGAAAAAGCTTATCCCGAAGATAACCAGACCGATTAAAGTCTTCATCAGGAGACTGATAGATTTTAGCTCGCCCTTTAACTCGGTGTCTAGTGTTTTTATCTGGCCCTTCAACTCGATGTTCGACTGCGCTATGAGGCCCTTCAGCTCAGCTTCCAAATACTTTATCTGGGCCTTCGACTCAGCGTCCGACTGCGCTATCTGGGCCTTCGACTCGGCGTCCGACTGCGCGATGAGGACCCTCAACTCAGTTTCCAACTGGGTTATCTGGCCTTTTAACTCGGTGTCCGAGTGGGTTATCTGACCCTTCAACTCGGCGTTTAAGGTTTCGATTTTTCCTTCCAGTTTCTCAATGTCCCTTTTAGTCATTTCTCTTAACGTGTTGATACTTCCCTTGATGCCGGCAATTTCCACTTTAAGCTCGGCAATGTCGGATTTAGTGGCTTCCCTAAGCTCGGCAATGTCAGATTTAGTTGCTTCCCTAAACTTAGCAATGTCAGATTTAGTGGATTCTTTAAGTACAACAAAGTCTACTTTAGTGACTTCCCTAAATTCGGCAATATCGGATTTAGTGGCCAATTCACCAGATAAATCATCCTTTACTTGTTTACCAATTTTTTCCAACAGTTCAATCAATGGCTTGGATTGTTGGCCGAAAGCCGATTCCAATGACTCTACTTGCTGATAAGACAACATTATCTCACCCACCCAATTAGGGGTCAACAAACCATTCCCGCAAGGGATTAGGACCGGCCCATGCGGGAATAGGTTACGATTTAAAAGCCTTAATTGGCCGTTTTGAAAACCAGATTAGCTGTAAAATTAGTGACGTTAGGAGGTAAAGTGACCGTGGTATATTTACCGTTGGCTTTGGTGGTCGCAGTAAAAGTTAAGGACATAATTGGGGATGAAGGGTTCAAGGGGACACCGGCAAAATTGAGATTCTGGTAGGCCCCGAGGTAGACTTCATAGGTCAGGCCGCTGCCGGTGAAGCCCAGATCGAGAACGATGGTCTGGTTTCCTCCTGCAGATCCTATCGTGACATAGATCAGGTACTTGTTCAGGCTGGTCACCCAAACGCCATCATAAATGCTACCGGCGTAGGTAAAAACCAACGTGGCCGTATAGGTGACGGCGTGTCCGCTGGAGGTCAAGGTCCCGGACAAGGAGTTATTAGCAATAGAGCCGGATACTTGTACGCTATCCACAACACTGCTCAGGTTGAAGTTGCTAGACGTACCAAGGCCGTAAAGGGCGTTTCCGGACTTCAAATCGGAATTGATCAAGATGCCGACCGCGTCTCCCGAGGTCCCGGCCATCAAGACCAGGTATTGGCCGGTGTTCATACTCCAGACACCGTTGATTGTAGTAGCCTGGGCCGTCACCGCCAGGCTGATGAAAAAGCAACCAGCAAACAAAACAAGGGCAAATTTTCGGATGGCACGTGACATAATCATTCCTCCTCATACGTTAAGGGTCAATTGGGGCTTCCGGGTTTCCCGTATCCGACAATCCGGCCGGCAAATCGGAGGGCCACCGGACGGAATGTCCGACTCTCGGTTGTAAGTGTAACACATTAACCGCCTCAATGCCAATCAATATTTACCGGTGTCAACCCGCCTGGTTAGTTGGCCTGGCTATCCCCGCAGCCGTTGTGCGCTCCACCCCGCCGAGGTCCGGCCCAACACCTTTTTCGTCCGGAAAAGGAATGCTTCGGATCCTTTCTGAGGGTACTCAACCAGTCCAGATAATCCAGATTGACCAAGACCGGTGTCCCAAATTCGTTTATAATCGGCAACCCCTGGTCCTTAGCCCGGCGTTTGGCCGTGCTGATGCTACACTGCATCATCAGAGCGATGGACTGCCAGCCCCTGGCCACTTCAAATTTTATGGTGGGGGTCATGGTCATTCCTTAAATAGAAATGGAATCTAAGGGAGCCGGCGTTTCCGGCTGCACATAGTCCCCCCGCCCGGCTGCTGGCCAGATCTCGTTAAAGCAGGTCTGTTTGTAGCCGCAGTGGTTGGCGCAGAAGCGGTTTGGTCGCCTTTGGAAATCACCTTTGCGCATGGCCGCGCCGACCGCCATTATTTCCCGCCGGGCAGCCAATCATGGCTATGGGGTGTGAAATACCTTCCCCGGCCGCGGGCCATGCGCCGACAATCCTCCCGCTTTCCCCGGCATCTGGAGACCTTTTCGCGATCATCGGCTAACCTGTGTTTCCCCACCACGCAGGGTTCGGTTACCATGTCGCACTTTAGAAATTCTCCAACGGCATTTTTCAGATACGGCCCATCCGTTCGGTGAGGGAGATGATCTCGGAGATAATAGACGGCGTGCAAGTCGGGAATCTTGATCATTTCGCCTTGCTCAAAGGCGTTGTTTTTTTCAGCCAGGGCCAGGGCGGCTATCCGCAACTGGTTATGCTGCATCAGCTCAAAAGGTGAAACACCATTCCTCCGGGCCGTGGTGATCACCCGGTGGATGACCACGGACGGTCTGGGCGCGGAGAATTCCGGCCATGAGGTCAATTGCGGGAAATCGGCCGCGAGTACGGTCTTGTCGACTTCGATCAATTCCTGAATAAAGCCGGACAACTGATACACCGCTCGGCCTGGTTTAATTTTGAATAGATACGGCTTCTCCGCCGATAATATTCGGGCTCCCCGATTCCAGGGGGCGTTAAAGTAACCGCGCAGCATCTCCTGATAATCATCGAGGTTGGCTTCCCCATTAATCAAGACCCCTGCCGCGCGTTCTTTCTCCTTTGTTCTTTCAAATTCGGCCAAAAGCAAACTAGCCGCGGCACCGGCGGGATCGTCGTGACCAGCCGGAGTTTGGGTTAGGGCCTTTTTAAGAGCTCGGGCTGCCAGGGAGTCGGCATGGCGTGACGCCGGCGGTTGCCTGGCCACATGGCGATACGCGGCCATTTTGGGGCAGGTAATGAAGTCGTCGATCATTTCGGGGGTTAAGGTGTTAATGGCCGGCATGGTTCCTCCTTACACACAACTGTGTGTGGATAGATAAACAAAACAATGAAACGAACAGCCCAATTCGGGGTGGCTCTAACGCGCAAGTCAAGTCTCCACAGCAATAATTGAATTATTTGCTCGGGCGGTGGAGTTTATCCACACAAATTTGTGTGGATACGATTGCCTAAAAAGTTTTCGACCCCATCCTGATAAAGATTATAATATAATAATTACTGTATATTGAACAAAAAACCAAAGGGAGCCAAAAGCCTGTACCAAACGACAGGGATATTATACACACAAATTTGTGTGTGTCAACAGTTTTCTGAACTTCATTTGTCGCCCCCCATACCCTTGACTACCTCACCCAATTGGTGTACATTGTTACTGTGATATCGCCCGGCTTGAGACGTGATGGTCTCCTTCATAGCCCAACCCGCCTCGCTCGACATCAGACTTGAGGCCATTACCTTCTCCTCAGGCCAACCCAACTCAACTGCAGAAGGCCATAACCATGACCACGGCGAATCTGTCTGACATCAACCAGTCCATTAAAAAACTCTTGATGGAAGCTCTCCATCAGGCCGGTTTCGAAAATCTAACCGACTTCCGCCGCGCCCACGAAGAGGTCCTGGGGGTCAGCCCGGAAACGCTCCGCCGGCTCTTCCACGAGGGAAGAAGAATTAAACCCTCGACCCTTCAGGCAGTCTGCCAGGCCCTAAATTTACCAGGCGAAAAAGCCGCCGAAATCCTCCGCCTGTCAGGGTACCAGCAAGAGGCGGACTTGCTCGTCCCCCCACCCCGCTACCCCAGCTTTAGAAAAGCCTTCCTGGACAGGCTTATTATGGATGACGGGGACATGCTGAAAGAACTCAAAACGGAAATTTCCGGGCAAGCCAAGCATTCCATTGAGGACTACCTGGTCCGATTTCTGGCCTGTTGCCTGGCCGTCGACGTCTGGCTGAATGACCGGTACCTGGAGGTGGCGCCTAGCGACTTGATCTTATTGAAGAGCGACCCAAATATTGAACATAACCTGAAGAAGCTCCTGCCATCCCTCTTAGACCGGACCTGGCAGGTTGATTTTGTCGAAAGCACGCTGACGGCCTATTTAGAACAAAACGTCAAAACAGCCGGTTATGTTAAGGCCAATGGGCGAATCTATGCCAAGCCGTCCAATCAAGCCGCGGCGAAGGTATTCGAAATCGTGGAACAGGTCCTATCCAGCCACAGCTCCAACCACGGGGCCGGCCAGACAGCCAACCACTGGCCGACTAGCCATAAAATACCAGTTATATCATACGTGTCAGCCGGCGAACCGGCCCAGTGGACAGACGGTGGCTATGTAGCCGGGCAAGGCTTTGACTGGGCCGAGACTCCACCCGGCGTATCTGTCGACCAGGCCGGCCGGATGTATGTGCTCCGCATCAGAGGTGACTCCATGTTTCCCTTAAAAGAAGGCACGGACCTGTATATCCTGCCTGAATCAAGGAAACTGGTCCGAAACCAGGATCTGGTTGTCTTTAAAGACTCCGATTTTAATGCCTGGGTGAAGATTTACTACGAGCATGGAGATGTGATCGTGCTTAAGAGTCTCAACACCAACTACACGGATATTATCAAAAAGAAGTCGGAGACCGTCCTCTTGGAAAAAATTGTCTTCATCAAGCCGGCCTGACCATGTCGGGTTACGGGCCAATGATACCGGGGTCTACTTTTTCTGTTATGTCCTGAGTACAACAGGACAAGTTCAGTGGATAAACAGTAATTCCACAAATCGTCACCCCCAACAAACAGCTCGCATCGGATTGGACAGCCCATGACAATCAAGGCATTCAACTTACGTCTTCTCCTAGGCCACAAGGTTTTCATCCTGATCTACAGCATCGTCATCTTGACCATCGGGTTCACCACAGCGGCCGTAATGTGGTTACTTCACGTTCAAAACAACCGTTTTGATCATCAACAAGTGACCAAGGGCATTTGGGTGGTCCGACAGTGTCTTGACGGCCTGAAGGAGAACTTGCTCAAAACTGCCGTTGGGTTCACTAAAGACCGAATCAGGCTGAATGGCCTCCAGGATCTGATGAACATCAAAAAAGACGCTCTTAACCAATTGGCTCACCGAACCATGGCGGATGATCTTAAAAAAAATCTGGGCGAGGCTTTACACAACTTCGCCGTCAGAGAAGATATCTACGAATTGTACCTGGTCAGCCCCGATCTAGAGCTGCTGGCTTATACCCAATACCAACCGGGAGGGATTTCCGTCATAACATATCCCAGCTTAACTGAGAACGGCCACCCCATATATTTGACCACCCGATTCAAGCTGGGAGGCAAGTTGCGAAGGGGCTGGACAGAGGAAAAAGGTAAAATACCAGACACTGTTCCGACCGGGTTGGTCGCTCCCGCGCTGCCGGGGAAAATCCGCTACTCCAGGACAGATCACGGGCTGGCTTTGGTGGGGCAGGTGGCGTTTGACGCGTTAGAAGAAGGCGGCGGCACCCATACAGTTCTGGGCTATCTGATTTTTAGCAAGTACTTGGGTAAAGAAATAATGTTTGAGTTGAAAAACCGGCTGAGCATGCAGGTGGTCCTGTACGCCGGAGATCAGTTTCTGACTGGGACCATGCCCGAGGAATGGCCGACCCAAAAGAGCGACAAAACAAATATCCCTCGTGTGAATTGTCGTGAGTATAATGAAACTTCTTATATTAAAGAGGTCTCTATCGGGAATGAAAGCTTTTTGCAAGGATTGGTCCCACTCTGCGACAAGGATCAATCCCAAGGAGTTGTGGCTGTCCGGATGTCACGTATGAAAAAAATGACTGATACGGCTGAGACCACGTGGCTCTTGCTGATGGTCGCCCTGGTCTGCCTGGTCGCGGTTATCCCGGTTGCCCTGATCGTGACCCGAAAGATTACCAGACCTCTGCGAACCCTGGCCACCAGGGCGGCATCTTTTTCCGGGGGGGACTGGCAGGAGATTCAAGTCGATTCTTCCGATGAATTTGGTGAGTTGGCCAAGACGTTGAATCAAATGGCCGGAACGGTCGAAACTCAGATTACCGAACTTCAACAGACCAAAGACACGTTACGAGAAAGCGAAGAACGATACCGCAGCATTTACCATAACACTCCGGTTATGCTGCAATCCACCGATGATCACGGGGTGCTGATCAGTGTCAGCAATTATTGGTTGGAAATTTTGGGCTATGCCCGGGATGAAGTTATTGGCCGGCAATTTGTGGAATTTTTGACTGAAGAATCTAGAGATTTTGCCGAGAAAGTACTTCTGCCAGATCTTCTGGCAAATACCTTTTGCCGGGACGCTCCATACGTCTACATTAAGAAAAACGGTGAACTGATGGACGTCCTCTTGTCGGCCATCGCGGAACGCGACATTCACAGGCAGATGACCGGTTCTTTGGCCGTATTGATTGATATTACCGACCGGAAACGGGCCCAGGAGGAATTGTTCAAAAGTGAGGAGAATTATCGTAAACTGGTCGACATGATCCCTTACGGCGTGTCCGAGATTGATGTTTTTGGAGTCATATTATACTGTAATCCGGCCTATCAAAAAATTACCGGTTACTATAAGAGCCAGTTGCTGGACAAAAAAATGTTCATGATGTTGGCCGACGAGTCCGATCGGGAAGCACTTCGCAACGAGCTAAAGAGACTGGCCGAAGAGCAACCAACCCCCTACCTCTGGACCGGAAAGAACCGCACCCGCGATGGCCGGATGATTGACGTTGAAGTGGCCTGGGAATATCGGCGAAACAATCACGGAGAGGTGACCGGGTTCATCTATTTGGTCACCGACGTTACCGAACGCAAGCAGGCTGAAGCTCAAATTAAAGCGTCTCTCCAAGAAAAGGATGTGCTCCTTAAGGAAATCCATCATCGGGTCAAAAACAACCTCCAGATTATTTCCAGCCTGCTCGATATGACCAGTATGCAGACCAGTAACCGAGAAGCGATTGAATTGCTGGCGGACGCCAAGGCCAAAGTCCATACAATGGCCCTAATTCACAAACAGCTTTACCAAAGTGAACGGTTTGACCTGATCAATATGGAAAGCCATGTTCGGAGTCTGGCGGATTTCCTGAGTCAGGCTTACCAGGCCACAGCCAAAGCAATTCATGTATCAATCATTCCGTCCGCGGTTCAATTGACCATAAATCAAGCCATTCCTTGCGCCCTGGTTCTAAATGAGTTGTTGTCCAATGTCTTCAAACATGCCTTTAAAAACCAGTCCGGCGGTGAGGTTGAAGTGGCTATTAACGAGCCTTCGGAAAACCTGGTCATGATTCGGGTGAAAGATAACGGCGCCGGCCTCCCGGAGCAATTAGACACCCAAAATCCGATCAGTATGGGGCTGGAACTGGTCGTCACCCTGGTCCAGGCCCAACTTCATGGAACCATCCGCTTTGAACAGGACGGCGGCACCGAGGTCATTATGGAATTTCCGGTCCAAAAAGAATGAACGTGTTTCGTGTTGCGTGTTACGTGTTGCGTATCACTTAAGTGTTGCACCTTGCCATGGGTCTTAAGGCATTTGGGATTATGGGATCGAGAACAATGCGGAAAAGCGCTATGAAGAACACGGTTGATGCCGTCCGGGATTTTTGGGATGCCAGGCCGTTATTGGTTGGGGAAATCGAACAGCCGGTGGGCACCAGGGCCTGGTTTGAGGAATTTGATCGGATTAAGACCAACGATGGATTTTGTGGAGATTTGACCGGATGGGTACCTTTGGATGCGGACAACAAGCGGATACTGGATCTGGGATGTGGCCCGGGATATTGGAACCGCCTTTTCGGAAAACTGAATGTCGAATACTATGGCATTGATATATCACCAAAGACCGTCGAACTGGCCGAGTTGTCCCAACAACTATACGGCCTTCCGGGTCAAATTGCCGTAGGCAACGCAGAACAAATAGATTTTCCAGATGAATATTTTGATTACGTGGTTTCCGAAGGAGTCATCCATCACACGCCCAACACGCAAGGATGTATTGATGAAATCTACCGGGTCCTGGTCCAGGGTGGACGGGCGGCCATTGGGGTCTACTACCGTAATTTTATTTTCCGCTCTCCTTTCCTCTTCAGGCAGGTCTTGGGAGCGATGCGGTTTCTCAAAGTAACAATGAAGGGGCGAGGACGGGAAAGAATGGCCTGGGCCGATACCCCGGAAGATTTCGTCAGGATGTTTGATGGGGCGGATAACCCCATAGGAAAGGCTTACACCATAGTTCAACTGCGGCAGATGTTCAGACACTTTTCCGAAATCAGATTTGCCCGGTACTGTCTTCCATTGCGCATGGTTAAAGACAACATACCAAATTGTCTGCACAAATTAATTGCTTCCAGATTTGGGCTAATGATTCTGGTCAAAGTCAAGAAGTAAACCAGGTTGAGTCGCCAGGAAAAAAGAGTCCCGTGGCCTGGGCTTGGACCATGAGGGTTTTTTATTTGCTATTTTGTCTTTGTTTGATGCAAGAGTATAATTTTAATGCCTTATCTAATATATTGGAAGTCGACGCAAGACTGTCCATTTGATCGATCTTGGCCAGGACGGCGTCCAGATGGTCCTCGATGGAAAAGTCTTTTAACATGATTTGCTTTTCTAATTCCAACCGCTCGACTTCAGCCGTCTCTCTAAGACGCCTTTCCCGGAGTTCCGCCGTCCGTACCTCACAGGTTGCTCTCTTAAGCTCTTCAATTTCACTTAAACTCGCTAGCGTCATCAGATCATGCCTGGTCTTGTCCGCCTCTGATATTGCAAGTGGTCGAAGATCATCTTCGCTTGATCGATCAGTTTTATCATCCTGATTTAATTCTATATCTTTTGATGCTTGGGACGGCCTGTCTTGAGATGGACGATCAATGGGGGCAGGGCCGGCGGTGACAATAACCCGTGAAGATTCCAACCGTTCCCAAACAACCTTGATGATCCGAATAGTCATCAAGATCCCGTAACTACAGACGAGGAAAAGTATCCCGGCCACCGACAATCCGGCCAGGTCAAAATAGTCTGGAGGCAGACTCCCATAGTAGACGTCACTTAAGACGCGCAAAATCAGATAGCCGGAAAGGAAGGCTCCGATCAGAAAGGCACAAACCAAGATATGATAGAATTTAGTTTTGGACATAGACGGTATAATAATATTTCATTCGGCAAGAAGCAAGAATAAACTGGTACGGCTCAGCGGGTAGCGGAAAAGTCATCAGATTGAGGGTTGTCCCATCCGTGAAGGCCATCAAAGACGGCTTTTATGGGTTGCGGTAGTCCAGGCGAGGGTCTCTACCCTCAAACCGAAACTGGAATACTTCTTCTTTAGGGCGAGCAGACCTACCGGCCGCTGGTTTTGAATGAAATCGTCCAATATTTCTTTGGGAAGATTTTCTGTGCTTTGGATTTGTACGACCGAGCTGTCTTGGAACAATGAAGCGTTAGGATCAATCGGAATAACCGAGTAGTTTTTCATCTGGTTTTGATCATTGCCTGCCAACATCCCAGCCTCTCATTTGTAAGTAGCTAAATTCAAATAACTTGCGTTTGGGCCGGATGTTTTACCCAGGAACCGCACAGGGACAAACGAGCTAAAGAAATAGGTGCGATTAACCTGCCCCTTAAGTCAATGGCATTGGAAAGCAGCTAATAAGAGGTCGACCATTATTACTTGCGAAACATCCGTAACCATTCCTTCTCTTTGCCTGGCCTATCTTCTTTTTGTAATTTTTCATCTGCCGGAGATAACTCTGACAAAAGATCTTTCAGTGAGGTGGCCCGGCTGTCTAAGCCGGCTTGAAATTCTTTAAGTTGGGCAGGTCCGGCGGCTGTGGGGACAGATGGCGGTCGGCTGACCAGGACATCGGAAACCATGTTTGGCCCCAAAACAACGGCGTCATAGGGCCGGTCGACATTGATTAGTTCTATTTTATTTTCTAAACAGATAACCGAAGTCGTGGACCCGGTTTTGGACCAGACGATAAAAGCCGTTCCCCGCACCCCCATAATGGCCGTGGTTGTTTGGACCCGGAATGATGGTCCCTTAAACCCCTTGAAAAGTTCATTGATAAAGAAACCGGCTTTGCCTATTTGGACGGTCATCCATCCTGATCTAAATTTCCGTTTCATATCAGTTCGATATTCTGAGATAATCAACCTGGTGCTTTCCGCCACGCAGACAACGCTCTCATCATCAAACAAAATTCTTATGTTGCCGTCTCCCTCAGTCGTGACTTCATCTCCTTCATATAGTTTGAGGCCCAGCCGCAATGGCGCCGGTTGGGTTGAATTTATTGATTTAAACAGGGCCCGGCCGGTAAGTTTGATCACATTTCCTACCTTTTGGCCGGAACCGGCTTCTCGCTCCAACAAAACAGACATCTTCTTCTGTTTACCGGCCTCGACGGTTATCGTGTGCGTTATGGACTGATAAGAGTCCAGATGGATCTGAATAGTGATTGGGCCGGGCGTCAGATCCGAAACAACAACCGGGGATGCCCCTTTTTTGATTCCATTAACCGTCACTTCAGCGCCTGCCGGCAAAGTCTCCACGATCAACGGGCTGACGCCGGGGGCGACAGTATCTTCGACGTTTATGGTGGATGGGCTGGGTGATTTTATTTTGACTGTCACCTGGTTGGTAGATGTGGATTTTTTCGTTTCCCCGCTCAATCCCCGGCCGTAGACCAGAGTTGAAGGCAAAAGAACCATCAGGATGCTGGTGACTAACCATGAGTTCTTCATAAGCTCTCTTTTCTGTTTTGGCATGGAATATCGTTTCGGGTTGGTCCTGGGAAAGGGAATGACACAGCGTTTATCTCAGGTGTTCAACTTCTTAGGCCTCAGCCATCAATTTTAGCTTGCCGCCGATAATATCGTCGCTTATTCGGCGGATCCAGGTGACATTCAGTTCTATCAGCCCGTCTTGAGTCGGTTTGGAATGACGCACAACACCTATGACCCTCAAGCCAATGTTAAGCCTGGCCTCACCCAAGGAGAGGTTTAGTTCAAAGAAAAACGCTTTTCGTATTGGTTCAGGGATGGCCGTCTCAGAAAGAAGAACGCCGATACCGCCTAACGACATGTTCTTTAATGTTGCCTGTGTCGGCTTTTGAGTTATAATCTCGTCATGGACCGGATGAATAGTGAAAGTACCGGAGTCCGGTTCAGGGATATTATCACGCGGCACTAAATAATCGAAACAACCGCAAAACGGCTGCTCGGCGGCTTCCTGGTCCACAACTATTTCTCTAAGTATGACGAGGCGTTGGCTCAGTAAATATTCCAACACGGTTCCAGGAATCGGAAAAAGATTCACCTCGACGTTTGAATGAAACCCATAGCGAAAATCCAGCCGAGGATCTCGGCTCTCAAACATGAACCAATTGAAGCTTTTCCTGACAAATTGAGTTTGCATTACGCGAAAGGGTCTTAGCTTAGGATGATCAAAAATAATTAATATGTTGTCATCGCGCGACAAGAGGGGGTGAGATTTGATGTCCAGTTCTAAAGTCTCACCAATGCTCCGGACCAAAATTCCGGTATGCCTTTGATTTTTCAATATAATAATTACAGGCCGCCGGTGTTGAACAAAATCGTTTAATATGGGCTGGGGCAAACTGTCAACCCGGCGAATTTGTATAGCCGATTCGTCTTGGAACAAAGCCGCCTTGTTTGTAACCGGAATAACCATATAGTTCTTCGTCGGGCTTTTTTTCTCCGCCGATCCCATGTTGACCTCTCATCCCAAGTGATAGTATCGCTAACATTCTCACGTCTTGACCGCATGGCCTTGGCAATTGCAGGCCGTACGCCATCGATAGTTCAGACGTCAAAGATAATCCGGGTGAAGTAGTTTCCCTGGCGCCGCGTAATCTGAACACCGTGGTAAGTGACGGCCTTGATGTCGTTGACCAGAGGATGCCGGTCAGAGTCCCATCGCTCACCAACCAGGCCGGCTGATAATGTCGTATCGGTAAGGTGCGTGACGCGGCTGACCGCGGTCAGGAATCCCTCACCTTGGAATAAATATAGAATCTGCCGCAACCAGTTGATTAATAAATCTTCCGGATCATAGCCGGTGACCTCTAACTCCCGTGTTTCCAATTCATTGATGGTCTCGGGATCAGTCAGCAGTTGGGTCAAGGCCGCCGCCGCGTGTTCAAATAATTCCGGGTAACCGGCTCCCCAGACCTCGATCCCGATATCCGCGGTGTGATCTATCAGCCGAAAAAAATCCCTGGGCCTTATCCGGTTGCTGGTTACTTGTTGCTCGTTGCCTGTTACATGTTGCAGGTTGCTGGTTGCAGGTTGTTGGGTGCTGATTTTATTCATAAATGAACCCCAAATTTAAGGGTCGTGAAATTATAACCAAATCATTTCCGGTTACCGGTAACGAGGAACGAGTAACCAGCAACCTGCAACATGTAACCTGCAACCAGTAGTTGGTTACTTAATTTTCTTCTAAAATAATTTTATGTTCCACCAAAGACATCCGCTTTATCTTGGCATCCATCACTTTTTGCTCTCCAAATATGCTTACCAGTCGGAGTTTTCCACCCTCATGTTCAACCACATCAACACTCTCGAGGATTTTTTCTTCTTTTCCGTTTTTTATCAAGTACGCGTTGGCTTCACACATGGTGCATTATCTCCTTTATCTTGATTTTAACTATCTCATCGATCAAATGGGGCAACGGTTCCGGGGTCAGACCCGCGATTTCCACATTCTCCTGGCTCAGGGGGAGCAGTATTTTTTTGGCCGGGGAATCCGCCACCGCGGCGGCCATTTCCGGAGTCACCTCGCCCATCATGGCGTTGGCCAGGATGATGCCGATCGGGCCGATAATAACGTGGGCAGTCCTGGATGTCTTGATTATGGCGTTGGCCCCGGTGGCGCCTTTATTGGCCCGGGCCTTCATCATCTGGGAAGTGGCGATGGCGTTGGTGCCGAGGGCGATGACCTCAATGTCTTCCCCATATTCTTCCTTGAGTTTCTTGATCAAGGCGCTTCCGATGCCGCCGCCCTGGCCGTCTATTACGCATATTTTCAACATGTTATATCACTTTCAGAACATGGCGTTTTTATTTTTTCTTTGCCTCCTGGGCGGCTTTGCGTTAAACTGCTTTTATTCTACACCAGGGCCTGAACAAATCAAGGGAAAATTTGGGCCGACCCTCAAGTTTTCCCGGAACGAATGCAATCGGAGGAAGTCTCCTTATCCAGATAGTTCGGTTGCGGTCAGACCAATCAAGAGGATAACAGATCGTTATTTAAAAAAATGTCACGATCAAACCATCTCCCCGAAGGAGTGGAATCTTCGCCCCAGGGGCCGCTAGAGCGGCCTCAAACGAGTCGGCAATCATAGGTCTATTACCTTGGAACTGTTGCTAAAACAATCTTAAAGGCATATTTTCCCCGCGCTTATCTAACCCGTCCAGGGACCAAGGGCTTTGCCGGCCGGGACCATTCTTTGCTGCGTCCGGGCACCTGTTTGACCCCTTCGGCACATAACCGTTGTTAGGATGACCAACCGGAGATCCGCCACAAGACTTTGTGGATGAATTTTAAATAGGAGCCAACATGTCCGCGCCTGTAACTAAACCACCTGTAACAAAAGTACCTATCAGTAAAATGAGTTTGCTGGAACTTTTCAAGAAAAGAACGCGCCACCCTTTTCGGCCGCGCACTTCCGACATCGTCACCCGGATCTTCGAGAACTTCAAGAAGCACCCCACGCCGGGCGATAGCCTGGTCCTGGGCGAGTCCGATTTTCAGACCCACACCGTGTTTGTTATTGGGCAACAGAAACCCACAGCCGACGATCTAAAAAAGCTCAAACCCGGCGTCAGGGCGGTAAACGGAATGTTGACGGCCGACGAACACTCGGCCATAATGACCTTCTTAAAACACATCAAGGAACTTGACTTAGACAACGCCTTTATCGTTAATTTTATTGATACCTATGGGGCTGATATATCAATGTATTCAGCCGAGCGGTTTCAAGCTTATCATATCAGCAGCATCATCCGGGAATTCTTGCTCCTCCCGGTCAAAACCATCTCCGTATTACTCGGGGAAGGCGGGAGCGGCGGCGCCCTGGCCCTGCAAGTAACCGACCGCCGCGGCATGGTCGAAGATGCCCTCTACGCCACGGCGGCCCCGGAAAGCATGGCGGCCATCATGTTCCGGGACGCCTCTAAAATCGACGACGCCCTAAACATCCTCAACCCCACGGCCAAAGAGATGAAACGCTTAGGCGTGATTGACACCATTATTCCCGCAACCAAAGAAGTCAACGACGCCGATGGGTTGGCCGAAAATATTCAGGTCTTTATAGAAAAATCCATCAATGACTTGTCGAGGATCAAGATTAGGAAGCTCATGAAGTACCGCCGCACCCGGAGTGAAGCATTCGGCCTGACCGCCACCAAGAGCCGGCTATCGGAATTGATCAAGATGTTTGAACGTCCGCTGAAGAGCTACTTCCAGAAACCACCTCGGGATATCAAGACGGTTAAGATCGGCAGCATCAACCAGATGGACGATGACATGAATGAAGCCGTTGATAATATCCCAAAAGATGTCGATTGCATCAAATGCGGAGAGGCCCGAAAACGGGGAGGCGAGGGGGACGGCTGCGGCAAACTCATTCCGCTCTCGGAATTTCTGGAAAACCACATGGTCTGCCCCGAATGTGGTACCGGCGCCATTATGGGTGCCAGAGGCTGGATCGATTGTCTCACGGACAAAGATAGTTTCTTTGAGCTCTATCGCAATCTGACCGTCGGTGAACTCTTAGACTCAAACGATATCAGCCAGTCTTATCGGACATTCCTTGAAAAGCAAAAGGAACTGACTGATTTCAACGAATCATTGGTCACTGCCGAAGCCAGAATCTTCGGCTACCCCGCGGTCATGGTCATTTCCGAGTTTAATTTCAGCGGCGGTTCCATGGGAGTGGTCTTTGGGGAGAAGTTCAAACGGGCTGTAGAATACGCGGTAGAAAAAAAATATCCCCTGGTCAGCTTATGCTGTTCCGGCGGAGCCAGACTCTATGAAGGCATTATGGCCCTGATGCAAATGGTGAAAACCGTCAATGCCGTTAATCTGTTAAAAGAGAATGGCCTGCCGTTCATCTCCGTGCTGGGCAATCCGTCCACCGGTGGCGCTATTGCCAGTTATGCCTCCTTAGGCGATGTGTTGATCGCCGAGCCTGGGGCTATGGTCATTTTCGCCGGCCCTCGGGTCATGACCACCAGTGGTTTTAAGGTCGACGAAAAGTATATCCGGTCCGACCATCTATGTACTATTTCCGGTAATATTTACGATAACCTGAAATACTTTCACAACATCCGCGGCATCCACGAGGTTTGCGCCCGAGGCAATATGAAACGGACCATCGTCAAATACCTTGAACTCTATTTCCGGCTGCAACCAGCGGAGGACTAAAAATATCTGTGAGCATCTGTTACTTGTTGCCGGTTTCTCAACAACCCGCAACCCAATGTCATTAACTTAAGCCAAGCGCAAGCCAATGTCGAGACCCGGTCCTGAATTTAGAATCGAGAAGTAACGTTCCACAATTCGTGAGTTGATGTACCAAAATGATTTCGTTGGCAATTTTCTCAGAATGGGAACAACATAGACAGCCGTGCACGCGAGCTCGGAAGGATTAGGAAATTGATCCAACCACGAAAAGTTGGACGATTGGCCTAATTACCGAAGTGCGTCTCTTGAAACTGTTCGACCTGGTTGAGGCCGTGGTTTTGCCGAGTTAATGCCGTAGGTTCACCCACGGCTATCCACCTTGATTCCCTTTAGGGATCAACGCGGCTAACTATCTCCTCTGGTGGTATAATAACTCCAGATGGTGAAATAGGTTTTCGTAATCATGTCATCATCTGATACCCCCCAACCCAGCGTCAGAACTAGCGAGTTGGTTTATAGGCGAGGTGGAATTTCTTACGATTCACCTTAATATTCCTTGGATATTTTCGACCAGGTCTAACCGGCTCGACGGTCTTAGAAAATAGATCGAGCAACCTCCGCACCAAGACGGAAATGTTTGATCGGGTGAACAATAGGACAACGGTATCTTTTACAACAGACATTATGTGTGTCATATTAACCTGATATTTGTATTTTCTATCGTTGTCTTCATCAACTGTTTGTTGGGCTGGATGCGCCAGGGCTGCGGCAAGGTTCATCGTAAAAACTTTGGCATGGAAGTCCTGATACACAGATTCAACGGATGTCTTTGGTGGAACATAAAATTATTTTAGAAGAAAATTAAGTAACCAACTACTGGTTGCAGGTTACATGTTGCAGGTTGCTGGTTACTCGTTCCTCGTTACCGGTAACCGGA
>JADFYN010000450.1 GCA_015233055.1 Deltaproteobacteria bacterium
GACATTGACTCGCAACCCGTCTAACTTATGATTCGGTTGCGGCCGGTTTGTTTGGCCTGATAAAGACGTTCGTCGGCCAACTTAATCAGGTCGGTGGGTGAATTGGCCGGCGACGGCGTCATTACGGCTACGCCGAAACTCATGGTCACATGATCCGCGACAGACGAAAACAGGTGCGGGATGTTCTGGGTGGTTACGTTTTCCCGAAGACTACCGGCTACCTGCAGCACCCCTTCAATATTTGTTTCCGGCAGCAGACAAACAAACTCTTCGCCGCCGTACCGGGCGACCAGATCACCTGGCCGGCGGACAACCGTGGCCAGGGCCGCGGCCACCCGCTTAAGACAATCATCGCCCAGGACGTGGCCATAGTTGTCGTTGAAGGCTTTGAAAAAGTCGATGTCCATCATGATCAAGGCGAAGGGCCCCCCTGAGCGCAAGGCTCTCCTCCATTCCAGGTCTAAGCATTCATCAAAGCGACGACGGTTGGGCACCCCGGTTAATCCATCCAACGATGACAAATTCTTCAGAAAATCTCGATATCGCTTTAATTCCAAGTGATTCTTTACCCTGGCCCGGACGATGAGCGGGCTGATGGGTTTGATAATGTAGTCGATCGCTCCGATTTCAAGCCCCTTGGCCTCATCATCTTCCTGATTCAACGCGGTGATAAAAATCACTGGAATGTCTTTAGTCCGCCCCTCAGCCTTGAGCCGGGTGCAGACTTCATACCCGTCCATCTCCGGCATCATGACATCGAGCAAGATAAGATCGGGCGCTTCGGCCAAAGCGATGTCCAGCCCATCCCGGCCGCTAACGGCAAAAAGGATGTCCTGGTCCTGCCCCAAGACCTCGGCTAACACCTCAATATTTTGCGGCGTGTCATCAACTATAAGTATCTTCGGTTTATCTTCAGCCATGGTTTCTCTCATGAAGGTAACATCACATCAAGATCCTGGGCAATGGGATGAAGCAACGCCCTGGCGCCTTTGAAGTCAAGTCTGTCCATCAAGGCCTCGATCTGCTTCATTCCTTCTTGGAATTCCTCCCCCGTCAGATGATCTTTGACCAAAGCAAAATGCTTCCTGGCGGATATGTTGTTTCTTTTCAATAGGTCATCGAATTCGATTAACACGGTGGCCAGGCGCTCGGGATCCTGTTCACGGCCGGGTGCCGACTCCGTCTCAGTTGGCTGATTCCGGGCCGGAACCAAAACGAAACGAGCCGCGGACTCAATTAACGGTGAGAGGGCCTGGTCGAGCTTATCCATCAGAGCCGGATACCCGTCCGTAACGCCCTGGTCCAGGGCTGTCTCCAGGGCTGCGGCGACATCAGATATCCCCCTGGCCGAGAGGTTCCCGGTTACTCCTTTTAAGGTATGAACCGTGCGTTGGGCTAAGGCATAGTCTTTGTCCTCTAAAGCCTGGCGCAATCTGTTCCCTGCTCCACTAAAATCACGATGAAAATCTTGGAGTAATTTAATCAGCAGGGCCCGATTTCCATTCAGCCTCTTAAGCGCCGCGGCGATGTCGAGTCCGGGAAGGGTATCAGGAAGTTGGATCGGAACAGCGTCATCCTGTGCGGGCGCAGAACCAGGGCTGAACTGACGCCGACCCGAGTGATCGGGTTTGATCCATCTGGCCAGGGTGGACAGAAGTTCCTCCGGATCGACCGGCTTGGGAATGTGATCGTTCATTCCGGCTTTCAGACACTTCGCCTTTTCCGTGACCAACGCGTGGGCGGTCATGGCAATAATGGGTAGATCCAGGATACCCAGGTCCCGGCGAATCAACCGGGCGGCCTCGTAGCCGTCCATTACCGGCATCTGCAGGTCCATCAACACTACATCTAACTGGGGAAACATCTCTGCGACCAGTTCCACCGCTTTTTGGCCATTGCCGGCCAGCTTGACTTTCAATCCGGCCCCCTCCAGGATTTCTCGGGCGACCTGTTGGTTAATCTCATTATCTTCCACGACCAGGACCTGAGCCCCCCGAATCGCCTCTAAAGTCTCTATTTCGATATTTTCCGGCGGCAAAATGTGCCGGGGTCTGTCGCCTTCCCCTTGGAAAACATTCACAATGGCGGCCAGCAGGAGGGACTCGCTGACCGGCTTAACCAAGAATCCCTCTATCCCCAATTCTTCAGCCTGGTGCATGACGGTTTCCCGGCCATAAGCTGTAACCATAAATAGAGTTGGAATTTTTGGCAATAGGGGATGATTCTGGATCCGCCGGGCCGTTTCGATTCCTTCCATCTCCGGCATCTTCCAGTCGAGCAGGACCAGGTCGTAGGGTGGTTCTTCGTCATGTGCGGCGCGGGCCAGCTCGGCCAGGGCCGCCGGACCGGAATCAACGGATTTGACCTGAAAGGAAAAAGAAACCAGGATGCTTTCTAAAATTTCCCGTGATGAGGCGTTGTCATCCACCACCATGACTCTTAACCCACGCAGGTCGATTGGTGCTCCCGACGGTTTTCCCGAACCTGTGGGTTGTAGGCCAAGATCAACGGTGAAGATGAAGGCGCTTCCCTGCCCCAGGATGCTTTCCACCTGAATATTCCCGCCCATGAGTTCAACCAGCCGCTTGCTGATGGCCAGGCCCAGCCCGGTGCCGCCATATTTCCGAGTAGTAGATTCGTCGGCCTGAGAAAAGGCTTGGAAGAGCTTCGACTTTTGCTCGTCTGTCAAGCCTATGCCGGTATCTCTAACGCAAAATCTGAGGGTCACCCGAT
>JADFYN010000451.1 GCA_015233055.1 Deltaproteobacteria bacterium
GCCGATTTTTTTGAGTATAGGATGGACCGGCGGCCGCATTTTGGCTCCCAGGGTTGGAGACTACGTTAGGTGGGATGAGTTCTTAGTTGGGCGGTTTCATCAATTCTCGGGACAACCGGCACATGCTCTTATCAGTGGGTTGACCCAGGATGACGGCCGTCTTTTGTTGATTGATTTCATTTTTTTAGAAAAACTATTTAACGGATGGGATTCCGAGGTCCTTGCATATTTTTCGGGCCAGCAGGTCGACAATCTCCCGATGTCTTGGCACGGCCGAACGCTTATTTAACTCGCGATTGTGCCACCAAGAATGACGTCCTCCTTCTCGCAAAAGACAACAACCATATTTGAGAAGATGTCTTAAGAGGGCTTCCCGGTTCATACCACCACAACCACTTCTTCAAAGCTGTCTCCGACCGCCTCAAGGGCTTCGCGACGATTGAATTCCAGAGCCTCAGTCAATGTTATTCTTAGACTCTGAATTAGTTCATCCCGAGAAAGCTCCTGGCAATTCACTCCGGGAATCTCCTCAACCCATCCGATCCACCAGCGACCGGACTTCTTGATCACCGCGGTGTAATTTGTATCCATAAGATACCTCCAATAAAGCCAAAGGATAATTATTTGGTTGGATGTTGTCAAGAATTTTCCAGGTCCGGTGAAAAAGGACGATTTTGAATTCTTCCTCGAAATAGGAAGAGGGAGGAACCTTACGGAACCCCCCTCTTTAATTCTTGAATCTCAATTTATGACCAACCGGTGACTACTTCTGGGGTTTGCCCAGGACTTCAGCGAAGACCTTCTCGTCCATCAGAGCGCCTTGGGCGACCAACTGACGGAACTTGATGAAATCGATAACGTCTTTGCCGGTGATCTTCTTGGTGTTGAATGCTGTGAAGCCCAGGAAGGCTTCCACGGACATATTGGCGGCCAGCCAATGCCGGTTGGGCAGTTTCATCTGATCCCAGAAGAATTTCTTTTTGGCGCGAATGCCGTCAACGGATTTGATCAAACAGCCGGGGAAGAGGTTGGTGAAGGTCCACAGGATGCGGTCCACTTCTTTGTCCAAGAGTTCGAAATCGATGGGCAGATCTTTCATCATGTCTTTGGCGGCCTTCATCGCGTCGCCTTTTTTATACTCACCGTAAACGATCTCGCCGTCTTCCACGTAATTATCGGTGACGATCATGGGGTTGCGGATGAATTTGCCGTCTTTTTTCAGAACCGGAACAGCCTTGCTGATCAGATTCTTGGCTTTCATTTTGTAGGCTGACCACATTTCGCAGGAAACGCAATTCCACATGGCGTCTTCCATGGATAGGAACCAGGGCAGGAAGTCGGAGGAGCCGCCGTCGGGGGCGGAGCCGTGCCGCGGTCCAGCCTGGCCGTAGATAGCCAAATCCGAAGAAATGGCCAGATCGCAGGCCATCCCGATTTCCTGGCCGCCGGCCACTCTCATCCCGTTGACCCGGCAGAGAACCGGTTTCTTGCAATTGAGAATGGCGTCGACCATCCCGTTAAACAAATCCATGTACTCGCCGTATTCGTTGTTCCGGTGGCTATAGTACTCGGAGTATTCCTTGGTGTTGCCACCGGTGCAGAAGCTCTTATCGCCCGCGGCGGTAAAAACGACGGCCACCACGCTGCGGTCGGACGAAGCCGAGGTAAAACCGGCGATGACGCCCTTGACCATTTCCGTGGTATAGGAGTTGTACTGATTGGGGTTATTCAGGATGATCCAGGCGCTGTAAAGACCTTCCACGACCTTACCGGAGGGGTCCTTGATGGGTCTTTTCTCGTACATAGTGCAGGGCGCCACGGTGCCCCAATGTTCGGTGCCGAACAGGGCGTGATTTTTCAGTTCTGAGTCACGGGGTAACCATTCCAATGCCATATCCTAACCTCCTTAATTAGCAAAAGTTTAATTTAAATAACCACATCTTAGAAATCTGGTTCCAGCACGATCCGCTGAGTCAGTTTGCCGCTGTGAGCGTCGACAAAGGCTTGCTTGATCTGGCTCATGGGCCTGGTCTCCAGGAACGGCTCAATGGCTATCTTGCCTGCCTGGACCAGATCCAGGACCTTGGGATAGTATTCCGGCAAACAGCCCCATGTGCCGATGATGTCCGCGTCAAAAGCCATCAGACGAGACATGGAATACTCATTCTTTTGCATCCCGAATCCGACTATGACCAGCTTGCCCACAAAGGACAGCATGTTCAGACCAATATCTTGACCCGCCGCGGTGCCGGTGCATTCGAAGATCTTCCAACCGTAGTTGTTGGGCAATCCATTGGCCTTGCAGATGCCTTTGAATTCTTCCTTAATGGCTTTGATGTCTTTGTCTTGGGAGTTGATGACATAATCAACACCGTAATTCAGAGCCCGCTTTAGTTTATCTTCGTTCCGGGCAATACCCACCACCGCTTTGGCTCCTAAAGCCTTGGCCACCTGGCCCATGTAGACCCCGACGCCTCCGGTAACGCCGGTGACGATGACCAGGTCGCCCGGCTTGATGTCTGCCCGCATGGCCGCTTGATAGGGTGTCGTGCCGGCATCGGCGACAACGGCATAATGGGACAGAGGGATGCCTTTGAGATCATTAATGACGCATAAGTCGGCGGCCGGAACGATGATGTGGGATGAAAAGCCGCCCAAATTTCCCAGGCTGTTGCCGGGCATCTTTTGATTGAGGCATCTGTTGCCGCGGCCGGAGTTACAAATCTCACA
>JADFYN010000452.1 GCA_015233055.1 Deltaproteobacteria bacterium
GGAGGTCTTCTGGTAACCGCCCGAACTAATCCAAGTTCCTATGTTTTGATCTTGGCCTCCCCCGTAGCAGAGACCAAATCCGCCGCCCCAGCCCCAGGCCATGGTGCCGACCACCGTCAGGGTCAATATAATGGCTGCGATCAAATAGATCTTTTGAATCATGATCACATCTCCAAGATAATTTTGGTTAACAATTCGTGTTTGACCTTGTTTTCTTGCTTTCTAAGCTAAGCAAGGTTAGTGCCAAATGGCCGGCAAGGGGGCAAACATTATGATAAGTAATTTTATTTACATGACAATTTACAAAAAAGAGACCTCGTTGTCAAGAGTCGGTCGGATCCAAAGCCGGCCCAAGCTGGATAATTAATACGCACATTGAAGGTGACTGTATAAATAGTATCCAGTTGGGGCGTACCAGGTTGCGGATCGCAGATAACGGGTTATGGCATTTTGAGTTCGGGCGATGCTATCCAGAAGATAATTATAGGGCTGACCATTTGACCGGGACTCAGCGTCCGCACCCGCCTCTTGGTTCACGCTCCCTGGTCGGGGTATTTTTTCAGCTTGGTCCAACAATAAGAAGAAAGTGCGCCATAGGAGCCTGTCGGACTTTCGTCTGAAGGAGAACCAAAGACCAGGCTCCTTCTTGGGATAATATTGTGCATAATATCTTGATTTTGGATTAACTTTTAAACTATATTATTGTATTTTAATTGTTAAACTATTATTTATAACCCACAATGAGTGAGACCATGAAATCAAAGTTCAAGGATGCCGACCGACAGACCAGCTTTCTCTTACCGCCTTCGATCCAAGACTGGTTGCCCACCAACCACTTGGCTCGCTTTGTTGTTGATATCGTGGATCAACTCAACCTTCGCTCTTTGAGGGATTCATACGCCGGTCGTGGTTCTAAAGCTTACAATCCCGAGATGTTGGTGGCTCTTCTGTTCTACGGGTAGCCACAGGGGTCTTCTCCAGTCGTCAACTGGAACGATCTACTTCTGATTCTGTGGCGTTTCGCTTTGTTGCCGCCAACACCCATCCTGACCATGACACAATTGCGGACTTCAGGAAACGGTTTCTCCCCCAATTGATCTAATTATTTAAGGAAATACTGGTTATCGCCCACCAACTGGGAGTCTTTAAATTCGGACAGATCAGTCTGGATGGAACCAAAGTTGAAGCCAATGCTTCCAAGCATAAAGCCTTAAGTTATGGTCATGCGTGCAAGCTTGAAGCCCAGTTAGAGGTCGGGAACGGGCGGATCTGCAGGCATCTGGACTCTCGACAGCTCCAATAATTATTTATCCAACAAAGATTACGGCCCTTACAGCGGCTGGACGCCGGTCAGTGGCCAATAAATCGGCAATAGCGTATGAGCGAGGGATGGCCGAATGGAAGGTTTGAGGCGAAGAAAACGAAAGGTTGAAAATGCCGGAACTCCGGTTCGGTGCCGAGGGGCCGAGCGGTCATCCCGCCGGAGTTCCGCCACGGTTGATAAGTATCCTCTTGCCGACTGAAAGCAGGACTTTGTAATAAATCATGTTTTCTCTTGACTCAACTTCTGTCTTCAGTTTTCTTCAAGTTAACTTCAGATCCCGGATCATAATTTTCTTCACTCTCCCCAAACAGGTCTATTGCCAAGAAACGTTTTTTCCGGCATACTACCCGATGATGAAAAGTCAGCCCGAAACGTTACGCCCCCTAAAGCCTCGTCACCGGGAAAGTATGTTGATTCAAATGGAACCTCAAATCAATTCAGACAATGTGACCAGCCCGGTCACTCCCTCCCCTCGTCCCTTTGCCCGGCGTATATTTCAGACCTTCGTGATTCTAACGGCCATGGGGGTGGCCGGCTATGCGGTGACTCAATTTCACGCCATTCGGAAATTTGAAAATCCCATTGCTTATGCCATGGTGGGCGACATTTTATATTTAGTTGAAAAAGAAAATAACACTCTTCTTGAACTGCGAGGTTTCCAATCCGGTCAGCCCATGTCGGCCACCGGAATTTATCGGATTGAAGATGACGACGCAGAATACTATTATATGGTGCGCAAGATCCATCCCGGCCCGGAGGGGATAATCGTCCATAGTTACGTTTACAAGAAAGGATCCCGGGAGTTTGTGGGCTACAGATATCGCCGGTACCTAGACCCGATGCAACCACCCCTGGATATTTTTACCATTTATTTTAAGACTCCCCTGGACTACCCGGAGGTCAACTATGCCTACGATCAGGCTGGATATCATTTCTTTGTAAATAATATTAATGGATTGCATAATGTCTGGCGTGTCCCTCCCCAAGGCCGGGTGGTCATGCGCGATGATGTGGTTCCCCCGGAAGTCCGGTCATTCGGCGACTTGAACGACACCCTGTCTCAGTGGGGAGATATCACCATTGGCCCGGAAGGACGGATATTTGTTTCCTCCAGCGCCACAGGCCGGGTGATTGAATACGCACCGGACGGCCGCCGGGGCAGGGATATAGGAACTGTTGGGTTTGCTCCGGGCGAACTCCTGGCCCCGGTCAACGTCTTCTTTGTCAGTCTTGACCAGACCAGACCGGCCTTACTGACCGTGGCCAGCACCGGCAACCGGACCTGGACTCAGTTTGACGCGGCCGGGCAGGTGGTCCAGACCATCTCCCCCCTGGCCGCCGGTTACCCCTACCCCGACATTTTGGTGGAGGATATCTTTGCCCCTGATCCGGCCGGGAACAGGT
>JADFYN010000453.1 GCA_015233055.1 Deltaproteobacteria bacterium
CGCTGAAATCGCGGTAAATTACCTTCCAGTTAGTATAATGATCAAGCGCTCCGCCTCGGCCTCCCGCCTCCCGCGGGCCCAGACCGGTGGCTTTAGTGCCGCCAAAGGGAAGATGGATCTCCGCCCCGATGGTGGAGGCATTGATGTAAACCAGCCCTGTGTCCAGGTCCCTCTCCGCCGTGGCCGCGGCGTTGACATCGCGGGTGTAAATGGCTGAGGACAAGCCATAGCGGACTCCGTTGGCCACCTCAATGGCCTGCCTCAAATCCTTAACTTTGATGACTGAGACCACGGGTCCGAAAATTTCCTCCTGGGCGATGGTCATCTGGGGCTGGACATCCACAAATATGGTTGGGGTATAATAATATCCATAGGCGCAAGCCCCTTCCCGGCAGATCTTCCCGCCCAGAGCCAGGGTGGCGCCTTCTTTTATGCCTTCTTGAACGTATCGGCTGTCTTTCTCCAACTGATCCTGGTGAGCCAGGGGACCGACATCCGTTTCCGGCAACAATCCGTCACCCAGGACCAGGGCGGCTGCTTTGGCTTTAAACGCCTTGACGAATTGGTCATGAATCCCGGACTGGACGACAACCCGGCCGGCCGCCGTGCATCGCTGACCCGTGGTTCCAAATCCACCCCAGACCGCGCCTTCCACAGCCAGGTCCAGGTCGGCGTCATTTAACACGATGATGGCGTTTTTCCCGCCCATTTCCGTGGCCACTTCTTTGTGGTTGCGGCCGAGCGTTGCTTCTATCCGGGATCCGACCGCCCAGGACCCGGTAAAGGATACGGCATCAACTTCGGGGTGGTCGACTAACGGCGTTCCCACCTCCGGGCCGGTCCCGTGGACCAGGTTAAGCACTCCCGGAGGTAATCCCGCTTCGATCAGCACCCGAACGAATTCTGTGGCGCAGACCCCGGTATAACTCGATGGTTTAAACACCACGGTATTACCACAGACCAGGGCCGCACAAATTTTCCAGGCGGGAATGGCGATGGGGAAGTTCCATGGAGTAATCAGGCCGAATACCCCCTTGGGTACCCGGATGGATTTCATGTCTTTGTCCCGGAGTTCCGAATGGACCGTTTCACCCGACAACCTCCGCCCTTCACCGGCCATATAATAGGCCATATCGATGGCTTCCTGGGCGTCGCCGAGACCTTCGCTCAAAACCTTGCCCATCTCCAGGGTCACCAGCCGGCCCAGGCGGTTTTTTTCCCGTTTGAACACCTCTGCGGCTTCGTACAGGATTTCACCCCGGATGGGCGCGGGAGTCAACCGCCATCGGTCAAAGGCGCTTCGGGCCGCAGTCACCGCCCGGTCCACATCTTCAGCGGAAGACCGGGGAATGGTCCCGATAATTTCGGCAGTCCGGGCCGGATTAAGGCTGTCCATGGTTTGGCCTGAAACTGCCGGAACCCATTGGCCGTTGATATGGTTCAGGTAAGAGTCAGGCATAAGCTATCCCTCCTGATTACCGGGTTCAATGTTCGGCTTCGGAGCGGTTGGGGTGGCAGTGGGTTTTAGAGTGCTGTGAACCTGGGTGCCGCCAGGGACATATCCTGGTTCTATAGTCATTTTGACAGGCCTGGCCTGGGCGATCTCTTCTCGGGAAGTGGCCTGGTTCGGGCGGTAGGAGGCGGCGCTTTGCGACATATTCAAGAAAGCACTAAACATCTCGATGGGCAAGGGGAAAATGGTGGTGGAATTATTCTCCCCGGCGATTTCACGCAAAGTCTGGAGATAGCGAAGTTGCAGGGCAATGGGATGAACTTCGATGATTGCGGCTGCCTCGACCAATTTGGTGGCCGCCTGGAATTCGCCCTCGGAGTTGATAATTTTGGCCCGGCGTTCCCGTTCGGCTTCCGCCTGCTTGGCCATGGCCCGCTGCATATCCTGAGGCAGATCGATATGTTTCACCTCTACGGTGGTTACTTTGATGCCCCAAGGATCAGTGTGTTTGTCGAGTATTTCCTGCAATTCGGTGTTAATCTTTTCCCGTTCGGATAAAAGCTTGTCCATTTCCGCCTGGCCGCACACGCTTCTTAGAGTGGTCTGGGCCAACTGGGAAGTGGCGAAAAGAAAGTTTTCCACCTGGACGATGGCCTTAGTCGGGTTCATCACCCGAAAATAGATGACCGCACTGACTTTCATGGAGACGTTGTCCCGAGTGATGACGTCCTGGGGTGGGACATCCATGGCCACCAGCCGCAAGCTGACCTTGACCATCCGGTCGATCACCGGGATCAGAATAATCAGCCCCGGCCCTTTGGCCGCGATGACCCGGCCCAGACGGAAGATTACTCCCCGTTCGTATTCATTCAAAACTCTGATGGCTGAAGCCAGGAATAGGACCACGACTACGACAATGGACAGGACACCGAACATAGCTCTTCTCCTCTAGTATGGGTTTCAGGTGGAATGCTTATGAAGACCGTCTTCGGCCGGGTCTTTCGGCGTTAGGTCGGAGTTGGACATAGGCTTGACTGTTAGAGTCAGGTCAACTGCCTGGGTGACTATGACGGCCTCTCCTTCAGGTATCGGGTCTCGGCTTTGGGCATTCCAATATTCACCATGAATGAAAACTTTGCCGCCGGCCGCGTCAACCCGCTCGATGACCCGCCCGGTTTCGCCGATCAATCCGGCTTCGCCCGTCGTGGGCGCGGAGAATTGGGCCCGCACCACCAGCGTTGTCACAGTTAAAAAGAATAGGG
>JADFYN010000454.1 GCA_015233055.1 Deltaproteobacteria bacterium
ATGCCCCGTTCCCGGCAGGCCTATCTGGTTCTTGTGTTTTCTCTTTTTCTGGCCACTATATGCGCGGATACGGTGATCTTGCCGGCAACTCTTCCGGTTATCACCCACGAGCTCGGCCTCGCCCCGCACTGCGCCGGGTACTTAATCCTGGCCTACGGGTTGGCCCTGGCCGCCGCTTCGATCATCTGGAACCAAAAAAGAGATAAGCGCAACGGTATTTGGATTGGTGGGGCTATCTTTACGCTGGGCACAATCTGCTCCGGGGCGGCGGTAGACTTTTATACCATGTCCGCGGCACGGGTCTTCTGTGGAATTGGTGTGGCTCTGGTGGTCGTATCTGAACTGGAGCTGACCAGGTATTTTTTAGAACCACAGACCGGCCCGCTGGCCTTGGGGATTCTATTCTCCATGTCCCACATTGGGTATATGGTCGGGGGGCCGCTGGCCGGGTTGTCGGTGATGGACGGGCACTGGCGGCTCTCCTTTTTCGTTATTGCTTTTATCGGCCTCTCCCTGACCCTGCTGTTGCGGCCATATAGCCTGGGGCTGGGCGGTCAGTTGCCGGGTCTGCCGGATCAAGAATTATGGCGGCTCCGGGATGGACTGGCTGTTTTGGGGCGACTCCGGGCTTGGTATGTCTTGCAGGGGGCGGTCCGGGCCTGTTTGGCGGCTGTGACATCATTTTTGGGTCTCCGGCTGATCCAGGAATACCGCCTGAGCCCATTTGAATCGGGGCAAATTTATTTCTTGATGTCCCTACTCACCTTCGGGGCCGCAGCCTGGACAGGAGCAACCGTGTCTAAATGGGGGCGGGGCCGCAACCTGATCATCCTCTGCGGTATCACCCTGGCCATGATGGTCTTGACCCTATTCGGCCTGGCGGTTGCATCCGAGACCAAAACATTCTTGATCTTGACCGGGTTGTTAACCGTTAGTGGGGCTATTTTAGAAATGACGCTGTACACTATGGTCTTTCAAGCCGAGAGAGGCCGGCTCATCATCTGGGTGACAATTTCTTTGGCCTTTGGCGGGTTGGGGACCGGACTAGGGGCAGCGGGGGCGGCCGTGGGTTTCAGACTGGCCTCGTTTCCCGGGATCGCCCTGGCCGGTATATTCTTCGCCGGGCTAGCCGGAGCCATGATCTGGCGCTGGTGGCGGGTAGATATGGAGGGGGCCGGCGTTTCATCAACTTAGCCCACAAGCTAGACGATTAAAGCCGGTGAATATCGCGCAAACGCCCGCACCATAACGGCACGGGCGTTCTTTATTCATATCTAGCGATTCATATCTAGCGTGAAAGATTATCCCAATTGATCTTAGGAGTTCTTTCCTTCCTCAGACTGATAGTAGTTCATGAGAATCTTGGCAACTTCGGGACGGGAGAATTCAGCCGGCGGAGCAATCCCTTCAGCCAACATAGCCCGAACTTTAGTTCCGGAGAGCAGGACGAAGTCATCTTTGGTGTGATCGGGCACATCCCGCATCATGACGACTTTGTTCAACTTTTTGGACCAAGCGGTATGGTCGGCTTCGTAGATTTCGATATCCAGGGCACCCTTGGGCACTTCGTCATGGAAGATCGTTTGGGCGTCAAAACCGCCGTAATAGTCGCCGACACCGGCATGGTCACGGCCGACGATCAGGTGGGTACAACCGGTGTTCTGACGGAACACGGCGTGCAGAACGGCTTCACGGGGACCGGCATAAAGCATGTCGAATCCATATCCGGTAACCAGGACGGTGTTGGCTGGGAAGTACAATTCGACCATCTTGCGGATGCAATCGTCACGCACGTCAGCCGGGATGTCACCTTTCTTCAGCGTGCCAAGCAGTATGTGAATCAGAATGCCGTCAGCCTTGAGGTCGTTATAAGCCATCCGGCAAAGCTCTTCGTGGGCGCGGTGCATGGGGTTCCGAGTCTGGAAGGCCACGATCTTATTCCAACCGAGTTTAGCCATTTCTTCGCGGATTTGATAAGCCGTCCGGAAGGTCTCCGGGAAATCTTTCTCAAAGTAGGAGTAGCTCAGGACCGTGATCGGACCGGAAACAAAGAACTTGCCTACGGAGTTGAAAGCGGCGACGCCGGGGTGGGCCGGATCTTGGGTTCTGAAGATCTTGTCGGTCATCATCTTCATTTGGTCGTCGGTAGCTTCTTCGATACCGGTAACTTCCTGAGTGGCCACCACGGGGTTGCCGGGCAGGTTGGGATCAAGCAAAGCGATCTTTTGGCCGACTTTGATACCGGAAGCGTCTTTTAATACGTTCACTACCGGCACGGGCCAAAACAATCCCGCTTTGGTTTGCATTTTTTCGGCCACGCTCAAGGAATCGGCCAAATTCATGTACCCGGTCAGGGGGTTAAAATAACCACTGCCCAGCATGACGGCGTTAGCCGCGGCAGCGGAGCTGACCACTACGGAAGGCAGACTGGCCGCTTCTTTGGTGAGCTGGGCGCGCTTGGCGTCGTCCATAACATAAAGCGGGTTAAGTTTATCAGAGCCATGGGGTTTGATCATTAATGTTTCCTCCTTAGGTGAAAATAATTCATAGATTAAGGCAGATTAAAGCCCATCCGGAGGATACTGCCTTATTACTGCTTAAATCGCCGGCTGGGCCTTCGGTTCACCTCATGTGAATGGGTTCACATGAAAAAAGATAACATGAACCCACCAATTCAACTATGCGGC
>JADFYN010000455.1 GCA_015233055.1 Deltaproteobacteria bacterium
AGGAAAGCCGGATGCGGGAAATCCGCACGTCCGGTTTGAATGAGGGGGAGGGCGGATAAGCCCCCCCTCCCTACTCTACCGGATTTAATTGTGCCCCTTGATGTAATCGCTTAGCATACTCGTCGAACTCAGGTTAGAAATCAAAATCGGACGACTATAATAATGCCCGACGGCGCCGAGCTTGTCAGTAATGGTATGATATCTGCCGAATTTTCAGGAAAGGAAGAGCTTGAAGTCGCCCGGCTTAGAATTGAATACCGAAAACCATCGACGTTGGATCACAGCCTATCTGACAGCCGTCATTTCTTTCGGCTCAGTTGTTCCAATACTTCCTTGGCTTCGGCAAAATTGGGATTAAGATTCAGGGCCTTCTGAAAGCTCTCGGTAGCACTTTGTTTATTACCCATTTCCAGGTAGATCCGACCGATATTGTAGTAAATGACTTCATCTTCCGGAGTGAGACTCAAGGCCTTTTGGTAACTGGCCAGGACATCATCATACCTCTTGGACTTGCGGTAAGAAATGCCCAGGCAGTTGTAAACATGGGCGTCTTTGGGCGCTAAGGCGGCTGATTTTTCAAATACTACGGCCGCGTCGACATACATTTTGTTGTTCAGGTAGATATCTCCAATCCGTTTGGACACCTGGGCTGTATTTTGATCGGAGATTCGTTGGACGAAAGAAAATATCTGCTTCGCCTTGTCCTGATCCCCCTGGACTAAGACCATCTCGCCCAGCTTGATCTGCCGGTCCACATTGCGTGGGCTGATCTCCGCGGCTGCTTCCAGATGGACCAATCCCTTTTCCGGAGTCCCCATTTGTTCATAGAGCTTAACCAGGCGGTCCAGGGCACGAACATACCTGGGGCTTATGTCCAGGGCTTTGAGGAACACTTTTTCCGCTTTATGATATTCGCCTTTGGCGGCAAAGATTAACCCGGCTGTATAGTAGGTTCGGGGAGTTCCGGGATCAAGCCTGGCTGCTGCTTGGGCCTGATCCATGGCCTTGTCGTATTCTCCGGACTCCAGATAGGTCATGGCCAGATTTAGGCTGACGTCTGTTTGGGTGGGGAGCTTCTTTCGGCTTATGACTTGATTTACCTTTTCCATCAGAGTCCTTGGCCCAAAAGGCTTGATCACGTAACTATCTACGCTGGTCTCCGCAGCTTCGGTCATAGTCGCCGCATCCACCTCACCCGTGACCATAAGAAAAGGGATACTCTTCAATTGGTCGTCATCTCGAATCAACCTTAGCAGGTCTAGACCGTTCAACCGAGGCATGTTCCAGTCACAAATGATTAAGTCGAATGGATCTTGCCGGAGCATGGCCAGGGCCTTCTCGCCGTCTTCAGCCTCTTTGATATCGCGGCACCCACCCTCATACCGGAGGATATTCCTGATCGTCCGTCTTATGCTGGATTGGTCATCGACGACCAATATCTTTAACCCCTTCAATGAGTCGCGAGAAAACACGAAGCCCCCAAATGAATTATTCTAGAGTCCCCCGTCCCGGACGACAGAGGCCATAAAGTATGGAGGGGTTTTAATACCTTCATCCTTGCATCTGGTGCTTCGTGTCGTAGTGGCGAGATGGCCGCGTCTTGGGATTCAAAAATTAACCGACAAGGCCATGTAGGTGACGTCAAAATTGTAGTCGTTGGTATCTCCAGGGTCGTTGGGATGGAACTCCCCCTGATCCAGGTTGAGCAGCCAAAACGGCCGGGTGCGGGCGTTGGACTCCGAGTTGAGGATAGGTTGAAATCGCGCTCGCTCAGCTTCAGACTGGATACCCAACATGGATGACAGCAGACCCGGTTTGAATCCGAGGCCGATGGTATAGGTGGCGTTGGTTCCGTAATGGGATAATGGATTTTGAGTCTTTCGCCGTTTATAATTGTTGGTGTTGTCTGGTTGGGCCGTCCAGGCGGTTACCGGCAGAGTCCCTTCGGGCTGGAAAAGTTTATCCCACCTGGTCAGATCCTCGGTGGTCTGGAAGTAGGATTGGGGCCGGGTGAAATAGTCGGCGTCACTAAATATTTTGATTCGTTGGAGAGATAGAGGACCCTTAGGGGGAGCGGCTGGGGACCGAATTGTTTCACGTTCGGCCGGGGCAGTGCCTTTACCGGAATCCACGGGGGGCGGGTCAGCCCGGTCATTCCCCGTAGGTTGCATTGAATTGCCGCGATTCTGTTCGGCCAAAACGGGTAAGACGGTATCATCATAACGAAGCTGATTGAAAAGTAGGGGGGCGCGCACTTCTTTCCCTAACGCGGCCGTCCGGAATTCCTTTGGCGGTGGTTCGGCGGCAACCAAGGGGATGGTTGTTTGCGCTGACGAACGCAAATCGCCCATTCCAATTTGAACCACCAACAGCAGAGAAAAGGCCGCCACCAATCTGACTGATCTGTTGATCATCGGTTGCATCATTAACCTCGACTGGTTTAGCCGGATTAGACGCCGACCGGCCTGGTTGAGTTGACCGGTCGGGGGACAAAGGATACCCTCTGCATTTTATCAATTGGCTGTAAAATAACATAAAAGTCAAGATTTGTCAAGTACATTCGATTAGTCACCCGAACCGACACTTGAATTGGAAGCTGGGCAACCTTATTCAATTGGAACCGTGCTTGAACCGCCTATAACCCAATGTCATTGACTTAAGGTGCAGGGTCATCGGATCCTATTC
>JADFYN010000456.1:0-533 GCA_015233055.1 Deltaproteobacteria bacterium
CGACTTCCTGGAGCGGGAAGAACCGACCAACCAGGTGTACGATTACGGCGAGCCGTTAGAGGCCATGGAGGTCGTCTGGCCCACCGGTGAAATCTTCAGGATGGGTTCGGCCAGCGTGAACGGCTACCCCGACTCCCCATCGAAGGGGGCCAATCCCTCGGGGCCGGGCCTGGATTTTTACCGGTTTTTTCAGTGCGCCCAAGGAACCATGGGCGTGGTTACCTGGACCAACCTGAAAATTGAATCCATTCCAAAGATAGACAAGGTCCTCTTTGCCCCCATAAACGATCTAAATTATGCCACTGATTTCCTATATAGAATCCTCCCGCGGCGGATCGGTCAGGAAGTCTTGCTCTTAAACAACGTTGATCTGGCCGCCATCCTGGCCCGGGACTGGCCCGGTGACTTTGAGAAGCTTAAAGCCTCTCTCCCACCGTGGACCTTAATTCTAGTCATCAGCGGTCTGTTGAGACGGCCCGAAGAAAAGATCGCCTACGAGGAGAATTTCCTGGCCCAGGTGATCAAAAATGAGT
>JADFYN010000456.1:674-1282 GCA_015233055.1 Deltaproteobacteria bacterium
CTCAAGGCCCAGGGCTTGGGAGCCATGGTCCAGGCCATCGCGTCCAGGCACGGCTATCCCATCAGTGATATCGGGATGTACATTCAGCCGATGGAACACAATCGAGCTTGCCGGCCGGAATTCAACTTCTTCTACGATCCCGGTAACGAGCAGGAGAAGCAGGCCATTCGCTCCCTCTATCAAGAGACGGCGAAGCTTCTGCTCCAGGAGGGGGCGGTGTTTACACGACCTTACGGGGACCTGGCTCCAATCGTTTACGAACGGACCGCTTCCTATGCCACACACCTAAAACGGTTGAAGAAGGTATTCGATCCGAACAACATCATGAATCCTTCGAACTTGTGCTTCTAGGGAGATGAGACAATGGCTGATAAACAGCACGTCAGGTATTACAAGCCAAAATCCGACTTCGGTCTTGATATCAATGACATTCAGAACTTCGTCTATGACATGAGCCGGTGCATCAAATGCAAAGGTTGTACCTGGGTGGAGCATACCTATATGCCGGGGGCCAAATTTATGACCCGCTGCCCCAGCGCCGAGAAGTTCCAGTTCGATGCCTATGGAGCATACGGGAAAATGAGAATTGGTCACGCCATGGCCGAGGG
>JADFYN010000456.1:1503-2668 GCA_015233055.1 Deltaproteobacteria bacterium
CGCCTGGATTACCGAGGAGATCAAGCCGGCCGAAAAAGCGGAAGTGCTTTACTTCGTGGGTTGCACCGCGTCCTATGTGAATAACGAACTCGCCCAGTCCACCGCCAAAATTCTGAAGGCGGCCGGCACGGACTTCATGCTCATGCCTGAGGAATGGTGCTGCGGCAATACGTTGTTCTCGGTCGGGATGATTGACGAGGCCACGGCCCTGGCCCAACGGAACGTCGATGAGGTCCGCAAATCCGGAGCCAAAACGCTTCTGACCAGTTGCGCTGAAGGATATCGGATGTGGAAAGTCGATTATCCCAAGCTGCTGAACATCTCCACCGAGGCGCTGGGCTTTCAGGTCCTCCATCTCGTGGAGTATGCCGATGAGATGATCAAAAACGGGGCCTTAAAAATGACTAAGCCCTTTGAAACCCGGATGACCTATCACGATTCATGCAGCCTGAGCCGGTTGAGCGAACCCTGGACCCCGTATGAAGGCAAACGAGGCTGGATGGGGTGCGTGGAACCCCGCTTAAAGAGAAGGCGCGGGACCAATGGGATCTACAGCCAGCCCAGAGACATCCTTAAGGCCATCCCCGGTGTCCAGCTCGTGGAAATGCCGCGGATGCGGGAGAACGCCTTTTGCTGCGGCGCCGGTCGAGGAGTCAAGGAAGCCTTTCCGGATTTTGCCAATTGGGCGGCCAGGCATCGGTTGGAAGAGGTGAAAGAGATCGGGACCGAGACACTGGTATCGGCCTGTCCCTGGTGTAAAAACAACTTTGCGCAGGCCGCTAAAGCGGGCCGCGACGATATGCAGGTTCTGGATATCTCGGAAGTCATCTGCGCATCGATCGAAGGATAGGGGTGAGGAGGCAAGATATGGCCATATCCAAGGAAATCTATAAAACGTTAGAGTCGGTTGTCGGCCCTGAGTTCATCTCCGACGACCCGGTGATCTGCGAAGGGTATAGAAGCGGGCCCGGCGGGTACGAGAACGGGTTGGGTTATGAACGGGTCATGACCAAAATCGCCGGATGCATTATCATGCCCAAGACGACGGAGGAAGTCCAGCGGATCGTAAAAATCTGCTACCGTAACGACATCCCCTATGTTCCCTACAGCACCGGTTTCTATGGACCACGCTCCCATCCTCATGTGGAGGATGCCCTGCTGATCG
>JADFYN010000457.1 GCA_015233055.1 Deltaproteobacteria bacterium
GGAATGCTCCTTTGCGGCTTTTTATAAAGATTATAGCCCCTGAAAAAACAGTTGGCTATGGCCAGTGGAGAAATCGGCGAGGCAGAGTTTTCAACCTGGCTCAAAGATAAGTCCGTCATCCGGTTAGAGCTGGAATAGATTTAAATCACAAGGCATACCTGAAAAAATTACTCTGCGTCCTCTCGTTTTTTCTCCGTCCCTCCAACATCTGATTTAGAACCACTATAAAAATGTTGCGTCGCCTCATTAGAAACGCTATAAAATCAATTAAACAATATTGCTGGATTCGGTAAACCTATGGCCGAAATTGAAAATTGCCGGCCCCAGCCGGTCAACCAGGGCCGGATTCGGAACAATCAATCCGCAGTTGATCTCATTAGAAAGTGAAGCATTACAGAATATGAACCCAAAGAAAGAATACATCACATTGGATCACGGCAGCGGCGGCATAGCCACGCATCAATTGATCAGCCGGTTATTCTTGCCGGAATTCAAGAATGACTGGCTCGCGCCGTTAGATGACAGCGCCGTTTTTGAGTTGAACGGACTCCGGGTTGCCTTTACCACGGATTCGTACACGGTGAAGCCGATTTTTTTCCCAGGTGGTGATATCGGGAGCCTGTGCATCCACGGGACGGTGAACGACCTGGCCGTGATGGGGGCCAGACCGCTGTATCTTAGCGCCGGGTTGATCGTGGAGGAGGGGTTTCCGTTAGATGATCTCCAGACCATCGCCGCATCCATGTCGGCTGCCGCGGCTGAGGCGGGAGTGAGCATCGTCACCGGGGACACCAAGGTGGTCAGCCGAGGTCAGGCGGATGGCGTGTTTATCAATACCGCCGGGTTGGGGACGATTCCGGAAGGGGTCAAAGTATCCGGGGCCCTGGCTGAACCTGGAGATGATGTGCTGGTCAGCGGTCCGATGGGAGATCACGGCACGGCGGTATTGTTGACCAGGGAAGGGCTGGTTTTTGACTCCCCGATCCGGAGTGACTCGGCCCCGTTGAATGGCCTGGTCGCGGCGATTCTGGAGGTCAGCAAGAACATTCATGTCTTCCGGGATCCGACCAGGGGCGGATTGGCCACGACCCTGAACGAGATTGCCCTGGCTTCACAGGTGGGCATCAGATTGGCGGAAGAGCTGATCCCGGTCCGGCCGGAGGTGGCCGCGGCCTGCGAACTCCTCGGCCTGGATCCTCTTTATGTGGCCAATGAGGGCCGGCTGATCGTCATTGCCCCCCACTCCGAAACTGCGGCTATCCTCTCGGCCATGCAGCAGCATCGCTATGGTGTTGGAGCCACGGTCATCGGGACCGTCACCGCCGATCATCCCGGCCGGGTATCCATGAAGACCACCATCGGCGGCACCCGTCTGGTGGACATGCTGGTCGGGGAACCCCTGCCTAGGATTTGCTAAGGGTTGCGCGTTGCGTGTTCCGGGTTATGTCCTTGATTTGAGGACCGGACGATCGCTCTAATCCTTTAAAATAGTTCATTCCGAATAAGCCCTGAAAGGGCGCTCTATGTTAGCCCAGGGCAACGCCCTGGGTATGGGCTGAGACTATACAAATGCCATCTAATGGTCACAAAACAGCCGGCAATTCCGTTCTTCAACCGTAGCCGGATATCCCATTCAAATGAAATGACTTTGGGGGCCGGCCGACCTCCTGGCCATCTTGCTGACACGTAACTAACCGTATTTCCCAGGGCGCTGCCCTGGGCTAACCTAGAGCGCCCCGGTGGGGCTTCATCGGAATTGGCCATTTATTAAAATCAGATCCGATTGCCCTGCCCCTTAAGTCCATGACATTAGGTTGCGGGTTGTATGTTATGTCATGCCGGGGCCTGACGCGTGATCGTCGAGCCGCAGCCCTGGCCGGAATTTTGTTGCTCACCTGGTCAAATTTCCACTCAAGAGAAGCAAAGGTGACGTCGTGATCAAGATATTCATGCTGAATCCACCCTATGTGGCCGGGTTCTGTCGCTCGGCCAGGTGGGCGGCCAAGTCTCGGGGCCGGGTCCAACGGCACCCCGACGGGATGCTGATTGCGGCCGCTGTCCTGGAGAGGGCTGGATTTGAGGTCACCTTTGTGGACGGGGCGGCATTAAACTTGACCCAGGCCCAGGTGGCCGCCCGGCTCAAGGATACTCGCCCCCACCTGACCGTGATCCACACCACGACTCCGTCGATATATAATGACTTGACCTATGCCGCCCAGGCCAAAGAGGCTTCCGGCGGGATAACGGTCTTGATTGGTCCCCATGTGACGGCCTTGCCCGAAGAGACCATCCTGATGGGGCAGCCCGGGGCGGACTTCATCGCCCGTGGGGAATATGACCAGACTCTGCTGGAGATGGCCGAATCACTGGCCGGGACGGAGATGACGAATCCGAATGAGGTGTTGGATCGGCTCCGGCCCATCCCCGGCCTGACTTACCTGGATGCCGACCGCCGAGTCGTCCATAATCCCGACCGGCCAACTTTGGAAGTCGACTGGTTACCCTTTCCAGCCTGGCATCACATCCGACCGGAGTGGTATCAGGACGCGGGGAAACGGTTTCCCTTTCTGACCCTGATTTCCGGGCGGGGATGTCATGGCCGGTGCACCTTTTGCCGTGACGTGAAGCTCATGGAAGGCCGGAAGTTGCGGATGCGCCGCCCCG
>JADFYN010000458.1 GCA_015233055.1 Deltaproteobacteria bacterium
TAATATGGTCGGAAAATCACACCTGGTTATAGAAGATGATCAGTTAAGAATGGTCCATGAGAAAACCACCTCTCTACCCGGCAAAAATATCAGTTTCGTAGCTTCGAATACAACGCCTATTCTCAACGAGCAAGCCGACCAATTCGGAAAATTGGATATCGACGGCAAAACCGACGAGGTGATCAATTCCCTGCGTCTGATCGAGCCCAAACTAAAATCCCTATCCGCTATCCCGAGAGGCGACCATTCGCTCATTTATGGAGATGTGGGGTTGGGCAAAAAAATTCCCCTTTCATTTATGGGAGAAGGAATGGTCAGACTTGCCTCTATTGTGTTGGATGTGATCACCTTCGAAAATGGAATTGTCCTCATAGACGAGATAGAAAACGGCTTTCATTATTCAATTCATGACAAACTGTGGCTATTGCTGGCCGAGCTGTCCACAAAACACAATTGCCAGATCATCGCCACCACCCATAGCCAGGAGATACTTAAGGGCCTTGAAACCATTACAGATACCGCTCAGCAAGAACTATTCTCATATGTTCGGCTCGACGCCGCTGAGGGAAAGGTCATTCCCAGGGTTTATAATCTGGACATGTTACTAGCTGCCCTAGATAGGGATTGGGAGGTCAGATAATGGGCAAGAGCACCAAAATAGAAAAGGAGAAAGTTCTTCTGGTGGAGGGTCTGGACGAAGTCAATTTTTTCAAAGCCATGTTGGAACACCTGGACATGCAAAACGTACAGACGAGGGATGTAGGGGGAAAAGACAATTTACGGAAACTATTTCCAGATGTTCTTAATGATCCGGGGTTTTCGAGGGTAAAATCATACGCCATAATTAGAGACGCCGACGATAACGCCGATAACACCCTGAAAAGCGTGCAAGGTTTGCTGAAGGATAAAAGTCAACCGGTTCCTTCTAATCACGCCGAGACGGCTGAATTAAATAATCTGAAGGTCGGCATATTCATTATGCCGGGCAATGCAGCGGAAGGCATGTTGGAGGATTTGTGCCTGAAGGCTGTTGAAAATCATACCGTCTTGAAGTGCGCCGATGATTACCTCGCTTGTTTGGAAACCAATCTTGAGACCCTGCCCAACGGGCAAGAAAAGGAACCCGGAAAACAATATTTTCCGAAAAACCGGGCCAAAGCCCGGATGCACTCCTTCCTGGCCGGGATGCATGAATACATTACCAGTGTCGGATTGGCCGCAGACAAAGAGGGTTATTTCGATTTAGACGCTGACGCTTTCAAAGATTTGAGGGACTTCTTAACCACCAAAATGGGATGGTCAGATAGCACCTAACACCCTTTCCCTCTTCCATCACGCTTGATCGACCTAGTCTAATATCGAAATCAAAAACATGAAAATTATATTTAAACCTGCAACTTGTAACCTGTAACCTGCAACGGGCAACATCTCATGTCTACAGGACGAAGAAACGGATTCACCACAGGAACCTGTGCCGCAGCCGCAGCCAAGGCCGCAGCCATGATCCTAGGCGGACTCCCGGCGCCGGAAGCCGTACTCGTAACCTTGCCCGACGGCGCCCAGGTCAGGATACCTCTGGCCTTTACCTCGGTCGAGGGTCTGACCGCCCGGGCCGGAGTCAAAAAAGACGCCGGAGACGATCCTGACGTGACCGACGGTTGCCTGATCATGGTCGAGGTGACCCGACAGGCCGGCCCAGGGATTGAACTCACGGCCGGAGAAGGTGTGGGCACGGTGACTAAACCGGGGCTCCAAATTCCGCCCGGCGAACCGGCCATCAACCCCATCCCCCGGATGATGATCCGGCAAGCTGTGGCTGAGGTGACGTCGGATCCGATGGCCGTGACTATCTCCATCCCCGGCGGTGCAAACCTGGCCCAAAAGACATTCAACCCCCGGCTGGGCGTGGTCGGCGGCCTGTCCATCCTGGGCACATCGGGCATTGTCCGTCCCTTCAGCCATGCCGCCCTGACTGCAGCCCTTCAGTGCGCCCTAAATGTGGCCGTTAGTTGCCGGGTGGCCTCACCCATATTCGTCCCCGGCCGGATCGGGGCCAAGGCCGCAGCCAGGCACTTTAAATTTTCCCCGGAACAACTGATCGAGGTGAGCAATGAATGGGGTTTTATGCTTACCACCGCGGCGGCCGAAAACTTTGCCCGGCTGCTCGTGCTGGGGCATCCCGGCAAACTGGCCAAACTGATCAACGGCGACTGGGACACCCATTCAGCCCGGTCTCAGAGCGCCATTCCGCTGGTGACCCGGATGGCCTCGGATATATGCGGCCGAACCTTGCCGGATCACATCACCATGGAAGGATTGTTCGACACCCTGACCCCGCCGGACCGGGAAAACGTGGCCAAAGCGGTGGCAGCCGACATCGGCCGGGCGGTGGCTCACAAGATCGGTGGGCGCTTCCCGGTGATCACGGCCTTGGTCAACACCCGCGGCGACCTCCTGGGCACGGACGGAGACATTACCCACTGGTAGTTGCTGGTTTCTCGTTGCATGTTACCGGTTGCTGGTTGCATGTTACTGGTTACTCGTTGCTCGTTGCTTGTTTGACAGGTAATTGAATAATTTCTATTAAATCGACAATACCGAATAAGCCCCAACGGGGCGCTCTAGGTTAGCCCAGCGGCAACGCC
>JADFYN010000459.1 GCA_015233055.1 Deltaproteobacteria bacterium
GTTGATTGATTTGACATGATAAAAATTCTCCATTATACGGCGGTTGGAACCTCGTAACTCGGTCCGCCGGACGCCCAGCCGAAATGTGACGCGGACCTCAAAACCTTAATTCAACAGCATTGGGGCGCTGCCCTGGGCTAACCTAGAGCGCCCCGTTGGGGCTTATTCGGAATGGGCCATTTTTAAGAAATTAGCATGACCGCCCAACCTTAAGTCAATGACATTGACCCGTAACCTGTAACCTGTAACCTGTAACATGTAACATGCAACCAGCAACACCTAATGGAGTCTCTGCATGGAAATGGAAGATAAGCCCGGGGTATCCGCTCCGGCCACGGGTCATGAGACGAAGACGCCGTATGTCTCGCTGGTGATTCCCGTGTACAATGAAGAAGAGAATTTAATGGCTTTGCATCAACGAATCAATCAAACGATGCGGGATTGCGGCCGGAATTATGAAGTAATTTTTGTAGATGACGGGAGCGCCGACCGCTCGTGGTCCCTGCTTAATGAAATTTTCGAGTTAGACAAAGAGCATGCGGTCATTGTGCAGCTCAACCGCAACTACGGCCAGCACCTGGCCATTATGGCCGGGTTTGAGAAGACTCGGGGGCAGATCATCGTCACCCTGGACGCGGACCTGCAGAATCCGCCCGAAGACATCCCCAAGTTGGTGGCCAAGATTGAGGAAGGTTATGATACTGTGGGCGGCTGGCGGGGGAATCGTCAAGACTCCTGGTTGCGCACCCTGCCCTCGCACCTGGTCAATCGGGTGATGGGGGCCAGTATCGGCGGGGCAATCCGCGATTCGGGATGTATGCTTCGGGCCTATCGCAAAGAAATCATCGATCAAATAAATAAATGTCCGGAAGCCACCAGTTTCATTCCGGCCCTGGCCAACAGCTTTGCCGGTCGGATCGCGGAGATCGAGGTGGGGCACAGCGCCCGGGAGAAAGGCCAGTCCAAGTACAACTTATTCAGGCTGATTCAACTGAATTTTGATTTGATGACCGGATTCTCCCTGATTCCGATTCAAGCCGTCAGTTGGGCCGGGGTGATCATCGCCATCCTGGGCCTGGCCTTTGCCGGGTTCTTGTTCCTCCGGCGTCTCATCATCGGCCCAGAAGTTGAGGGGATATTTACTCTTTTTGCCATTCTATTCTTTTTTGTGGGCATCCAGATCCTGGCCTTGGGCATGGTCGGCGAATATGTCGGCCGAATCTACCGTGAGGTCCGGGGCCGTCCTAAGTACGTCATCCGACAAATGCTGCGGCAGGACGGGTCAAGCCGGGGAACGTGTGAATAACCTGATGTGACCATGCTTTTTCTTGACTGACAGGATTCCACAAGTTAATCTTATAGAGTGCTTATATGCGCGTAATTGTTATGGGTTACCACAATATTGGGTGTGTCTGCCTGAAGGCTCTGATCAACCTGGGGGCCGAAGTGGCCGCGGTGATTACCCATGCCGACGACCCCAGCGAGAACCTGTGGTTCGGTTCGGTCAAAGATACGGCTATATCGCAAGGTATCCCCGTCTTTCTGCCCGATGACCCCAACACGCCGGAATTTATCGACCAATTGGCCAGGCTGAAGCCGGATTTTATCTTTTCGTTCTATTATCGCCTGATGTTAAAACCGCAACTCCTGGCCGTGCCGACCCGGGGCGCCCTAAATCTTCATGGGTCATTGTTACCGGCCTATCGCGGCCGGGTGCCGGTCAACTGGGCCTTGATTAATGGGGAGACCAGGACCGGGGTGACCCTGCATTATATGGACGTCAAGCCTGACCGGGGAGATATCGTGGCCCAAAAGGCGGTCGACATCGATATCCGGGACACGGCCTTCACTCTGTTCGGCAAGATGACCGATGCAGCCGAAGAATTAATCTCAGAAATCTATCCCCTACTTGTCCTGGGAACTGCCCCGCGCCTCCCCCAGGACCAGACCAAAGCCTTTTACTGCCGCGGCCGCCGCTCCCAAGACGGGGAGATCAACTGGTCGCACCCGGCCATGCAGATCTACAACCTTATCCGGGCCGTCACCCATCCTTACCCCGGCGCCTTCACCTTTCTAAGAGGCCGAAAACTCTTCATCTGGGCGGCGGAGCCTCCCCCCCCGGCTGATCAACCCCAGTCCCGATTATGCCTCGACACGTCTCTACCATCATCCCGGTCAGACCAGGCCCTAGTTGAGCCATCAATTAATCCCGGCCGAATTCTGGCCGTTGACCCCGCCTTCGGACTGGTTGTAGCCACCGGTCAGGGTTCCCTGGTGGTCACCCGTTGCCAAATAGAAGGCGAACCGGAATTGGGCGTCCCGGAAATGGTTGATAAATTATCGGTGACGGTGGGCGAGGTCTTGGGCTGATCCACGGATATCTTTACTTTAAATATCATTTACGATTTCCATCTGCGTTAATCTGCGAAATCTGCGGATATATTTCTGGTACTTAATTAAAGAAACTCGTCGAACTCAGGTTAAACATTGGTTTGCTTTCCGATGAAGTCCGGCCGGCTGACGGGTTGATTTCTTTTTTGGCCGGAGCCATGGTGACATCCAAGTTATTTATTGGATAACATTTGGAAATAAATATAGTTTTTTGTTTTATCTCGAAATAAATTACCTTTTCATGATAATG
>JADFYN010000045.1:0-378 GCA_015233055.1 Deltaproteobacteria bacterium
GAAGAAGGAAACGGTTCAGTTCAAATCCAACTACGATGCCACCCTGACTGAACCGGCCGTGCTCCCGGCCCGCATCCCCAACCTGCTGATTAACGGTGCGGCCGGCATTGCCGTGGGCATGTCCACAAATATACCGCCCCACAATCTCACCGAAGTCGTCAGCGCCCTGCTGGCTTTGATCGATAATTCGGAGATGACCACACGGGAACTTTGTGTCTTTATTAAGGCGCCGGATTTTCCCACCAATGGTGAGATCCATGTCCAACCAGAGGCCATGGCGGAGATATACCGCACCGGTCACGGCGGCGTCAAAGTCCGGGGGGAATTTTCCTTAGAAGAGATGAAACGGGGCAAGAAGAACCTGATCATCACCTCTAT
>JADFYN010000045.1:437-12765 GCA_015233055.1 Deltaproteobacteria bacterium
CTCCCGCTGGTCACCGACATTCGGGATGAGAGCACCACGGATATCCGGATCGTGATGGAATTGAGAACCGGCCTGGTCGATCCCGAAAAGGTCAAGGCTTATCTCCTCCACCATACCGAGATGGAGGTCAACTTTCCCATTAACTTTGTCTGCCTGACCCCGGAAGGTGTTCCGGAGAGGCTGTCTCTAAAAGAAATACTTCGTTATTTCCTTGACTTCCGAAAAGAAGTGACGGTCCGGAAGCTGACCTACGAGGCCAACCGGCTCCGGGAACGACTGCATATCCTCAAGGGCTTATTGATCATTTTCGACGGACTGGATAAGGCCATCACCATAATCCGGGCGTCCGAGACGCGGCCTAAAGCGGTGGAGGGTCTGGGCCGGGAATTCGGATTGGATCAGATCCAGGCTGATGCCGTGCTGGAAATCCGGCTCCACAGCCTGGTCCGGTTGGAGCGGGACAAGTTATTACAGGAATTCAATGAAAAAACTGCCCGGTTCAATGAGGTCACGGCCATCTTGGCCGACCAGGGCCGAATCTGGGGAGTAGTCAAAGATGAATTGAAGGAGGTCATGACCAAATACGGTGACCGGCGCCTGACCAAAGTGGTCCGGGAACAAGAAGTGATCAAAATCACCCAGGAAGACTTCATTGTCCATGAGGACGTCACGGTGGTTGTGTCCATCAATGGATGGGTCCGGAAATTTAAGACCTACGATCCCAAAGCCATCCGGTTTAAAGAGGGCGACGGTCATTTGGTCACGGTTTCTTTGAATACTCGGGACAACATTTGTTTCTTCACCAACTTAGGCCGAGTATACGTCACCCGGGCCTATGACTTGCCGGCTTCGGGCAAGGGGTTTGGGGAACCGCTCCAGACGATTTATAGCTTTGCCGACGGAGAGCATGTCGTGTCTGTATTGGTCTATTCCCGTGAACCCGGCCCGGATCCCGACCCGGAAGATCAGCTTATCGAGTCCGAGGACGGATTGGATCCTGAGGGGCAAGAGATGTCGCCCGAGAGCGGCGAATCTGCCGGCCCTGATGAAATATCTTCCTCCAGGGTGGTCTCCCTCCTTCAAGATGCCCCCGTGGAATCCAACCGACGGCAGTTGTCTCTTTTTTCAGCTAAGAGTGCCCCGGTTGAGGAGCCTGAGGAAGGTGAAAAGGAACCTGATCTCGAAACGGAGGCGGAGGAATTGGAGTCAGTCCCGACTACTCCGGAACCGGCGGTAGATCGGCCCGAATTGCCGACCGGCGCCACCTGGCTGGTCTTGACCCAAGGGGGCAAAGGATTCAGGTTTGAACGCGACTGGCTCAAAGATCCAACCAACAAGAACGGCCGGCAGATTATCCGGTTAAAGGATAACGACCGGGTATTTTCCGTAATTACGGCCGATTATGACCTGGTATTGACTGCTACATCTAAAAAAGTATTGATTATTAAGTTAGATGAAGTTCCAGTCTATTCCGGTCCCGGCGCCGGGGTTAATCTGGTATCCGTATCCAAATACCCGCCGGTGTTGGCGGCCATGGTCTCAAACGGGCATAGGTTCATGATTTATCCTGAAAAAGGGGAGCCGTTTGTGGTCAAGGTCAAAGATCATCCGGTCATGGGCCGGGGCGCCCAAGGCAAGGGTTTCCAAAGCGTTACCATCAAGGGAGTGGAGATTATCAAGGAGTCGTCAGATCATGTCAACTAGCTACACCGGACGGGACATCCAGGTGCTCCAGGGCCTGGAGCCGGTCAGACTCAGGCCGGCCATGTATATCGGAAACACCTCCAGCTCCGGTCTGCACCATTGTTTTACCGAGATCCTAGACAACGCCGTGGATGAGGCCCTGAACGGCCATTGCAACAAAATCGATGTCATTATCGGGGCCGACAATTCGGTTACGGTCAGCGATAACGGCCGCGGCATCCCGGTGGATATGCACCCGGTGTCTGGAAAAAACGCCCTGGAAACCATCTTGACCACTTTGCATTCCGGTGGGAAGTTCTCCCAGAAGAATTATCAGGTCTCCGGGGGGCTGCACGGGGTGGGCATCTCCGTGGTCAATGCCCTGGCTGAGGAGTTACGCGTCACTTCGTACCGTGACGGCTTTTCCTTCACCCAGTCGTTTTCCCAGGGTAACCCGAAGACAAAACTGACTAAAGCGCCGTTAAACGGTCATGTTCGGGGAACTGAGGTGTACTTCCGTCCGGACCCGGAGATATTTAAGGATATCACCTTTAAGACCAGCGTTATTTTAGAGCGCTGCCGGGCTAAGGCCTTCTTGACCCGGGGGCTGAAGATTTCCGTGGTCGATCAGATCAACAATCAGAAGGAAGTATTCCATTACAAAGAGGGTATCCGAGATTTCATCAACGTGCTCACCGCCGGTAAGAATTGCCTGTTGCCGGAGCCGTTTTTCTTAGACCACGAGAATGACATGCGGCTGGAACTGGTCCTCCAATGGACTCCGGACACGGATTCGATCGTCCATTCCTATGCCAATTCCATCCATACGACCGGTGGCGGATCCCACGAGAACGGCCTGAAATCCGGATTGACCAGAGCCATCCGGGAATTTATCTCCAGGAATAACCTGTTGCCCAAGGGCATCAAGGGAATGACCGCCGATGACGTCAAGGAAGGGCTGGTGGCCATCTTGAGCGTCTTTATCAAAGGCAACCTGGAGTTTCAAGGTCAGACAAAGGAGCGGCTAAACTCCGAGGTCGGGCCGGTGGTGGAGACCATGGTCCGTACCGCCTTTGAGAACTTCCTCTTTCATAATCCCACCTCGGCCGAACTGGTCGTCAACCGGGTCCTGCTGGCCTGCCAGGCCCGCCAGGCTTCGCGACTGGCCCAGAAGACCGTCCGCCGCCAAAGTTATACCAAGCGCCTTAGTTTGCCGGGAAAACTGGCCGACTGCACGTCCACCGACGTCAACTTAACCGAATTGTTCATCGTGGAGGGAGATTCCGCCGGAGGTTCAGGCAAGCAGGCCCGCAATCGGTATTATCAGGCGGTGTTGCCCATGCGGGGCAAAATCCTCAATGTGGAACAGGCCACCTCAGAAAAAATGCAGGCCAATAAAGAAATTCAAGATCTGATCAACTGCCTGGGCACGGGTCTGGGCAAGTCTTTTGACTATGGCCGGTTGCGCTATGGGAAGATCTGTATCTGCACCGATGCCGACGTGGACGGATATCATATCAGCACCTTGTTGCTTACCTTTTTCTACCGGTATATGCCCGAGTTGATCATCCGGGGGAATGTCTTTCTGGCCCAGCCGCCCCTATTTCAGATCACCATCGGAAGCGGCAAGAAGCAGCAAGTCCATTATGCTTACGCCGATCAGGAGCGGGACCGTTTCCTGGCTCAGGACAAGAACGCCGTGATTAAGCGATACAAGGGCTTGGGTGAAATGAATGTAGACGAATTAAAGGAGACGACCCTGGCCCCAGGGAAGCGCCGGCTGCTCCAGGTCCGGATCGAAGATACCGTCCAGACTGATCAGGTATTCGAGACCCTCATGGGTAAGGATGTCTCAAAGCGGTTCCTGTTCATTCAAGAAAACGCCGGCTTTGTCCGCGAAGTGGATGTCTGAGTCTGAGTCTGAGTCTGAGTCTGAGTCTGGTTGCTGGTTGCAGGTTACCGGTTGCAGGTTGATCGTTTCTTATTGCTGTCTTAGGGAACGAAATGATCGTGGTTTCTCTGTCCCAATTACCTGGGTTGTACCCACGGCTATTCATATTGCCCCCTTTCGAGGAACATAACTAAAGGAACCCCGTAATCAGCGATGAGCAACCGGCAACATGTAACCAGCAACATGTAACATGTAACGAGCAACCCGTAACACGCAACACGAAAATCTTATGCCGGGATATAAACAACATCTTTTGGGTGGTGGGATACTGGCCGCTCTGTGTCTGGCCGGTCTGTTCTGGATGCGATGGTATCGGCCGGAATGGCCGGTGGCTTTGGTGCTGCTGGGTATTGCCCTGTTGGGGGCGCTGTTTCCGGATACGGACACCGATTCGGTCGGCCAACGTTTGTTTTACGGCTGCCTGGCCGCGGTCGACGTCTGGCTGATTTTCAAGAGCGCGTATAAGTGGGCGGCTCTGTTGGGATTATTTGCCATGTTTCCGGCCTTGGGCCGGCATCGGGGGTGGACTCATACCTGGTGGGCGATGTTGGTCATCCCGGCTCCGGTGATTGTTATTCCTGCCTTGTGCTACCATTATCCCTGGCCCGGCCTGGTCCCATATTACCTGGCCGCGGTGGCGGGATATCTCTCTCACCTGGTTTTGGATCGAAAATTATAGCCTATCGGTGGTGCGGGCCATGCCTGCAGTCCATTTCGAAGTCCCTTGTTTTCGCCGTCACCCTCCGAAGTTTATCACACCTGAACAATATGCTATGCGTCATTTTGGGATATCCTGTGGATCTAAGATATATGGTTGCAATGACCCGATTCTTGTATTATATTCATAATAGAATAGACCCCTGATGAGTTGTGGCCGACGCGGCTTCGGGACTATGAACTAACAGGAGCATAATACGGGATAAACATGCCAGGCCGGACTGATCCGCCAGACGCTATTTTGGCTGAATTGAAAAAATTGGCAGCTTCACCACAACTGGACCGGTTCCCCAAAGCCGCCGGCCTGGTTGGTGAATTCGTCATTATTCGGGATGAAGGCGGCCATGACGAAAAAACTATTTCTCGTTGCTCTTCGGCGATGGCTTTCTTAATGCTCTCTTTGGCCGAGTCTGTGTCCGAATCGCAACTGGTCGGTATTTGCTTGAACTCACTTCAAAAACTTGGTCACTTGGGCACAACTCTGACTCTCCGGTACTTGCATGGACCGGCCCTGCCCCCGGGAGGCATTAAGGGGCTTGTCGCCCTATATCCGCTCAGCCGGGTATTTCTTCTCCTAAATCAATTTCTTAAGGCGCCGCGCCCCGAAGAAGGGGGCCTGCCGGCCTGGGTCATGGAGACGATGAGCGCCAAGAAGACGCCGGATCCGGAACAAATTCTTCTTTTTTTAAAACAAGTTGAAAGAAACGGTGATTTCCTGGCCCAGCCGATCCGAGACGTCTTGTTTCCAATCCGGAAGATCTGGTTTCGATGTGATTTAGAAAAATGGATTACTTCCATCCTGGAGCAGCCGAAGACCAAACAAGATTTCTTTGTCATCATGATGGCTATCAGGACATTGACCGCCCGGCATTTGGTTCCAAAGCTGGCCGAATATCTGAAGGTTAAGGATCCAGCCGTGGCCTTGACTATTCTGGAGACCATCAGCAAGGTGGGCCAGAGAGGTGACCTGGGCCTGGCCAGGTCCGTTGGTTCGCTCCTGAGCCATCCTAACGCTTCCATCCGGTTGGCCGCGCTTGATACCCTCAACGCCTTGCAACCCCCGGCGCCTTATCTGTCGCGGATCTACCTCTACCTGTACAATGGACAGCCTCTCCTAAGAAAATCGCTTCTTTTTAAGTTACTTTATCTTGATGCACCATCCTTGGCCGGATTCCTGGATAATCTGCCTGAAGAAAGCCGGAAAGAAGCTTATCTTTATCTCTTTTTCTTTCTTTCCCGCATGTGCCCGGAACAATTGTCGGATGGTCTAGACTATATGGCGGACCAATTTCCTCTTGAAGTTAAGGCCAATCAGGAGATTGCCACGGTCATTAAGAATGGGCTGCAGTCTCTCGGGGTCCCCGGCCTGACCTCGTCTTCCGGCGCTACCTTTCTGGCAGGCGGGGCGGCCGGAAGCGCCTGGGAGGCAACCAGTGGTAAGCCCGCGCCTCGCCCGAAAAGTTTTGTCAGGTTGTCCGACCGGGAGCGGGAACTAATCCAAAACTCGACGAAGAACTGCCTAAATATAGAAAATTTGCAGCTACCCGGCGCCGATCTGGCCGACCTGACCTTCCGTTCCATGACACTTAGCCAGGTCGATCTGCGGGGCGCCAGAATCAGAAAAGTCAGATTCGAGAATGTGACTATTGACAACCTGGACCTGGACGAAGGAATGATGGAGCAGGTCGTCTTCGAAAAATGCCGGATCAACCGCCTGCGGGCTCCGGCCGCCCAGATTAGCCAGACCACTTTTCAGGGATGCGTGTTAAAAGAATCTGATTTTTCCAACGCGGAGTTCTCCCAGGTCTCTTTCCTCGAAATGGAGGTGATCAATAGCCATTTTGTTGAGGCCGCGTTAAAAGACGTCCATTTTCAGCAGGTATTGATCAAAAACAGCAACCTGTGGGGGGCCCAAATCGGTTTGGCGAAGATGTCTTGCTGTCGCCTGGTGGCGGTGGAGTTCTCTTTCGCCGGAATAGCGGCTTCGACATTCAAGGGGGTGGAATTCGCGGACTGCTGCTTTGACATGGTCTCGATTAGAGAGACCGCATTCGCCACGTGTTCCTTTGCCGCGTGCCTGTTCAGCCGGTGTTTTTTTTATAAACTGGATACGGATGAATTTCACCTGCTCGGCGAGGCGTTGCTGGCTCAGAAAAACCTGTTTCAGGCCATGGAACAGCCGTTGAAAAAAGAGGAGATTCCTCAGGCATGGCGGTCCTGGGAAGCTCATATCTGGACCAAGGACCTGGTGGACCTCTGGTTTCGCCAAAAGGATGCGAACCGGCGGGCCGCGGTATTGATCGAGAATGATCGGCGGCGGTTTGACTGGGCCTTGGAAACATTGGGACGGCCGCAATGCGATTTTTTCCGGATGCTGCCTTATCTATTGCATACCGACATCTTGGACCGGCAGGATAAAGGGCCGGCTGGAGGCGCTCCTTTGGGAGTTAGTGGTTATCATCCGGATTATACTACCCTGAGACTGGTCAAGAAGTATTTTGATGAGACCGTCCCTCCGGATTCCGCCACCGGTCCGGCGGCCATTGAAGCTATCTATACGATCGGCAGCCTGGGCACATTCGCCCAAACCTCAAAATCCGACCTGGACTACTGGATTTGCTACGATTCGGGGGTGATCTCGGAATCCAAAATGGCCCTTATCCAACCTAAGCTCGACAAGCTGTCTTCCTGGGCTAACAAGAAGTTTGGATTATCCGTTTTCTTTTTTTTGATGGACCTCAAAAAAGTCCGAGAAAACAATTTTGGGTTCAGTGACGAAGAGGGGTCGGGCTCAGCTCAGGCTCAGATCTTGAAGGAAGAATTTTACCGCACGACCATCAGGATTGCCGGTAAGATGCCGGCCTGGTGGTTGATCCCACCCCATTCCGATCAAGGGATATACCAAGATCATGTTTCCTGGATGATCAAAGGATGCTCCTGGTTACGGGATAAAGTGACTGACCTCGGTCACATGGACGAGATTGCCCCAGGGGAATTCTTCGGCGCTTCGTTATGGCAGATTGTCAAGTCATTGAAGAGCCCATTCAAGTCATTGATGAAACTGGGTTTGCTGGAGAAATACGTGGCCGCCCAAGATCGCCGGGCGCGGCTCTTATGTGACCGGATCAAGGATAACCTGCTCGTCGGTCTGACCGATCTGGATCAAATCGATCCCTATGTGGTGATGTTTCAAGAATTGAATGATCACTTTCTGCAGATGGGCGATCAAGAATCTCTAGACCTGATCAAAAAGGCCTTTATCTTAAAAAGCGGCGGGGGAAAGATCGACCCGGTGGAAATTTTGGCGCCTAAGGCAGAGAAAAGTATCTTGCTCAATCGTTATTTCAGAGAATGGAAATGGACCGTTAACCAAATAACCGAACTCACCCAATTCGAGTCTTGGGATTTTAAGAAAAAAGCTGCCTTGGGGGACATGATTAAGAGTTTTATTTTGCGCACTTATGTTAGAATCCAGGATTCGTTGCAGCACCGCCAGGCCGACATCAAGATCAACGAACTGGACCTGACCAAACTGGGGCGCCGGATAATCTCCAATGTCAGCATGAAAGAAAATAAACTGGAGAGATTGTCTTCCGTTTTTCCTCTGGAGAATATCTTCACTGAGCTGCATTTCCAAGGCATTAAGACCATGGGGCAACCGACGGTCTGGGTGGTCAAAGGGGTCCAGGGCAAAGCGGGTCAGACCAAGAATGACTTAGTGGAGATAAAAAGAGATCGAGATATGGCCAGATTGCTGGCCTGGATCATCATTAACAATTTGTACTATCCTGAAATGGTGCTTCGAACCGATGCCGGTTTATCTCCGGTTTCGGCCAAAGATGTGGGTGAATTGTTGCGTAGTCTCCGGGAATTTTTTCCGATTAAAGAAACCTTTGAAACGGCTTTAGACGAACATATCAAGCCGGAGCGTGTGGTCAAGGTGTTCGGCATCCTGAATCTGTTAACCTTGAGAAAAACAACGAAAATATCTGAGGTGACTTTTATCTATGCCACCAACTGGGGTGAGGTGTTTTCTTTTTCACCCGCGGTAACCGACGCTGCGCTTAAAGGCAATCCCGTTGAATTTTTGAAAAAGAATATCAAGCAGAATTGTCCTGCCCAACTCCAGGTGAAATTTTTTGTTCCTCATCAATCCCGCTGCCCTTTGCCTGTCCTCGTGTCGTGGTAGGGAGTCGGACGGCGTAAAATAAGAATCGTGTAACTGATCGGCGGCCGGTTTTCAGCCTTCGGCAAATAGAGCCATAACTCTAGGCCGGCCGATCTAATCTGACGGCGTTTGGTATTGCGATAATCAGCCTAATATATCGTTATTAGATGAATGAAGAATGAAGAGCCGATTGATGAGAGGAATATTTTTTCCTCGTTGTCTTCATTGCAATAATTGTTTGACTTGGCCGGTGTCATATGCTAATTTGGCTAGTAAAAATAAATTTACGGTTTCGGGTTTGACTCTTAAGGCCCGGATAGTCTCTCAAAGGAAGGATGTTGCAACCAATTCAAGTGTTGTGGGCGCGGGCTTAGGATTACCAGACGGTTTCAGCCATATAAACCCGATAGATGCACCCGGCAATCTTTATAGATGATGACCATCGGAGTGGGGTGGACGATATGAGAGGCAACAACAGACATAGAACCGTTCTTCTGACCGCCGCCTTCTTCGCGGCCATTCTATCTGCATCCTTATTTACAGGCATAGGGCCGGGATACTCGGACAATAGCTTGACACCGGAACCGTTGCCCAGAGAAGAAACCGAAACTCAGGCCTCCGTGATCGCGGCTACCGGCGTGGACGGCAGCAACGAGACCGTGAGCGCCCAGCGGAAAACCATTTCCGATGCCTTGCAAAGAACCGCCACGACCCAGGCCTACGTTAACGTTGCCACCGGTAATAACGGCAACGGCGGGACTGTCAGCGCCCCGTGGAAAACGATTTCTTATGCCCTGGAAAAGGCCACTCCGGCCAGTTCAGTTGTCATAAATGTTGCCCCCGGAACCTATCCGGAGAATTTTGCTGCAGGACAGACGCTGCTTGTCAAACAAGACAACACCGTGCTTCAGAATTATGGGACCGGGGACGTGGTGTTGGATAGCGGCGGAGTGGTGACCTCGACGTCGACCCTGGATATCGGAGGGTTCAACAACGTCGCCATTGTCGGCCTAAAATTCATTAATCGCCCTCAAGGTTATGGAATCAGCGGCTGGGGTGCTTCTACCGGTCAAAACAGCGTCTACGTCAATAACTGTTACTTTCAAAATATGAACGGCGGCGTCTCTATGATAAATGACAACGGCAGCGCCGCCAGTCAGATAAGCCAGGTTCACATCGGCCCCGGATGCACTTTTAATAATGTTCCCACACCCTTGCTGCTTTGGGGGTGTAACCAGGTCACTGTCACCGGTCTTTCTATAACTTACTCAGCTAGTACGGTCCAAGGAGACGGGATTTGGGTGGGTACCTTTGATTCCAATCGACCGGCGCAACAGACGAGCAATGTTAGCATAACCAACTCAAGCATTTGGGGGACGATGAAGGGAATCTCTTTCACCGATACCACAGGTGGATTGATCGAACAAAACACAATTTCGAATTGTTTTATTCATCACGTCGGAATCTTCAACTCCTCTCCGACCATAGACAGAAATACCATTATCGGGAACCCGGCCTCTGACTATCTCGGCGCCGTCCCGCGCGTCAATAACGGCATATTGCTCTCCGCCGGCTCAGCGGTGGCTGATGTGTCGGGAATTTCGGCCCGAAGTTACCCGCGTCAGGCTTCTAAGACCAGAGTCCGCCGGGCTCCATCAACTAATCAGGCGATCCAAACCGGCATGTTTCCACCTCTTGTCCAGAATAATTTTATCGACAGCGCCTCATACGGCATGGAGACTTACGGCAACAGCAAAATCTATAACAACACCATTGTGAACAACCAGCCGTCACCGTTCGGGTTTGAAGGCAAGGGCATATATGTCGGGGATGGCGCACCGGACATAAAATATAACATTATTTACAATTATACCGATTTCGGAATATACTCGAATCCGACAATCACCTCTGATTATAATGACATCATCTCGCCGAACGGAGCGGGTTACGGGGGATCGGTGACCCCAGGCCCCCATAGTTTTGGGATAAATCCTAAGTTCGCCTCTCCCCAATCGGCTCCGTCTACATCGGATAATTACCGCTTGACCGATTTGTCTCCGTGCATTGACGCCACTGATCAGACAGCTACCGGGATTGACTTAAGTGGAAGCCCTCGACCGTTTGGGCAGTTCTGGGATATGGGTTGCTATGAATACGGTTCTCCGGTAACTTTTAAATTGCCTGTGACCGGGGGCACGTCTGCCGCAAACTACGTTATGATTACCATTCCGCTGACCATCAGCCCGAATGATATCATATCTGTCCTGACACCTACTTTTGGGCCTTACGTGCCGAGTTCCTGGAGGGTCTTTCGGTATTATCCAGGTTCTCTTAGTTACATAGAAGCGCCTCTGGTCCCGGCTGTGGAGCCGGGCGTGTCTTATTTTTTGATTTCGGCTAACTCGGCTACGATTAATATTACCGGCAATCCCGGTCCTGCCGTCCGGATCTTGACAATTCCGCCGGGGTGGAACATGATCGGAAATCCTTATCGATATAGCCTCTCGGTAGACAACATCATGGTTTCGGCCGATGGGGTCAGCTATGTTTCCATGACTCAACCGACTCAAACCTTGACCAACAAGACGTTTTGGCAGTGGGCAGGCGGTCCTAATTACGTTGCGGGGTCCGTCATCAGTCCCGGCGGCGGCGGATTCTTGAAAAATATTACCGGGACTAATATTTTTGTCAAGTTTAGCCCCATCCCGGCCACTCCCTTTGACCGAAAGAGGACGACCTTGGTGGGTGACCAGGATTTGACTGCCGGAGAGGACAGACCACCGGCTCCTCCCGGATCAAAGTAATTTGACCGGCACCTGTCGCAGAACGTTCCTTGTAACCGGGTCGAATTGGGCATCGTGGCCGGGCGAGGTCAATTCTTTATTGATAATGAATTTACATCACACGAATTCATTTATTAGGAGCTGGCTTTGAAGAGATCAAAATCAATCGGGTTTATTTTGGCCATTTTTACCGTCTTGTATATGGCTTGGTGCGTGCCTCAGGTATGGGCTGATGAAGAGGCGGATAATCTCTTCAACCGCGGCAAGTTTGAATATGCCGACGACCACTATCAGGCCGCCCTTGACTATCTGAAAAAAGCCCTGGCTCGCGATCCTGACAATTTGGAATATAAGTATTATCTAGCCTTGACTCAGATCAAACTTGGCCGAGTGAACGAGGGCGTCGCGGTTATGGAGACTCTGGTCGCGAAAGACCCGGCCCAATATAACAAGGTGTATTTCGACTTAGGCACCAGTTATATGCAGCTCAAACAATGGTCCAAGGCCATCGAGATGTTTGATAAGGCGTTGAAGATTGATCCGCGTCGGGCCGATGTGGTCTTTAATGTAGGCATTGCCTACCTCAATCAGGAGAAATACCCCGAGGCCGTTAATTTTTTCAATAAGGCTAAGACCGTCGATCCGAAGTTTGCCCAGGTGAGCGAATATCACATCGGGCTATGTCAATTTAAGATGGAACAATACGACCGGGCCAAAACCACTTTAGAGACGGCGATTCGGTCAAATCCCAATACACCCGTGGCCAGGAATTGCGAGCTGCTGCTGAAAAACATGGATATCGAACAGCGGGCCAGGAAACCATGGTCTCTTGCTGCGACAGTAGGAGTGCAGTATGACGACAATGTGAATATGAGTCCGTTAAATGACGCCGGAATAAGCAAGGGCTCTCCTACAACAGGCAAGGGAGACACTTCATTTACCGGTCTGTTTTCCGGGAGCTATAATTTACTCAACGAACGGGAACATAAGGTCGGCATAAGGTATGGTTATTATCAAAATCTCTAT
>JADFYN010000045.1:12810-17700 GCA_015233055.1 Deltaproteobacteria bacterium
ATTACCAATATCTCAATCTTCCCGTTGCGGCCAGAATTCAATATGACTATTCCAGGTATTTTAGCGGCGCCGACGTTAGCGACAAGCTGAGCATGAACGCGTTTACCGGCAAGCTGACTTATGTGGAAACGGACAATTGGCGAACCGAATTTTTGGGATTGGTGCAGTTAAAGAATTATACGGACAATCTTGCTAATGGTGGCCCAACCCCCAACGCCACCCATTTTGGGGGCGAGGTATTTCAATATTATTTATGGCCCAAGGAAAGGTCTCACATACGAGTGGGCTACCGGTATGATTATGAAAACGGGGACATTACCGATTCTGGCGATATCCACGTCGACCCCGGCTATTATAGTCATCAGGTGTCCTTGGGCGTTAATTTCCCCACCGTTTGGGACATCTTTTTGGACATCAGCGGCTCCCCCACCTGGTACAGCTTTAACCGGAACACCAATTTTTCTTTGACCGATGACCGCCGGGATACTAATTTACAGGGAGCGGTGAGGTTAACCAAGAATTTTTATGAACATCTCCAATTAATGTGTAGCTATAATTACACTGATAACCAATCAAATATCTCACAGCTTAGACCATTGTATGGAAATTACAGAGATCCATTCGAATATCAAAAAAATGTCATCTCACTGTCTTTGACGACGCTTTTTTAACAGGTCTAATTCATTTTCCAGACAGCGTGCTTTTTAATTACCTGCTTTAATGCGATGGAATATTCATGAGGAGGAAACGGGTTAACGGTTCCTTAATTCATGACCGTCTTCTGTTGCATTAATTCCGTTTTTTTAGGAACAAATCACCGTCCAACTCACCATATTTTATTATGGAACCATAAACTATACGGTGGTGAAATTCGTTTTCCCAGACCGGGACTCACTTTAGGAGGCAAGAATGTCTTCTCCGACCATTGCGATACCCAGGAACAGCATCATTTTCTTCATGGCTCTTTTCTTTCTTTTTGCCTGGAATGTGAACATAGGTGCGGCCGCCGACAACCCGGTGGGGGAAATCGTCCTACTTGAAGGCCAGGCGACCTTGCGTCATCAGGACGAATCTACAGCCGCGCCTGTTAAACTTGGGTCCAAGGTATTTATCAAAGACGACGTAAAGACCGGGCCCGGGGCTAAGGTGCGCATTCAATTTGTGGATCAGAGCATCGTCAGTGTAGCTGAAAATACCCAATTGACGATTACTAATTATTTGTTTTCGCCGGAAAAAAAAGTCAGAGCATCAATGCTTAACGTCGTTTTCGGGAAGGTCAAGGTTTTTGCCAACAACCTGTTCGGATTCCGCGACAAGGCTTTCAAGGTCAAAACCCCCACAGCCATTATCGGAGTACGAGGAACGGTGTTCCTGGTTTGAGTGGTGGACAATGAAGTTACCAAGGTGGCTTCGTTTGAAAATGACATTACGGTAGCCAATTTTTACAAGCCGCAAGACTTCCTCATCGTAACCCAAAATAATTGGACTGAAGTTAGAGCGAATTTGCCGCCGAAATGTTCAGGGAACTCCAGCAAGGTTTGCTTGAATCGGACAAAGCCGGGGGCAGGCCGGATGGGTCCTCCCACCCTGGAGGCACGACTTCCGCCACCGGTACAACCGGGACCACGGCAACAACACCGGGGGTGACCACTTCATCCGCGGCCACAACCACCCTTCCATCCGACAAGGGATTGGCCACGACGACCACGACGACGACCACGACGACGTCCACCACAACGACGTCCACGTCCACATCCACTACGACGACCACCACGACCACGACAACCACCAGCACGAGTACGAGCACGACAAGCACGAGCACGACGAGCACGACGAGCACGACTGCGACAACTAAGACTACCACAACTACCAGTACGAGCAGTACGAGCACGAGCAGTACGAGCACGAGCAGCACCAGCACGAGTAGCACGAGCACGAGTAGTACCAGTACGAGTAGTACCAGCACCAGCACCAGCAGCACGAGCACGAGCAGCACCAGTACGAGCAGTACCAGCACCAGCAGTACCAGCACCAGCACCAGCAACTCCACCACAACTTTTACGTTCCCGACTACAACCAGTACCTCTACGACCACCTCGACTACCAACACCTTGCCCGGCCCTCCGTCACCTCCAGCGGCTGTGGGGAGACCGCACTTCTAAAGATACATTTTCGTCCCCTGGCTTTTTGTCAGCCCTGGGCATATATGTCTGCATAAGTGTCCGATCATAATCTGGGTTTGTGATCGGACACTTTTTTTCTCGCCGTCGTATATCTTTGCCCCCCATTTCCCGTTTTTTGATTGTTCGCCATGTTTCCTTTAACCTCTTGGTTAGCGGCAGTTTTTCCATTGCAATTATGTCAATTATGACATAATATAACCGGCGGTAGTCTCGGCATTAGAGACTAGTACCTGACAAAACAATGAAATAGGAGGATTCCATGCTAAAGCCGGCGGCAAAGTTTTTAGTCCTGACATTATTTTTTGTTACAGTTTCATCTTGGTCTGGATCAGCGGCCTTGGCCCAAGACAAATCGATCGTCTGCGCGTCTACGACCAGCACCTTAGGCACCGGGTTGTTCGATTACTTATTACCAAAATTCAAGTCCAAAACCGGGATTTCGGTCAAAGTTGTCGCCGTCGGGACCGGTCAGGCCATTAAGATGGCGGGCAAAGGTGATGCCGATGTGTTGTTTGTGCATTCCAAACCGGATGAACTTAAATTTGTATCGGATGGTTTCGGGGTCAAGCGGGATGACGTCATGTATAATGATTTTATCATCTTAGGCCAGAAAGACGATCCAGCCGGGATCAAAGGAGGCCACGACGCGGTTAAGGCCTTTGCCTTAATTTATGCCAAGAAAGCCACCTTCGTGTCCAGGGGCGATGATTCCGGGACAAACAAGATGGAGCTGTCTTTATGGAAAAAAGCGGGATTGACGCCCAAGGGGCAGCCGTGGTATCTCGAATCCGGCCAGGGCATGAACAACACCATGCTCATGGCCGCTGAAAAGGATGGGTATACGTTATCAGATCGGGGTTCGTTTCTTTCCTTGTCCAGCAGTCGGAAGCTTCCTTTAGTCATGCTGATCGCCGGCGATACCGCCCTATTTAATCAATACGGAGTAATCCCGGTGAATCCGGCCAAATTTCCCCACGTTAAGTTTAAGGAAGCCAAGGAATTCGCCGACTGGCTCATTTCATCTGAGGGACAGAACCTGATCGCCGCATATAAGGACAAGAACGGGCATCAATTGTTCATTCCAAATGCCGGAGGCAAAATCAAATGAGGTTTAATCTCCGTTACTTCATGCCCTGTCAACCCAGGCCGGTCACTTGTGTCAGAGTAGAGGATAAGATTTAGAGAAGGCTGAAAGTGGACACTATCTGGTGGGGTTTTGTAAAAGCGCTGGACCTGGTGATTCACCTTGACCCGAATTTAACCGGCATAATTTGGCTGTCGCTGCGGGTTTCCGGCACGGCGGTGTTGGCCGCGGCGCTGCTTGGGGGAGCCCTGGGAGTCTTGGTGGCCACAAAACGGTTTCCCTGGTCGCGGGGTTGTGTTATAGTACTCAACACCTGCATGGGGTTTCCGCCGGTGGTGTTGGGTCTGCTTATCTATTTGCTGATTTCCCGCAGCGGCCCATTGGGTTTCATGGGCCTCTTGTTTACCCCTGCGGCTATGATTGTCGCCCAGGCGCTTTTGGCCACTCCCATCGTGGCGGCTCTGACCGTCGCAGCCATCAGATCTGTTCCAGATGCGATCAAGGATACGGCCATATCCTTGGGCGCGACTGTGGCCCAGGCGGACTGGATGGTTGTTCGGGAGGCCAGATTTGGCTTGATGGCTGCCATTATCGCCGGATTTGGTCGAGTTATCGCCGAGGTGGGGGCGGTCATGATGGTCGGCGGGAATATCTCCGGGTATACCCGCGTGATGACCACGGTGATCGCCCTGGACACGGCGCGGGGGGAGTTCGAGCTGGCCATTGCGGCCGGAATCATCCTGGTCACTATTTCCTTAGTGCTGAACCTGGGTCTTAATTTGGCTCAAGGAGGGATGCGTAAGTGACCGAAGATATTCTATCAGCGGTGGAAGTCCGTTTGAACAAAGGCGGGGTGGCGGTGCTCGAAGACGTATCCTTCTCTCTTGTGGCTGGTCACATCCATGCCATCATTGGACCCAACGGAGCCGGCAAGACCAGCTTGCTGCGCCTGATCGGATTACTAGATCGCCTCGATCAGGGGCAAGTAATTTTTGGCGGACGGGCCGTTTCGCCTGATTGCCCGGATAGTCTGGCCGTCCGAAGGCAGATGGCCATGATCCACCAGTCGCCCATGATGTTCAATTCCAGCGTGTATCATAATGTTTCTATTGGGTTAAAATTTCGCCGGACACCCCGGGCCGAAATGGACCGGAAAGTGAACCGGGCATTTGACTTCGTGTCCTTGAGCGGGTTTGGCCCGCGGGCCGCCCGGACTCTCTCTGGGGGAGAAGCTCAACGGGTGGCGCTGGCCAGAGCCATCGCAGTTGAACCACTCGTACTCCTGGCGGATGAACCCACAGCCAATCTGGACCCCAGAAATACCCTGGTCATAGAAGATCTCATCAGACGTCTGAACCGGGAGCGGCAGGTCAGTGTGGTGATGGTGACACATGACTTGGGGCAGGCGGAACGGTTGGCCCATGAGGTCACCTTCATAGCCCATGGCCGGGTGGTGGAAACCGGCTCAACCGATCAGGTCATGAATTTTCCACGGCATGATTTGACCAGGACCTTCCTCAATCGCGGCCTGGTCCTGTGACTCACAGACTTATGAAATGATATCTTAACCTGAGTTCGATGAAAGCCTGTTGTTGAAAACGATATTTTACATAGTCAATTCAG
>JADFYN010000460.1 GCA_015233055.1 Deltaproteobacteria bacterium
TTGGCAGCGTTAATTGGATACACTTTCTACCAGGGTAAACCAAGAATGCGAGGGGTCGATCTTGAATCGTCACCTGTCAACCCATGTTTCCAAATTGCTTAGTAAACTCGTCGAACTCAGGTTAAATTAATGATTTTCGGCTCCTGGTTGAGTTTCAGTTTGAGAAACTCATTTACCCCGATATTGATGTTCTGCCGGTCGTCACTGGCGGCCAATCCGAAATTTTCCGGCGTATCGATGAAGTAGTGTCTAACATTGGGATTGTCCGAGATTAATCCCAGATATTGCATTCGGGCATAGGCCATGGCCACGTTGGTCCCGGTGCCGCCAAGCCAAAAGATATTAGGCATCACATCCTCCCCTGGATTCTTATGATACGCGCTTTGTACAGAGCAAAAACCGCGAAGAAACCCCACAGAGGCAGCGTGGTGATCACCAGATAAACCCACCACATCCAGCCAAAGAGGTATAGTACGTTGAAGATACTTCCGTAATAACGGAATCGTTTCAACGGCTCCCGCCACCAGTCCGTTTCCGTCACGGACTGGAAAGCCACCGGCATGGCAATATTGGACACCGTTACGTCTTTGGACACTGTCGTTCCTTTGGGTGTCTTAAAGCTGATCTGAAGGCTAATGCTTTGCTTACAACCCTCAAACAGGGCCTGCTTGGAATCTTTCATAAAGAGCGCTTTCGGCCCCTCGGAAATTTGCCGGTATAATTTTCCATCGCTAAACACAGCGTATTCCAGAATGCTGCTCATATTGGCCGGATTCAGATTGATATTGGCCTGGTCCGACAGGGCATTCGTCAGAAGTTCAACGTTTTGGTTGAGCAAGGCCTCCCGTTTGGTTTTGTCATTGAGGCTCTGGTTTATTTTTTCGCGGCCATACAAGTCCAGGCTACTGAAAAAGCAAGCAAGGCTCAACAATACCAGGAGAATGAAAGGGGCGATGACGACCCAGGGCAGGTCCTCCAACCGGAGCAAATAAAAACCCTTGATGAACGAGTAGATGGCCGCCACCAATCCCAGGCCTAGCAGCGTCCAGAAGAAAATGCTGTGCTGGGCCGTAGCCAAAGAAAACAGAAAGGGAAAGGTGAAGTGATTTCCGATGATATGGTCCCAAAAAACTCGGTCGCAATCGGCCCCGACATCGCGGTAGAAGAAGCTCAAGTAGATCCAGGAGGCGATGACCGGGGCTAACAGGGCGAACCCCGTGAAGCCCAAAAAGAGGCCGCGGCTGTACGATTTGTTCCGGAATCCCGGAAAAGTGGCGCCCAGGCGATGAGTGATTAAGCTGGCCATTAGCGGTTCCCTCCGACGCACCTATAGGGTAATTGATATTTTTCGCGGTCGACCACCACCGCCTCAATCCCATGATCACTGGTCCTGACCACAAAGGCCTCCTGGTTATTAACCTGCTTAGCCCATTCACCGCTCGGGTCGATAGTGATGATCCCGGTTTCGGCTGCCTTCAGTAGTTGATCTTTAGTCGGCAAGTTCAATCCCCGCCGCCGGCAACTATTTTCCGCCACGGGTTGGGTGACGGCAGAGGAGACAGTCTTGTAGATAGCCAGGGTCTCAAGGTAGACGACGCCCATCTTGCTCGGAATGACTACCTGCGGCGTTGGAGTCGGGGTCGGCGTCGGTTCCTCTTCCACGGGCGCTGTTATCTTCTTTGGTTTCTTTTCCTTCTTCCGCTTAGGCTCCGGGGCAGGTGTGGGTTTTTCAGGTTTGGCCGGTTCTCCCTCTTCTACTGTTGAGGCCGGTGTTGGGGCGGAAACGGTCACACGACCAGGCTGAAGACTTACGGGGACACTAGGTCCCTTGTCCTGTGTCAGTTCCACCGACTTTCCGGTACACTCATCCGGGAATTCAATTTCCACCCCTTGGGCCGTTTTTTTGACCACGACATTGGAGCAATCGGTGCTGTACTTGGAAAAGCTTATCCCGGTAATTATAACGATGTTCCGATTGACTTGAGGCACCGGCGCGGGTGTCGCCGTCACCGGGGGGGGTTGATCTGAAGGCGGAGTATGGGAAGTAGTTCCGGCGCATCCAGCCAGAAGGAGGGCAGCCAAGACCGGCGCGCCCGCGAATGTGACCATCGTTCCACTAAGTAGTCTTCTGATTCTGCTCATAGTACATACCTCTTGATCCGGGTTGGTGAGAGATAGGTTGGGCGGTCTTTTACGTATTGCCTAGTTTGTCTCGGCCTGGCTTAGGCAAAATCTGGGCATCTGACCTAGGCTGATTGATACCGGCTTCACATATATCCTGAGTTTATTTTCCCGTCAATCGGGAATCCTCTGATTTTACTATGCGAAAAACCGGATTTTTTGGTCAGGGAAAGGATGACGTTTTTGTAAGCCGGGGTCATAGATCAATTTATTTGATGACGTTTGGGAAGTATCGTCGGGGCGAGGAGGTTTGGGCTTGTTGCGTGTTTCGGGTTGCGCGTTTCGGGTTACGGGTTGCGTGTTGCGTGTTGCAGGTTGCGTGTCAATGTCATTACCATGAAAATATTCCTGGGGTTAGGCCGGACGTTGGGTATAGGTATCCCACCCCTTCCCAGAAGGGTCTCAGATGCCGGCTATAGGCGATTTCCGGCCTGATTTCCTGCTATTG
>JADFYN010000461.1 GCA_015233055.1 Deltaproteobacteria bacterium
AACAAGAGCTTGGTAAGTGCGAGGATATCCGGATCGTTGATACCGCACCGGACCCTTTTGTGGCCCGCGACCGTATCGTCCAGCATGAGCCGGATGTCATTGTTCTGGATGTGGAAATGCCCCGGATGGACGGTATCACCTTTCTCAAAAAGATTATGAGCCAGCATCCGATTCCGGTGGTGATATGTTCCAGCTTAACTGGAGATGGAGCTGAAACCACGGTGAGAGCCTTGCAGTACGGGGCAGTCGACATCATCAATAAGCCCAAGATGGGAGTAAAACAATTTCTGGAGGAATCGCGGATAACCATTTGTGACGCGGTCAAGGCCGCGGCTCGAGCCAGATTGCGCCCCATATCTTTGCGACATAGGCGGGTGGAAAAGAAACTCACGGCCGATGCGGTCATCGCTCCGCCTAAGAGCCAGGCCATGGTCAAGACCACGGAAAGGATTGTGGCCGTGGGCGCGTCCACCGGCGGGACCGAGGCCCTGGCCCAGTTCTTGGAGGCGTTTCCCCACGATTGCCCCGGCATTGTCATCGTCCAGCATATGCCGGAGAATTTTACCAAGAGTTTTGCTCGACGTCTCAATGATATCTGCCGGATCGAAGTTAAGGAAGCCGAAGATGGCGACCGCATTCTCCGGGGCCGGGCCTTAATTGCCCCAGGGAATAAGCATGCCCTGATAGTGCGGAACGGGGCGCTTTATCAAGTCCAGATCAAAGATGGGCCGCTCGTTTGCCGGCATCGGCCCTCGGTAGACGTGTTGTTTCGTTCCGCGGCCAGGTATGCCGGGCCCAATGCCGTGGGCGTTATCATGACCGGCATGGGGGATGACGGGGCCCAGGGGCTTTTGGAAATGAAGCAGGCCGGCGCCATTACCATAGCCCAGGACGAGGCTAGCTGCGTCGTATTTGGAATGCCCCAAGAGGCTATTAAGCGCGGAGCTGTAGACAAGATTTTACCTCTTGAGGTTATTGCCGGGGCGGTGCAGAGGGAGTGCGCCAGGTGAACGATTTTCCGAATAGAGGGGTGGTTTCGGTGTTCAACTGTTCCAGAAAACAAAAATCGATTCATATCGGTGAACTCCATGCCAGCCGGGAGCCTACGGTGATCTATACCCTGTTGGGTTCATGCGTGGCAGTCTGTATCTTCGACCTCGAAGCCCGTGTCGGTGGCATGAACCACATTCTCCTGCCGGGAAAACCCCTTCTTAGAGGGTTCGATGTCGCCGCCAGTTACGGCATCAATGCGATGGAACTCTTGATCAACCGGATCATGGGCCTGGGTGGCGACAGGAGCCGCCTGTCGGCTAAGGTGTTTGGGGGGGCGCATCTTCTGCCGTCCATCTCCAAAGAAAATGGGGTGGGCGAGAAGAATATCTTGTGTGCCTTGAACTTTTTGGACAATGAATCGATCAGGGTCATTAGCCAGGATCTGGGTGGTTACCAACCTCGCAAGATCTTTTTCCGGACGGATACCGGCGAGGTACTCTTGAAGCGCGTCCCCACGACCATTCGGCCCAGGGTAGTCCAAGAAGAGCAAAAACTGCTCAAACGAATCGAGCAGGAACTCAACCGTCCCGGCAACGTGTTTATGTTTAAATAGGGAGGAACAACCATGAAGGTGTTGATTGTCGAGGATGAGTTTGTCAGCCGGAAACTGTTGCAGGCCCTTCTTGCTCCTTATGGAACCTGCGATATCGCGGCCAACGGGCGTGAAGCAGTCCATGCCTTCAAATTGGCCAGGCAAACGAATGATCCGTACGATCTTATTTTAATGGATATCATGATGCCGGAAATGGACGGACATGAAGCCCTGCGAGAGATTCGGGATTTGGAAAAAGTAATGGGCGTCGCCGGAGACGAAGAAGTCAAGGTCATCATGGTCACGGCTCTCGATGATCCGAAAAATGTGGTCAAGGCGTTTTATGAGGGGGGAGCCGCTTCGTATATTGCAAAACCGCTGGACCGCAGTAAGTTGAACGTGGCAATCAAGGCTCTGGGATTCTAAGACAGATGGACGGGCCGTTACGGGCAAGGTCTTGTTCTTGTCTAAGTGATGACCTCAGACAACGTTCCTTTAAGGTAGGGGCACCGGTGGATGACTCCGGAGGACGGGTTGAATCAGGAACTGGAACGGACCTTAAGCGGTCACCGGCATTATCGGGATGGGTTATGTCGGGTTGCCGCTGGCCATCGAATTCGCCAAGGCCGGCTTTCCGGTAATCAGCCTGGATATCGATGAGCACAAAATAAACCGGCTCAATGCCGGAAGTAGTTATATCGGTCATATTCCAGATCAGGCCATCAAGATCTTGAGCGAACATAATTGCCTGGCCACTTCCGATTTTTCCAGTCTCGGCGAGACGGATTGCGTCCTGATTTGCGTCCCCACGCCATTGACCCGAAACCGTGAACCGGAAGTTAGTTTTATAAGGTCTCCTGCCGAGACGACTGCCCGACATCTCCACACCGGGCAACTGGTCGTCCTTGAAAGCACCTATTATCCCGGCAACACTCGAGAAGTCTTAAAGCCCATTTTAGAGTATAGCGGTCTGACCGCAGGGCAGGATTTTTTCCTGGCTTATTCGCCGGAAAGAGAAGACCCAGGAAACACGG
>JADFYN010000462.1 GCA_015233055.1 Deltaproteobacteria bacterium
AACTCGTCGAACTCAGGTTATTATAGATCAGCCAATTGGAAAAGTTTTTGATTATATGGGCATTGAGCATAATTTGTTCAAACGTTGGGGAGGCTGAATCCCGTATCAGGAACAATAAAGGACCGGCAGATACCGACAAGAGACCATGGCCCGCCGATTTTTTTGAGTATAGGATGGACCGGCGGCCGCATTTTGGCTCCCAGGGTTATGCGCTTCTTGATCCGGAAGAATCAGTAAACTTCCAGGCCCATAATTGACCCTAAACTTAGAAAAGGAGACATTATGAACAGGCGTAGCAAGAGATGGCCCATGATCCTGGCCGGCGCGATTTTAGGCGTGGCTTTGGCCTTTGGAGGCGTCAATTCGGTTTGGGCCAAAGAGATCAAGCTGACCTATTCCATCTTTTTCCCAGCCACCCACGGTCACACCCTTCTGGCCATGGAATGGGCCAAGGAAATAGAAAAACGGACTAAAGGTGAATTGAAAATTAATATATTTCCGGGCGCCACCCTGACCCCGGCCGATCAAACCTACGACGCCGTGGTCAAAAACATTGCCGACATAGGAATGGCCGTTCTCAGCTACAACAAAGGCCGATTCCCTTTGTGCGAGGGTCTGGACCTGCCCTTAGGCTACACCAGCGGGTTGCAAGCCACCAGGCTGACCAATGCTTTTTATCAGAAATTCCAACCCAAAGAACTGAATGACGTCAAGATCATGTATCTCCACGCCCATGGACCGGGAATTCTCCACACCAAGAAGCCGGTGTCCACTTTGGAAGAGTTAAAAGGTCTCAAAATCCGTTGTTCAGGCACCAGCGCCAAGGTGGTCAGCGCCCTGGGCGCCACTCCCGTGGCCATGCCTCAAAATGAATCCTATGACGCGCTGCAAAAAGGCGTCGTGGACGGCCTGGTCACCCCCATTGAGTCCCTCAAAGGCTGGAAGTTTGCGGAAGTGATTAAGTCCACGACCCAGAATTTCGGTTCGGCCTACACCTTGACCTTTTTTGTGGCCATGAACAAGAAGAAATGGGACTCCCTGCCGCCTGAGATCCAGAAGATCGTCACCGAGGTTAACCAGGAATGGATCGATAAGACCGGCCGCGGATGGGATGATTTCGACAAGATCGGCACCGAGTTTACCTTAGCCCAGGGCAACAAGATCATTAAGCTCACCCCGGCGGAAGACGCCCGTTGGGCTGTGCGGGTCGCTCCCGTGTTGGACGAGTACGTCGCCAACATGAAAGCCAAGAGCTTGCCCGGCGCCGACGCTGTGAAATTTTGCCGCGATTTCCTCAAGGCCGGGCCGGTGGCCAAGTAATCAAGCAAGGACGACGCAGCCGGTGAAATCTTGCCGGCTGCCGCCATAGGAGAAGAAAATGACCGGTTTTTCCAATCTGGTGCGTCTCACTGCCCGCCTTTGTTACACTCTGTCCGGCTGCGCGTTAGCCGGCATTGTACTTTTGACGGTCACTGATGTCTTACTCCGGATGTTGAAGCATCCCATTGTGGGGACCTACGAGTTGGTCGGACTATTGAGTGCTGTAGTTATCGGGATGTCTATTCCCCAAAGCACGCTTGATCACGGCCATGTTCTGATGGATTTCTTGACCAATCGGTTTAATCCGGGTCTCAAGAATTTTCTGGAGGTGTTTACCCGGCTGCTTGGGATGGTTCTTTTTTTAGTTATCAGTTGGAACTTGTGGTGCTTCGGCGATGATCTGAGAACAGCGGGTGAGGTTTCATTGACCTTACAAATTCCTCAATTTCCTGTAGCTTACCTTATTGCAGTAAGCGCTTTGATCCAAAGCCTGGTGCTTTTAGTTCTGGCCTTGGAAAAGAGAAAGAAGAGGTTTTCACATGAGTGAGTTGGCCATGTTGGGATTGATTCTCACTTTCCTGTTCGTCCTTTTTTCTCTGGGGCTGGAGATAGGCTTCGCCATGGCCCTGGCCGGATTCCTAGGCTTCGGCATAGTCGTCAACTGGGATGCGGCGTTTAACCTGTTGGCCAAAGATATTTTCAGCGTCTTCAGCTCCTACGGTCTGACCGTTATCCCTTTGTTCGTCTTAATGGGTCAATTGGGGGCCAATGGCGGAGTTGCCCGAGATCTGTATAACGCAGCCTATAAGTTCATCGGCCATGTGCCCGGCGGGTTGGCCATCGGCACTGTCGGGGCGGCCACGGCCTTCAAGGCCATTTGTGGCTCCTCTCCGGCTACAGCCGCCACCTTTGCCTCCATTGCCGTGCCTGAAATGGACCGCTACGGCTATGACAAGCGCCTTTCTTGCGGGACCGTGGCCACTGTCGGCACCCTGGGCATACTTATCCCGCCCAGCGTGGTCTTGATTGTTTACGGCATCCTGACCGAGACGTCCATCGGGAAGCTGTTCCTGGCCGGGATTATTCCAGGCTTCATCATGGCCGGGTCATTTGTGGTGACCCTGGTGGTGTGGACCCGGATCAATCCCAAAATCGGCCCGGCCGGTGAGCGCTCCTCCTGGCCCGAGCGGTTTAAGTCCTTACCTCCAATCTTCTGGGTCCTGTTCATCTTTCTCATTGTCGTCGGGGGCTTGATGGAAGGGTTGTTTACGCCCACCGAGGCCGGCTCCGTCGGGA
>JADFYN010000463.1 GCA_015233055.1 Deltaproteobacteria bacterium
CGCCCCGTTGGGGCTTATTCGGAATTAACCATTTATTAGAATAGGATCTGATGACCCTGCACCCTTAAGGCAATGACATTGGACTCCTGACTGCTGAAAGCCAACCGCTTATTCGAAGTACCTCACAAACAAAATCCACCCTAAAAATCCTGTTGATCCTTGGTAGGTTCTGCCTCATCGGCCTGGGCTTTTGGTTTTCCCGGGCCGGCCGGCGGGACTTGGCCCGGTCTCCGCTCAAGATGGATATAGAAATCGTGGAGTTGCTCCTGGCGAGGGGAGCCGAAGTTAATGCCAAAAATTATCTAGATCTAACCGCTTTGATAGCTACCTCTCATAATAAACATCAAATAATGTAGAAAACATGTATGATAATCACCTTTATTATGACAAAAATGACTTCTCTTTGTCCTTTTTTGTTGTGAGAATCTACATCAGCAAACCCAAGGTGTCCTATGACAAGCACAACCTTACGCCTTTTCCCTGACTAAACGCCATCTTTTCCCCTAGGGGAACTTGCTTGACTCTACACGGGCCGGGTGGGAAGGGCATTACCGAAATCCTGAAAGGAGATCGATTCGGTGGTTTTATAATTATTCCGGTATAGTATATTCATGGGATCTGATCGGACGCTAAAGATCATATAGGAAAAATTGATGGTTGACCCTGTTATTTTCTTGACTATTGTCGCATGATTTTATATCGATACCCATATATATTATTTCCGATCTTAAATGCTATGCCTTTTTCGTCAAAGGTCCGGCCATGAATAATCGTTCCCCTTGTTATATCATACTTTCCAGCCTAAAAACCCTGTTGAACAAAATGGCGGCTTTGGTTGTCGAATTGATATAATATAAATAACATATTTAAAATATTTATGATTTAACTGAATATAATAATGATAAGCAATATTATTACTATTCAATAAGCCTCAAAATACCTCCCTAATCGTTCTTTTGTAAAATATGGGACATTTTCTTTGCCGCCGGTTAGCCATATCTTTGCTGGAATCCCAGAATTCAGGCCGGAACCGCGGCGCACTTTCATCTGCTTAGGGTCTTTTCTGTTGAATGAGGTCCCATGACACTTCCACCCTTTGCCGTCAATTTGATTCGAATCGTTCCTTTGCCCGTGTTGCCGTTGAAATCATCCAATACCTGTCAGGCCGGGATCAAATGAAGGGCAAGTTTTGAGAGTGCGGATAGCTAATCAAATAATAAATATCTTTAAAATTTGAAAGGAGATTCACATGCCGGTAGGAATGCCAGAATTTGTCGACAATCCGGAACACCGTTGCCCCGTCGTCTTAGTGTTAGACACATCCGGATCTATGGACGGGGCGCCGATCGAAGCGTTGAATCAAGGAATCCAGGCATTTAAAGACGACGTAGAAAAAGATGAAATAGCCCGCTTGCGGGTGGAAGTGGCGGTGGTGACTTTCGGCGGAACCGTCCAACTGGTTCAAGACTTTGTGACTATCGACCAGTTCATCCCGCCTGTCTTAATGGCCAACGGTGGAACGCCCATGGGAGAAGCTATTCAACTGGCCCTGGACAAGCTGGAAGACCGCAAATTGACCTACAAAAGCAACGGCATCCAATACTTCCGGCCCTGGGTATTTCTGATCACTGACGGCTCCCCGACCGACGCATGGCAGCAGGCCGCGGCGCGGGTCCATCAAGCCGAAATAGATAAAAGGGTAAGTTTCTATGCCGTGGGTGTGGCTGGGGCAGACCTGGGCACCCTGGCCCAGATCGCTCCTCCCTCCCGTGCGCCTATGTCACTGCAAGGTCTAAATTTTCGCGCCCTCTTCCAGTGGTTGTCTGCTTCAATGCAAAGCCTTTCCATAGGTAAGATCGGGGGGCAGATGGTTGCGCTCCCACCGATTACCGGTTGGGCCCAGACATCTACATGAACCGTCCATAAGCGCGCCATCTTCTAAGAAACGGCGGACATGGAGACTTCGGAGATTCCTGATTGAGCCTGGTTAACTAAATGCACATCGAGGATAACGTGGCTCTCCTGCCTCCACGGTTGGCCCATTAACGGCGGTCAAAAGGCTGCGGGACGAGGTATCATGGGACGATGGAACACGGTGGCGGCCTACCTGGAAGGCACCCGGCACCGGAAAACGGGAACGGAATGTCAGGATTACGGTGAAGTGCTGACCGTATCTGACGAAATGATTCTGGGCGCCCTGGCTGACGGCGCGGGCAGCGTCAAATACTCCAGTCATGGGGCTGAACTGGCGGTGAAGACAACCCTTAAAATGTTGGCTCAAGTGGACTGGAACCTAATCACCTCTGAGGAAGAAACCAGGGCTGTTTTCCTGAAGGTATTGGACGCCGTAGGTGGGGCCTTCGGCTCCAGGGCCGGCCGGGCGGGTTGGATGATTAAGGATATGGCCTGCACCTTGCTTGCTTTTGTGGCCACACCGGATTGGCTGGCAGCCATGCAGGTTGGGGACGGAGCCATGGTGGTTCGGACAGCCGGCGGTGAGTACGAACTCTTGTTTACGCCCGACAAGGGAGAGTACATTAACACTACGACTTTTGTCACCTCCGCTAATGCCGGCCAAGTATTGCAGACTAAAATGATCAGGAGACCGCCT
>JADFYN010000464.1 GCA_015233055.1 Deltaproteobacteria bacterium
TCTAATTTGCGCAAATCGAACCAATCTGCGGATTAAATCATCGCTAAGCAGAACCCCTATTGGGACAAATAGATATCCACAAGGTGACTTTAATGATTAAACCATGGCCAATTATCTCATCAACGCCTCAGTTTGAATGTCGGGTATTTTCAGTCAGAACGGACCGCGCCTGCTCGCCCCGGACTGGAATGGAGCACGATTTTCATCTGATCGACTCGCCCAACTGGGTGAATGTCATTCCCCTCACTCCCGACAATCAGGTGGTCCTTATCCGGCAATACCGTTTCGGGTCCAGGTCGGTCACCCTGGAGATCCCCGGGGGGCTGGTGGATCCTCACGAACCGGCCGAGGAGGCGGCCCGACGGGAACTAATGGAGGAAACGGGTTACGGAGGAGGGGAGATCATCCTGCTGGGCCAGGTCAATCCCAATCCGGCTTTGTTCGGTAATGCTTGCGCCACCTACCTGGCCCAGGGAGTGACCCGGCTGAGTGGGCAGCGTCAAGATGACGGGGAGGATATCGAAGTGTTCACCCGGCCTCTGGCTGACATTCCGGCCTTGATCCGGAGCGGCGAGATCGAGCACGCCATGGTCCTGGCCGCCTTTTCCTTTTACTTTGTCTCCCCCTTCGGCCAGATTTTGGGGGGGAAGGTGTGACAAGCGAGGCCGAGAATGGCGAACCGCATGCCCAGTCATGCCGCGTTCTACCCATCCTTTCCTTTCTTATCCTGTCCAAGCCTGCATCCATTGCTTCTCCCATCCTGACACCGGCCTATCTTTCCTGCCACTGGGAAAAAAATTCCCCCACTGACCCTTGCCGAGAGGACCGGCTGATCGGGTAAGGCTGAATTGTTTACTTTTGTTAACGAGTTCTCCAACAAAGTAGGCAAGTGGGGTACTGGCACGACTATTGCTTTATGGTCTGGCATACGTCTATTATTGATTAGAGTCGGCAATTTTAGGCCGGTCCTGGTAAGACTTATGTTAAGCACCGGCCGAGGATGGGGGATGACCCGGCAATTTCGCCGGATAGGTGAGAGAAGACCAGGGCGGTGCGCGGGGGCAAGACCGAAAGCAGTCTTCGACCTGTTTGCCGCCCGGCCTGGTCACAATGGACAACGGATGGTCTCATCCCGGCGGTAGCCTCCGGGGCCGTGGGGGAGAAGGAGATATTTATGAATATTAATGGAATGAGTTCATGTTTCCCTCAATCGGGGCTTTTGGGCAAATGTGGATCAGGGATAGATCTGGGTTGTCTGTCATCCTTGGGGGACGGGTATTCCCAGGGCACCGGGTTGGATTTTGGCTCGGAGCTGAAGGGGACCTGCGATGAGATCCGCCGGCGGGCCAGGGGTGATTGTGGACACGGTCAGGCCGGGGTCGGACCGCGACTGGTCTCGTCATCCCAGGAGTCGTCGGTATCTATGCTGGCCGCCAGTGTGAGCCAGGTGTTTGCCGGGGCCCAGACGGTTGATCCGGGTACCGCCCAGACGGAAATGACTCAGGGGGCATTCCAACGAACAAGTGACCAAATGGCTGGGTTGTTTGAGGCTATTGGGTTTAAGCCCGATGAATCCGAGTCATATGCCCAAAAGATTGTTTCGGCTATCCAGAATAATTCCAACTCTCAGTCTGGAGCCATGGATTTTTCTTTTTCATCCGGCACTTCAGCGGACTTCCAGACAGCGGCCTCAGGGCAGGGCGGGCGGATGAGTTCCTTTCAGCAGGTCAGCGCCATCAATATGGAATCACTTGAAATATCCATTAATAGCAGCACGGGTGCAGTTAGTGTGGACCACCGGGAAATGTCGGCCCTAAGTGTCCAGATGAGCGCCCAGGTGTCTTCCATGAATACTCACCAGGCCAGGAAATCTATGGCCAAGGCCCTGAACTGCTCAGACGTCGGAGAATATCAATCCTGGCAGTCTTATATGGCCTCCCTGGTGAGTTTCCGGAGCGACCAAATCGGTGGCGGTATAAATATTAATGATCCCACGGCCGGATCGGCTGATGGAAGTGAAAACCAATTAAAACGGACTTTATACCAAATGATGAAAAAAGCCGGGATCATGGATGACAACACGGATCAAACCAGCGCGGCTTCGGATTTAACCGCGGCCTATGCCGGAGGGACGATGGCGAGCCGGACGGATCAGGCGGAATCTCCATTCCTGGCCGGTATCGATCGGATCAACGAGATGGCCCGGCAATTCACCGACCAGATGAATCAATCAAGACAAGTTTTCGACCCATATTTCAAAGTCCGAGATGTGGCCAAAGATAAGAATGCGCAGGGCGATGACCTGCTGAAGCTCCGGCTGGACGTGACGGCCCCCGTGGGGTTGACCCAGGTGGATGGAAGCGGTAGCTTGACGACCACTTACCAGCGGCAAGACGGGACGATGGCCAAGACTTCCGGTGATGCGGTCGGCTCGGCGTGATATCCCGTACTGATCAATAATCAGGTGGTTTTCGTCAAATAAAAAGTATAACACCGAGGACGTTGAAGGACCTTAACGAGGCGGAGTTTTCTCTAACCTTCCGTCTTAGTGTATCGAGATTTCTTCGTCTTCGGTGATTATGCTTTTGAACTGGGTT
>JADFYN010000465.1 GCA_015233055.1 Deltaproteobacteria bacterium
TAACGGAGTCTAACGAGGCCACCGGATAAGGCGTCGGAGATGGGCCGGGAACCTGGGCGCCGGGCGGCAACATCATCCGACATATTGTTTTTTCCGGCTTTGCCGGGATGGGGAATACGCCGTGAAGCGTTTGATCGTGACGATTGTTTTGCTTCTTGTGGTTACCGGGGTGGCTCAGGCCAGGGTTTATAAAATCGGCATGGAGCATTGGATCGCCTTTTCACCGCTAAATGTGGCCGAGGCCAAAGGTATTTGGAAGGCTCTGGGAGTTGAGGTCCAGGTCATCAATTTTAGCAGTAATGAGAAGATGAATGCGGCCCTCGAAGAAAAGGGCATTGATTTTGCCTTGGATATGATTGGAAGTTGGGTAGGCATGTATCTTGACGGCATTCCGCTTACGATCATCGGGGAAACGGATTGGTCAAATGGTGGTGATAAAATAATTGCCAAAACAAATTATGACTTAAGCAAAATGAAGGGCACCACCATCGGTATCTACCAGAGCGGACCGCCAATCACTTATTTCCTTAGCCACTATTTGTCGCAAAACGGTCTCAAACTGGCCGACGTCAACATTATAGAATTGCCGCCGGATGCCCTGACCAATAATTTTATTGCCGATCGTTTAAAAATAATAGTTAATTATGACCCCGAAGCGCTCCGGGCGGAACAAAAAGGAAAAGGCCGGGTGATAGCCACCAGCGCCCAATATCCCGGCTGCATTCCCGAAGGCTTCGCGGTCAGGACCGATATTTTGGCTAACCTGCCCCCGGATGACCTGGCCAAGATATTCAAGGGTTGGATAAAAGCCGTGAAGTGGACCAAGGACCCCAAAAATTGGAACGAATATCAAGAAATATTAAATAAAAAGACTTTTCAAGGCGATTTGCCTTACTCTGAAAACGATTTGAAGGAAATGCTCAAAGAGACCATAATCCATGATCCCCAGACTCAACTGGCCAGGAACATGAACGGCGGCGGTTTGCAAACCTACCTGAAAAATCTAAAAGAATTCCTGGCCGCCAACAGATTGTTGAAAAAGGATTACAAGCCGGAGGAATTGTTCAATAACAAAGTGATCGTTGAAGTGCTCAAAACTGCTGATTAACCCGCAACAGGTCTTAAGGACCATTATCTCGACAACGGGCGACTGCCACATCTTCAGCCTGGGACGGTCGCCGGGACAAAGAAGGACATGTACTCATGCTACAATTTATTATGGGATTATCCTACGTCGTTAGGGGAGCCGGATTCATCAACGCACAGCGGTCGTTACTGAAATACGTCCTGACCCCCTTGTTGATCAATTTTGTCTTATACCTGGCCTTTGGATGGATGGCCATCGCCAACTTCCACTCGTGGCTGAAGACACTTCTTCCGGTCGGCCAGGGTTATCTGTGGCTGATCGCTTACATTTTGGCCATGGGGATCGGTTGCATAATTTTGACCTTGCTCATTGTTTACACCTTCGTCCTGGTGGGCAACATCGTTGCCTCGCCGTTCAATGATCTCTTGTCCGAAAAAGCGGAGAGCCTGGCCGCGGGCCGGGACGTTGGGGCTTCAGTTTCGCTCCGGGCGATTGGGCAGGCTGTTTTTCAGGAGCTGACTAAGGCAGCGATTTTTGTGGCCATCATGTTGGCCCTGTTAGTCATAAACCTGGTGCCGGTGATCGGTTCGGTGATCTATCTGCTGGTCGGGGGGCTGGTGACTCTTTTCTTTATCGCCCTCCAATTTTTTGATTATGCGTTGTCTCGCCGGGGATTAAGTCTTTCGGCCAAAATTCGGCTGGTTTTGGATCACTACCTGATCGCGGCCGGTTTTTCCTTGGGTGTGTTTCTGGTCCTGATGATTCCGTTTATCGGCCTGGTGGTCATTCCCGTGGCCGTGGTCGGGGGCACTCTCCTGATCAGGGACCTGGAGGCCCCGGTCGAGGACTAACGGGCCGGAAGGTTAATCCGGTTCTCACCTCTTGAGCCATAGAAAACGGCCCAGGACGACCATTGACCGGTAGTCAAGAAGTGCAGGCAAGGGAGAAAATATGCAGGGCGCCCTAAAAGGCATCACGGTTTTAGACTTATCCAGACTCTTTCCCGGCCCCTATTGTTCCATGATCCTGGCTGATCACGGGGCCAGGGTTATCCAGATCGAGGATCGCCGATTTGAATACGAATCCAGGTCATTACCCCTGAATGGCGTGAATCGGAACAAGGAGCATATGACCCTGAATTTGAAACATGATCAGGGCAAGGAGATATTCTTCAAGCTGGTGGCCCAAGCCGATGTGGTGATGGAGGGCTTTCGGCCTGGGGTAACCACCCGACTGGGGGTGGACTACGAATCAGTCAAAAAAGCAAAACCGGATGTCATCTACTGCTCCATCACCGGTTATGGACAAACCGGCCCCTACCGGGACTGGGTCGGTCATGACGTGACCTATGTCGGTTACGGCGGGGTGCTGGGCATAAATGGTGAAAAGGACCGCCTCCCGGCTATTCCCGGCATTCAAGTGGCCGACATCTTTGGCGGCGGGATGAACGCCGCGACAGGGATATTGATGGCCCTGTATTGGCGGCAACGCACGGGGCAGGG
>JADFYN010000466.1 GCA_015233055.1 Deltaproteobacteria bacterium
CGGTAGTCTTTGACCGGTAGAGAGCCGCGTCCGCGGCCTTGATCAAGTTGTCCGGCGAACTATCCGAAGACGGAATCACGGTGGCTACCCCCTGGCTAATGGTCAGGTAATCGGCGGTTGGTGAACCGGCATGGGGTATCTGAAGCGCCAAAATACATTCCCGAAACCTCTCGGCCATCGCCATGGCCCCATCCAGGGTGGTATTGGGCAAAATGCAGCCGAACTCTTCGCCGCCATACCGGGCCATCAGGTCTACACTTCGTCTCAAAGAAGCGCCCAGGGTCTGGGCCACCCGGATCAGGCAGGCGTCACCGTCCTTATGGCCATAGTTGTCATTGAAAAATTTAAAATGATCAATATCGATCAAGACTAATGATAACGGAGAAGATTCCCGCTTGGCCAGATTCCAGGTGGCGCTTAGATATTCATCAAACCTGCGGCGATTGGCGATACAGGTCAGGCCGTCTCGAAGCGAGAGACTTTCATAGAACTCCCGGAGTTTCTTGAGTTCCACATGGGTCTTGACCCTGGCTTTGACAATCACCGGGCTAAACGGCTTGGTCACATAGTCCACCGCCCCGGTCTCAAACCCGGTGATCTGGTCTTCCTCACTATCTTTGGCGGTAATGAAGATCACTGGAATATGCTGGGTGCAGGGGTCGGCCTTCAGCCTCCGGCAAACCTCATATCCATCCATTCCCGGCATCATGATGTCCAGGAGAACCAGATCGGGAGGATTATCAGAGGTGGCGATGCGCAGCGCGGTTTCCCCATTCACGGCCACTCGGGTGGTGTAATAGGGGCGCAGCAATTCAACCAAGATTCTAATATTCCCCGGTTCATCATCTACGATCAGGATGACGGATAGAGCTTGTTTTTCAATCTGGTCAGTCATTTAATCACCCTAAAGTAATATTCATTTCATCTGCAATTTGTTGCAATGGTAAGGCGAGCATTCTTAAAATAAAAATTGGTCATATATGATTCAAGGGACTGAATCTCCTCTTTAAACATAGATCTGCCATATTTTCTTTCAACGCTTCTAAACATTTTTCGGCATCCTGATTAAATTCTTCAAGAATCCGGGCCGGGTCCATCGGCAGATCTGGTGACTACGGATTTTCTCACGGAACTTCGGCCAACCTGGTCACCGATTCCAGGGCCGACTGAAGCCCGGCCGGATGCCCGCCTACTCCGAATTCACTTCGCTCACTCTCCATTTCTTTGCGATTTCCGGGTAATACTTTTCGACACACTCCGGACAGATGCCGTGACTGAACTTAACTTCCGAATGTTCTGAGATATAGGCTTCGACCTGCTGCCAGTAACCATCGTCCGATCTAATCTTTTTACAGTGCCCACAAATCGGGAGCAGTCCGGACAATCTCTTGATTTCAGACAGTGACTCTTCCAGTCTGGCAATGGTCATTTTGAGTTTAAGATGGGTCAGGACCCTGGCCCTCAGTTCCGAGGCGTTGAATGGTTTGGTCACGTAATCGACCGCGCCGACTTCAAAGCCTTTTACGATATCGTCCGGGTTCGTCCTGGCCGTCAGGAATATCACCGGTATTCCCCTTGTTTTCTCTGATTGTTGGAGCCGTTGGCAGACCTCGTAGCCATCCATGCCCGGCATCATCACATCCAGCAGAATCAAGTCCGGCATAGGATCGGTACCGGCCAGGCTTAAAGCCTTTTCCCCATCGAGAGCAGCGACAATCGTGCACTGGTCTTTCAATGTATCCGCAATAATCCGCAGGTTTAGTGGGACGTCATCCACCACGAGCACTTTCTGGGCACTAAAGCTTTGGTCCATTTCATTCCTCACCTGATGGTCCACAATCAAAATTCGAGCCTTGAATAGGGCGCCTCATTTCCCCAGGCCGAGCAGCCTGGCCCCATTGCCCCAGAGGATGGCCTCGATGGTAGCGGGCTTTAACGGCAGGCGGGTGACCCGGTCCACAAAGGAGTGGATGTCCGGCACTCCGGGCCAGTCGGCACCAAACAGAAAACGGTCGGCGAATTTCTCCAGTTTGGGGAAATGTGTCAATAACTGCTTGGCCGGGATACCGGAAATGTCGATGAAGATATTTTTGTGCCGGGTGATCATCCAGGCGGCCCGGTCATACCAAAAGCTCCGGCCACCATGAGCCATCACGATCTGCAGGGTCGGGAGTTGATGTAACTGGTTGCCGGTTGCTGGTTACAGGTTGCTGGTTGTCTTCAACGGGTCGCCCAACAGGTGCTCTTGGACGCGTCGATTATAGCCGTATCAAGTAAAACCAAATTTCACGGAGGGGATATAATGGCCGGCCGGGTTACTGCCAAGAAACCAAAGAAAGACGCCTGCGTTTATCGGCTGAAGGTGACTTTGAAACGCAGCAAACCCCCTATTTGGAGAAGGCTCGAGGTCCGCAGCGACACCGATCTGGAAATGCTCCACAACATCCTGCAAATCGCCATGGGCTGGAGTAACGACCACCTTCACGAGTTTGTGATAGATGACGCATATTACAGCTCACGGCCTCCCGGCTTCGATGAAGACGATTTTGATGTTGAGGCGGAACCTGGGCAAAATT
>JADFYN010000467.1 GCA_015233055.1 Deltaproteobacteria bacterium
TCAAGCAAGGTCGTGACTTTTTTGAAACTGATCAGAGCCTGGTCGAATTTCTTCTCCCGCATTAAATTCTTACCCTCTTCGATCAGTTTTTCGGCTTGCTTCGTGCTGGGATCTTCCAGCAGCGCATAGATCCTTTCCAGCTTCTCCTGGATAAGTCCAATGGTTAAGGGTTTAAGGATGATCGCGCTGACCCCGGCTTTACCCGCATCAATCACCTTTTGTCTGGTCAATTCATCTGCGATCAGGACGAAAGGGAGCTTGACAAACGTCTCATCGGATTTAGTGATCTTCAGCAGGACAAAGCCATCCATCTCCGGGAGTTGCCACTCTGCGATCACAAAATCAATGGGGATCCCCTTAAGAAATTCCCAGGCTTCAGTCCCCGTGCGGCCAAAGAAGTATTTTGAATAGCCTATAAAGTTGAGGGCGCTGACGATACTCTTACGGAGGTCTTTGTTGGCTGTGGCCAAAAGAAAGGTAGTCGTCTTGGGATAAATGGCCCCTTTTTTCTTAGATTCAGGAGTTTCCGTCTTCATGGCTCAGCCCTACCGTCTTTGGAATCATATACCCAGGGTGGCGCTTCGCTGATCCTGGGCTAGAATGTTTTTCCCCTTCGGGGAAAGAGGTCCCGTTATTCGGAACATGTTGTTTTGTTTTGAAGTTCCATTGCCGGGGCTAACTAACTCTTAGGTTGGGTCACCGTCCTAATACCCCGGAGTCCAAGGTCAGGGAAACGCCACCCTGGGGAATGCGGACACCAAGCCTGGAATCTTAACTTTAATGACACTGACCAGTAACGAGCAACGAGCAACAAGCAACAAGCAACAAGCAACAAGTAACGAGTAACGAGCAACCCGTCAGGTGTCAAGCCTGGTTTTGTCGCGACGCGGCGGTTTAATTTTGAGCAGGATCTCAGCCAACTTCTGCTCAGCAGGCTTCAGTTGAGCCTTGGGCGGTGTCTCCAGCGCAATTTTCGGCGTTTTTTTGACCTGGCACCGGAGCAGGCCCGGATCCACAATCTTAATGGTATTGTCCCGGTCAAGAGCCAGACCGCAATCGTCCAGGGATTCGTTCAAAAACTTCCACATCGTTGGGGACAACCTGGCTCTGGGTGTGTAAATATGGATAATGGATCGATGCGTTTTGTGTTGGCAGTGCAACGTATCTACTAGTATCCCGGTCAGGGCGTCCAGGTTGTGGTCAGGCCCTGGTTCATCCGGTAATGACACGTATTGACAGTAATATTCCCCCCAGGAAGTCTGGGAGACGACATCAATCCGGTCCAGGGCGTGAGCCCCCGGATGGGAAACAAAATTCAAGACACAGGTCATCTTAACAATATTTGATGGGGATATGAGGATCTCATTATCCATTGAAATAACATCGACGGGTTGGTATATTTTTTCTAAGTGCTTCATAAAAAACTGGATATCCGGAAGAGAAACATTAGCCTCGCCGGGGTGAAGAACGACCTGGCCGGCATCCCGGTATAATTTATTTAGGTGACACCAGGTGACCAGTTTAACTAGACAGGAAGTTTTCAAAAGCAATCTGTCTTGACTACGCCCCTGGAGGATATCGTCTTTAGTCAAGTGGCCCCGGAACAAATACCAGAAACACTTCGCCAGATCAAAATATATTGTTATTTTATCTTCTGTTAGGATTTCTCCGTAAAGCCCGGTCATGGTCTCTATTTTGTTCTTTTTTTGTCCGTAAAAAACCGACAGTTTTCTGGAAAGGACGGTCAAGTCATCTGGAGTAATGCTGCTCTGGACTTCGGGACGCTGTTTCAGCATATCCGTAATCCGGCCGAAACCACTAAGAAAATGTCGTCTTACTTCCTTACGAAATTTAATTAGTTCCGAAAAATCCCTGGCCAACAACAATCTAACGCTGACCAGCTCTTCCTCCTCCCAATGCCATTTCCTCAAAAATTGAACCAAATCACGTTTGGGATCACTCAGTTTCGGAGTTCGCCGGACCTCCAGATAGTCCGGGGGCAATTCCACTTTCATCAAAATACACTTTTTGACCATACTCATTTCGGCCATCAACTTTTTCTTATTATAGTATTCCAGAGTGGCCCGAAACAATTGCATGTATGGATCCGAGAGGTCCTCCCTCTCCGGAGTTTCAAATACTGTTTTCTTGAGCTTTTCGCTTAATAATTCATTGTCGCTGGCAGGATCCAGGTACATCTCCAGCAAGGCCATTTTGATTACCGACTTATAAGGATACCTCAGCCCTTTGAATATCTCCCACAGGGCCGCTCCAAAAAATTCTTGAAAAAATTCCCCCAAGGAGACGCTCCCCAGGTCGATGAAGTCGTCAAAGGGCAGTTGATAGGTGGAATTATCTTTGATCACGGCCACATGCCGGGTATATTCGGCGGCGGTTAAATGCGGCGGGAGAAGCCACCATAACGGGAGTTTACCGGCGATTAAAATCATGGTCTGATACAATCCATCCTTGAGCAAAGCGCCCAGAGCCGAACCCACGCTATCGGCGTCAACCCGTCCAAACTCGTTTTGCTTGATGTGATCGACATCAACCAGAAAAAAATGCACCTCCAC
>JADFYN010000468.1 GCA_015233055.1 Deltaproteobacteria bacterium
CGTTGTACTTTTTCTCAAATCTTGGAATCAGGCCATCGGGTAACCGGTGGATTTATTTCTTGTCTTCTTCAAAGTCAAGGTCCAAATCATCTAGCTGGCTTAAATCCCCTTCTATCTCTAACTCCAGATCGCCCAACCCGGTCGAGGAAGCAGCCGATTTGTGAGTCACGGCGATGGGCGAGGTGGTCTTGGCCTTGACTTTGCGGCTGGTGGCCGGCTGCGCTTTCTGGAGATCAGAGCCGTCCTCGGGTTCCAGACCGAAATCCAGGTCATCGTTTAGATCAAAATCCAATTCTTCGGCCCCAGATGAGGGGGCGACGGTGATCTTCGGGGCTGATCCGGGGGTAAACATCAGGGTTTCTTCCACTGACTTGCGACGGGCCGGCTTTGGCCCGACTTCATCAATATCATCCGCAACGGACAAATCATCTTCCAAGGCCATCTCATCTTCTCCTTCATCTTCCATGAAAAGGGAAAGTTCCTCTCCACTGTTCGTTTGTCCGGGTTTATCCATGTCCAGACCCAGGTTTACTTCTTCGGTGAACTCCTGCGGGCCCTCATCTTCGGAGAAGGAGATTCCCGGCTCATCCAGCTCGTCATCCGGGTCCATGGTCAGGCTCAGATCATTATCGTCTTCCTCCTGATCCCGGGGTCTGTCCCCATCGTGCTCGTCGAAAGGCAGTAACCGGCTATCCGTTTCCTCATCTGACTGATCATCCGATTCATCGGGCGGACCGGCAATGAGTCCCCCCGAGGTCTCATCAAGCAAGGCGCCCAACAAGAAAGGCGTCTGAGACTTCATCACGGGCAACGTCCACGCGGCGCCAACGGACGCTAACTCCCGCTGGCAATGAGGGCAATTCTCATTATAGTCAAAGCTGATGAAGCCACATTTAGGGCATTTCATGGTGGTCCTCCATGGTCAAACGAGGCAAATATATATGAACAATTTGAGGCGTTGTGTTGGTGGCCTCTTTTTTCATTTTATATAATCCAACAAAAGATTGTCAAACAAAATATAACTATGGAAAATCTTCTTCTTTCTTTAGGATTATGTATTGGCCACCGAAATCAGACACCTTTTGCCTGCGCCCAAACATTCAGTCCTAATGGATTTCACCGCCCACCACCAGTTGCCTGATCCTGATCGTCGGTTGGGCGTCAGCCACTGGAACTCCCTGGCCGTCTTTACCGCAGGTGCCCAGAGAAAAACCCAGATCGCGGCCCACCAGGTCAATGTCCAGCATTGCTTTCGGTCCGTTTCCGGTTAAGGTCGCGCCCCGGACAGGACGCCCCTGACGGCCGTTTTCAATCAGATAGCCTTCGCTAACCTCAAAAACAAAGTCGCCGTTAATTGTGTTGACCTGCCCCCCGCCCATTTTCTTAACCAACAGCCCGGTCTTGGTCTCGGCTAGAATATCATCGGGATTTGCCTGGCCGGGCAGGATGATCGTATTGCTCATGCGAGGGATGGGGTGGTTCCGGTAAGACTCCCGGCGGCCGTTTCCGGTCATGGGATATCCATAACGAATCTTCGAAAGGCGGTCGGACATATAGCCGGTCAGGATACCCTGGTCAATCAGCATCGTGCGCTGCCCCGGTGTCCCTTCGTCGTCAAAAGCATAACTGCCTCGTCTGGCCGGCAGGGTGGCATCATCCACGACGGTAATCACTTCCGCGGCCACTCGTTGTCCGACTTTGCCGGTATAGACCGAAAGTCCCTCACCGGCCAGATCCGCCTCCAGGCCATGTCCGACAGCTTCATGGATCATGGTGCCGCCGGCCTCACTGGAAAGCTCCACCGGCATAGCTCCACCCGGGGCCGGTTCCGCCTCCAGCATTAGAATGGCCCGTCTGGCTGCGGTCTCGGCCACTCGTTCTGGCAAATCTCCATCCAGCAATTCAAAGCCCATTATTCCGCCGACAGGTTCATATCCGGTCTGGATAATATTTCCGCTTGCCGCCACCACCTGGACCAGAAACATCGTCCCGATCCTGGTTTCTTCGGCTATCCGGCCCTCGGCGTTGGCCACGGCGACTCGTTGCACCCTATCTGCATAAATCACCTTGACCTGCCGAATACGGCCATCATAAGCCCAGGCCCGTTCATTGGCCCGCATTACCACCTCAGCCTTCCGGGGGATGCCGATGCCGGCCGGATCACATTCAATGGGAAAGACCCGCCCTGGAGAAGAAATCCGGTAATCGCCGGCCGCTGAACCCGGTTGGGCCTGAAACACCCCATTTAGCCGCCCGGCCAGTTCCAGGGCCTTTTCTTCTGTAACAGTGCTGGAGTGGGCGTAAACCGTGTGGTCTCCCACAATGGCGCGCAACCCCATGCCTCGCTCTCCCCCGGCCGTGATCCGCTCGATCTTGTTTTCTTCACACGTTATCGATACAAGCTGTCTCTCCTCAAAAAACAGGTCGGCAAACGAGCCGCCGCCTTGCAACGCCCGGTCAAATACCTTCTTCAGATTGAAATTTCCAATCACTTGATCATCCCCCGCGACCGTCAAACACGGTCGTCAAAATGAAAGTCAAAAAGCACAACC
>JADFYN010000469.1 GCA_015233055.1 Deltaproteobacteria bacterium
TAATGGCTGTCATATCAAGAACATTAATGGCGTTAACAGCCAACGGAAAGGAACTGGGACAAGCAGAACCCCAATTCAAAAACGCCATCATGACCTTGGCATCTGAGGTCGCAATACTTGTACCTGATTATATTGGTTTTATGGCCGGCGTTAGTGGGCCATCCCTTAATCCATGATTTCGGTGATTGGCTGAGCACGGCTGTTTTCCTGATTAATTGCACGGTCATCGTGACCGTCTGCGAGGCTATGCGCCGGGCCAATACCAGGGCCAGGCTGGCCCAGGAACAGGCCGAAACATCCAACCGGGCCAAGTCCATCTTTTTGGCCAACATGAGCCATGAGTTGCGCACGCCCCTGAATGCGGTGCTCGGATTTTCGCGGTTGCTGAGATACGCTCCGGACGTCACGGAAGAACAGGTGACGAGTCTGGACATCATCACCCACAGCGGCGAGCACTTGTTAAATTTGATTAACAATATTCTGGATATCTCCAAGATCGAGTCCGGGCGGGTGGTCCTGGAAGAAGCGAATACCGATCTATATCAGTTGCTGCACGAAATGCAGTCGCTAAACTATATCAAAGCGATGGAAAAAGGCCTGGACTTCAATATTGAACCGGCCCCGGATCTCCCCCGTCATGTTGTTGTTGATTCCGGTAAGTTGAAGCAGGTGCTGATCAATCTGATCGGAAACGCCGTTAAGTACACCAACCGCGGTCGGATTGTTCTCCGGGCTAAGCCTGTCGAGCGTGAGGCCGCCGCCCAGGTTTGGGTCCGATTCGAGGTGGAGGACACCGGTCCCGGCATCAGGGAGGAGGACAGAGAGCGGATCTTCCATTCCTTCGTCCAGTTGGGAGATCAACCGCCTTCAGAAGCCGGCACCGGCCTGGGCCTGGCCATAAGCAAACAGAATGTCGGGTTCATGGGCGGGCGGATCGGGGTTACGACCGCGGCAGGCCAGGGGGCCGTTTTCTATTTCGAACTCCCGATGACGGTGCTTACGGCTACAGGCGCTCCGGTTAAACCGGCCCAAAGCCGCATCACCGGATTAGCCGAGGGGCAACCACGTTTTCGTCTTCTCATCGTCGAAGATCAGCCGGAGGGCCGCCTGTTGCTGACCAGGCTGATGAGTCCGCTGGGCTTTGAGCTGCGTGAAGCGGTAAATGGACAGGCCGCGGTGACGTTATTCGAACAGTGGCATCCCGACTTGATCTGGATGGACATCCGGATGCCGGTGATGGATGGGTTGGAGGCGACCCGACGCATCAAGGCGACCGAGGCCGGCGGCCGGACCAAGGTCATCGCATTGACCGCCCATGCCCTGGAAGAAGAGAGGCTCGATATCCTGGCCGTCGGTTGTGACGATTTCATCCGCAAACCATACCGGGAAACGGAAATTTTTGACGCCCTGGTGAAACATCTGGGGGTTCATTTTTCACACGCGGAAGAATCCGCTCCGGCCGTGGCCGAGACAATCAAGTTGAATGCCGCGCAACTTTCGATATTGCCCCAGGCCTTGATCCTGGAGTTGCGGGCGGCCGGCGAATTGCTGGATGGGCCCCGCAGCCTGGAGGTGATCGCCCGGATCAATGATCTTGACCAGGACCTGGGTCAGGGGCTGCGCCGCATGGTGGATAACCTGCAGTATCAGGAATTGCTCGGGCTGGTGGATAACCCGGCTGAGCCGGGTCCCGTGGAACAGGTCGGTGACGGTGATTCTTTCGCCGGCGGGATTATGATCGTGGACGACATCCCGGTCAACCTGAGGTTACTGGCCGACATTCTGAACGGGGCCGGGTATCCGGTGCGGCCGGCTGGCAATGGACCGTTGGCCCTGCGCAGTGTGCAGGCCGGATTGCCGGAGTTGTTCCTGCTGGACATTAAGATGCCGGAGATGGACGGCTACGAATTGTGCCGGCGGCTCAAAGCTGATGATCGGACCCGGGCCATCCCCGTCATTTTTATCAGCGCCTGGGAAGACGAAAGGGAGAAGGTAAAAAGTTTTCAGGCCGGCGGCGTGGACTACATCACCAAGCCGTTCCGGGCGGAGGAAGTGCTGGCCAGAGTGAAGACGCACCTCACCCTGCGACGGGTTCAGTCCGACCTGGAACGCCGTAACACCGAACTCAGAGCGGCCCGCGATACCCTGGAGGAGAAGGTGGAGGAGCGCACGGCCGAGGTGATGGACGCCAACGCCAGGTTGACGGAAGAAATCACTGAACGCCGACAAAACGAGATTGAATTGCAAGAAAAAAACAGCGAGATAGAACGGTTTACCTATATGATCTCGCATGATCTCAAAAGTCCGCTGGTTACGGTCAAAACCTTTCTGGGATATCTGGAACAAGACTTGTCAAAGGCGGATGCCGAACGGATCGAAAAGGATATGTACTATATTCGGACCGCGGCCGACAAAATGGGCCAGTTGCTGGAGGCGCTGCTGGAGATATCGCGCATCGGCCGCATGAGCAATACCCCCGTTCGGGTTACCTTTCAGGAACTATTCGAGGAAGCCCGGAGTATGGTCGCCGGCGGCATCGCG
>JADFYN010000046.1:0-16596 GCA_015233055.1 Deltaproteobacteria bacterium
CTATCAGAGGCAAAGTTCATAGTGTCTATTTTGGGAAAGGCTTTAACGAAGAAACGGCCAAAGCCAAGATTGCGGCCAAGATGGACAAGCTTAGCCAAGGCTTGGTTGCTGAACCGGCCAAAGATGAGGTGATGGGCAGTTGAAAGAGTAAATCCTGTTCACAGAACCGTCGGCAGGGCCAGCAACCGCTGGTCTGGCCATGTTTATGACGTTTAACTAGACCGTAACTCACGGAGGACAATCATGATTTTAATGCAGAGAAAGGCACCGTCGTTAGGTGTAGCTGGTGGGATTGCCGGGAGAACCAGCAAGGATTTCTTTGGATCTACCGATACCGTCATATCAATCAGAAAATCAGGTATGCCGGTTGAACCTGACAAAATCTTGGCCCAGGCGGTTCGGACTGACTTTAGCTCCCTCAAAAGATTTGTCACAGAAAACTTTGACGCTATGACCGGCCCGTGGGATGGAGGCTTTGACAACTTTGGTTTGGTTCCTTGCTCCAGTGCCGACGGTCTTTTCATCCCCGCCGAAAATGATGACTTATTTTCAACGACGTTTTTCAGAAAAGGTAATTCCAAGAAGGATGCTAAACACGGTGACGTAACAACCAGTCAGACTAGCCCGGCCACGCTTCATAAGAGACTTTACAGCATAACAGAATTAATTGAGGAAGTCGGGGCTACCGACTGGTTTTGGAGAACTCAAATCTGGTCGGGCAAACTTCCGTTCATACAGATTGGGAAAAAGATATTTGTGGATGGCACTGACGTTGATCAACTTATCAAGAGCAACAAACACACACATCTCCATAACGATAATTAATATTTGTTGTTACAATAAGTTACGTTTCTTATCTATCATAGATAACCAAACTATATGTTTATGATTTATTCTATAAATGCGGCGAATTTAAAGATCAAATTTCCTCTAACTGCTAATTTTCCTTGAAAATATAGGCACAGATGAGTTACAATGAGTGCACCCGGTCATGTTCGATCCAGTGGCCGGGTAACCCCATCCCACTTGTGCCCATTTTGTGCCCGTCAAGAAACAAGATGGAGGATAACACATGGGATCAATTTATAAAAGAGGAACAGTCTACTGGATCAAGTATTATAAAAATGGACAAGGCTATCGGGAAAGTTCTGGAACCGACAAGAAGATGGTCGCCAGGCAATTGCTGGAAATCAGGGAGGGAGAGATAGCACAAGGAAAGTCTCCTTCCGTGATTTTTGACCGAGTGAGCTTCAAAGAGCTATCCGATGATTTTATTCGGGACTATCGGATTAATCAAAAGAAATCATTGGTCAGGGCGGAACGGAGCGTGAAGCACCTAACCGCTTGCTTCGGAGGCATGAAGGCGACTCAAATAACCACTCCAAGAATCAATACCTATGTAGAGTCCAGGTTAGATGAAGGAGCGGCTAATGCGTCCATCAATCGGGAATTATCTGCTCTAAAGAGGATGTTTCACCTCGCGGCTAGACAAACGCCCCCGAGGGTGGACAGGGTTCCTTACATTGCCATGCTGAAGGAAAACAACGTTAGAAAAGGATTCCTTGAGCACGCGGAGTTTGTGGCGCTAAGGGACGCATTGCCGGATTATCTGAAGGGCGTTGCGACTTTTGCCTACAAGGTGGGCTGGAGATCCTCTGAAATTATCAACCTCACCTGGAAACAAGTTGATTTGAACCAAGGCATCGTAACGCTGGACGTAGGCGAGACTAAGAATGACGAAGCCAGGACGGTTTACCTGGATGACGAACTGATCGGAATTTTCAAGGCTCAATGGGAATTGAGAAAAGATAAGCAGAGTATCATTCCTAGTGTTTTCCCGAATAGAGACGGTAACGATCAAATCAAAGATTTCCGCGGAGCATGGAGCACAGCATGTCGTAATGCTGGCATCGGCAAGAAACTCTTCCATGATTTACGACGGACCGCTGTAAGAAACATGGTCAGGGCTGGAATCCCTGAACGCGTAGCCATGATGGTCTCTGGTCACAAAACTAGGTCAGTCTTTGACCGCTATAATATTGTGAGTGACGCCGACCTAAAATCAGCAGCCCATAAGCAAGATGCTTATCTCAAGTCCAACGAAGTTTCAGCGATGGGCACAATTTTGGGCACAGTGACCAAATTAAGGCAAAAAAAAGGAGCCAACCTTGAAGGCTAACTCCTTGTATTTACTGGTGCCGAAGGTCGGAATCGAACCGACATGATCGCAAGGATCGGGGGATTTTGAGTCCCCTGCGTCTACCAGTTTCACCACTCCGGCGTTTTGAGGTGATTATACGGAATAATTCCCTCATGTCAATAAAAAAACAAGAGAAGGGGCAGATGGACCATAACATGCCGTAAATACTGCATATTTATGCCATAAAGTTCTCACCGGGCCAGGTTGAAAAAACATACCAGCCGGCCGCGTCCTTGCCGGGCGCCATCGCCACCCCCAATCCAAGTGCCGCCCGGCCACGCCATCAAGAGGCCAGGATATTGCCTAAGGCGCGGCTTAAGTCAGGAAAAGAAAATTCAAACCCGGCATTAACCAGCTTTCGAGGCAGCACCTTCTGCCCACTTAAAAGAACCGACCCCAATTCCCCCATGACCAGGCGGATCATGAAGCCCGGCGCCGGCAAGAAGGCTGGCCGATGAAGCGCCTGGCCTAAGCTGCGGGCCAGTTCCCGGTTTTGAACCGGATTCGGGGTGGTACAATTTAGAGGACCGGAGATATTTGGATGATCCAGCAGCCAGATAAATATTCCGGCTAAATCTTGTTCATGGATCCAGGAAAACCACTGCTTGCCCGACCCCAGCGGCCCTCCTAAAAAGTGATTAAACAAGGGGATCATCTGGCCCAACGCACCGCCATTACGGCCCAACACAATTCCAAACCGGCATAATACGACTCTGGCGTAACGCTCAGCCTGCAACGCCTCATTTTCCCAATCCTGGCAGACATGGGCCAGGAAATCAGTCCCGGGAGGAGTGTCTTCATCCACCTCCATATTTTCCCGGTCACCATAATAGCCCACAGCGGAAGTGCTGAAGAGAAAGCGAGGAGAGCCTTTCGTGGCCCTTGACAAAGCCTCCACGATATGCCGGGTGGTCAGAATGCGGCTGTCATAAATGCCTTGTTTGACCTCGTCGGTCCATCTGGTAAAGATATTTTGCCCGGCCAGGTTGATGACGCCGTCGCATTGGCTTGCGGTTTGCTGCCAGTCACCCGGTTTCAGCGGGTTACCTGTCAAATAGGTGGCGTTCGGGTTGGGTGGGGGGCCGGGAGAAGACGAGCGGGTCAGGATAATCACCTGATGCCCCCGGCCGGTCAATTGGGATGTCAGGGTCCGACCGACAAATCCGGACCCTCCGGTGATGAGTATGCGCATGGGGGTCTCCTTTGTTTGCCGAGAAAGAATTGGCGGCCGGTCCGGGTGTGACCGAGTCATCCAGGTTTCCTCTGAAATCGGGCAAAAGAACCACCGCTCGAAAAATGTCCTTTATGTTCAAGCTGAAATCAATTATACATGCTACGTAAGGTAGGAGCAACGGTTTTAAGGAGCGGTGGTGATTTTTTTGACCAGACTTGGATTTGGGAGACGAAATGAATCCGCAGATTACTCAGATTTACGCAGATGGAAAAGAGTCACAGATCTATTTCAGCCCTAATCTGCGCAAATCGGTGCAATCTGCGGATTGAATAATGGCCCTTGAGGCTAATCGATTAGCATACTCGTCGAGTCCAGGCTAAACTAGTTTATTTTCCACCGAGGAGAAGATGGAAGCAGAAGCGACGAAGGAGATATTGCTTGTGGCGCTGGGGGGTAATGCCCTGATCGGCAAAGGGCAGGCAGGTGAGGTAACGGAACAACTGGACAACTTGAAGCTGCCCATCAGACAAATTGTCCATCTCTCTCAGGAATATAGCGTAATTATCACCCATGGAAACGGCCCCCAGGTGGGCAACCTGTTATTACAGCAAGAAAGCTGTGAAGATGTGCCGCGATTGCCTTTGGAGATCCTGGTGGCTCAAACACAGGGGTGGATCGGCTATATGATCGAATCTACGTTAGACAACGAACTGATGGCCCAGGGGAGGGACTCGGAAACATATCTAGTCAGTCTTATCAGCTACGTCGTCGTGGACGAGAATGATCCCGCCTTTCTCCACCCGTCAAAACCCATCGGCCCGGTCTACTCTGAGGAAAAAGCGGCGTTGCTCCCTTTCCCGACGGTTAAGACGGCTAAAGGATATCGGCGGGTGGTGGCTTCTCCCCGCCCGGTAACTATTGTGGAAAAGCGGGAAATAAAGAAATTAATCGGACAGGGGTTCATTGTCGTTTGTTGCGGCGGAGGCGGCATCCCGGTGGTCCGAGAGGGCCGAACCTTTAACGGCGTGGATGCAGTCATAGACAAGGACCTGGCCAGTGCTAAACTGGCTGAGGAAGTGGGGGTGGACGTGTTCATCATAGCCACCGATGTGGCGGGAGCCGCACTGAATTACGGTCAACCCGATGAACGCTATCTGCGTCGGATGTCCGTGACTGAGGCTGCCTCACATCTTGCGGCCGGCCATTTCCATCCCGGGTCGATGGGACCAAAGGTGGAAGCGGCGGTGGAATTCATCCGCGGTGGGGGAAAACGGGCCGTCATCACCTCTATCGAGGCCATCGAACAGGCTGTCAAAGGCCGGGCCGGGACAGAGGTGGTCAGGGACTAACGGGCGTCAGGCCGGGTTGACCATGGCCCGTTTCGATTTTATAAAAAAATACCCAACGATGCCAAAGGTGACCAGGGGCGAACCCCAACTCGGGACTTCATGACCAAAGCTCTCGGCCACCATAATCAGGCCCAAGAAAAAAATGGAATACATCGCCCCATTCTTAAGGTAGAGGTATTTCTTGATCCTGTCGATATTTCTCATGGTAAATTCACGAACGACAAAGGCGCCCAGGCCGTTTCCCAGCAGGATCAACGGAACCGACAGAGTGAAGGCGAAGGCGCCCAGGACGCCGTCAATGGAAAAAGTGGCGTCGATCACCTCCAGGTAAAGAACCTTACTGATATCGGACAGGTTTCCTTTGCCGTCCAGAAGATTCCTTTCGCTGTCTTCGGCGTTCATTTTAAAAGCCTGCGTAATAACAAATGCCGTTGCTCCCACCACCGCTCCAAAGGCGATCTTATCATTCTTGGCCATCGCCGCCCAGATCAGGATTGCCAGGATAATAGAAACTACGGCATAGAACCACACACCATGGGCATAGAAAAATGATTCCCCCCACAGTCCATAGTTTTTCTCTTCCAGGAACAACCAGTGGAAGAAAAGCAACACCAAAAAGACTCCCCCCCCCATCAACAGGACCGGGGCCGATCTCTCCACCGCCCCTTTCACCTCCGGGTCGTTACTAAAAGCGGCGGTAAGCGCCGCAAGGGGCCCAATCCCCGGCGTGGCCATCCAGACGATGAACCAGGGCAACAAGGCCCGGACTACAAAAACGGCTATCAGCAGGCCGTAAATCAGGAACCACCTCCGGGCCCTGGGACTCATGGTGGATAGAACTTCGGCATTGATAATCGCATTGTCTATGCTGCTGATGGTCTCGAACAGGCACAACCCGGAGACGATGAGAAACATTGATAAAATGTCCATAGTTGTCACCTATGTGAATAGTTGCCGGTTACAGGTTGCCGGTTACATGTTGCTGGTTGCTTGTTACATGTTGCTGGTTCAGGACGACCAGCAGCCAGGTCATCGGGAAAAGGGCCGATCCATGACCGGGCGAGGGATATATGAAGAGCACCCATCAAAGTACGCCATGGGCGGATATATCATCTCTTCATCCTATATAGACGCGGGGCCGAGCACAAGGTTTTTTTTGACAGAGTAAGGCTGAGGAGGATGTTGCTAATCATTATGGGAGCCTGCATCCTTCTGGTCAGACATAACTCTTGACGCTATTACCGCTATTATGATAACTTATCAAGTTCGGCATGGCGTGAGCCGCTGTAGATGTAACCCCGTGTGTTTAATGATGAACCCAGTAAACTGCAAAGGAGTGTCTCGATGAAGGCCCTACTGGCCTTGGAGGATGGAACGGTTTTTGAAGGTACCTCGTTTACCTGCGCCGGAGAAGCTGTCGGCGAGGTGGTATTCAACACCAACCTCACGGGATATCAGGAAGTTCTTACCGATCCGTCTTACAAGGGACAAATCGTTACCATGACCTATCCGCTCATCGGGACGTACGGGATCAATGATGAAGACTTAGAGTCCGACGGCGCTAAAGTGGAGGCGTTTGTTGTCCGGGAATATCAGCAATATCCCAGCAACTGGCGTTCAGGTAAATCCCTAAAGGATTTCTTACTGGAATCCAACACGATCGGGATTGAAGGAATTGATACCCGAGCCTTGACCCGGCGCCTCAGAATCCGGGGGGCGATGAAGGGAATTATCTCCACCCTTGATCTTGATCCCGCATCATTGGTCAAACGAGCCCGGGAGTGGGTCGGCCTGGTCGATCAAGACCTGGTCAGGACGGTTACCTGCCCGGCGCCTTACCGCTGGTCGGGAGGACGCCCCCAAGAGTTTCATCAGGCCGGTTTTGACCGGCAACAACCGGGCTTCAGAGTGGCCGCCATTGATACGGGGATTAAATACAATATCCTGCGCAGCCTGGAGAAGCGGGCCTGCCAGGTCTTGGTTTTGCCTGCCGCGACATCGGCTGACGACATCCTGGCCTTGAATCCCGACGGAATTTTTCTGTCTAACGGCCCGGGGGACCCTGCGGGGGTGCCGTATGTTTTCGAGAACCTGCGCCGGTTGATCGGGAAAAAGCCCATCTTCGGGATCTGCCTGGGACACCAGATGTTGGGGCTGGCTTTAGGTGGGAAGACTTATAAGCTAAAGTTCGGTCACCGTGGGGGAAACCAGCCGGTTAAGAATCTGGCCACCGGCAAGGTGGAGATCACCTCGCAGAATCACGGCTTTTGCGTGGACATCGACTCCATGGCCAAGACGGGCGTGGAGCTGACTCATGTCAACCTCAACGACAACACCTTAGAAGGCATGGAACATCGACAAAAGAGGCTGTTTTCGGTCCAATATCACCCGGAGGCTTCACCCGGACCCCATGATTCCGATTATCTGTTCGACCAGTTCATCGACTCCATGGGCCGCGTCGGGGCGTAATCCCGGCCGGCCCGGCCGAGGGGTCTCTGTGGCACTGCCGATTCTGGTTCCTTCAATCCGCCGACTTTTGCCCCTGGCGAAACATAACCTTCCTTTTTATCAATCATGATACTTTTCATTTGGTTACCTCTTTATACTTTTCACCGTTTCTCATGAGAGCCTGTCGGAGTTAGCGGCCCGGCACGGCTCTTGGGGTTGGGGTATGGAGTCTTGTGAGTTGGTCGGGAATGCAAACTCCAGGTAGGAGCCTGAAGGTAGCTAGGCCGGCCCAAATGAGCTGGGGGCCAGAGGTGAACCGACAATATGGCGGGCTGAATAAAAAACGGCCAACCAGTTTCCGGGTTAGCCGCTTATTGCAGTAATGGTGGCGGTGCAGGGACTTGAACCCCGGACACTACGGATATGAGCCGTATGCTCTAACCAGCTGAGCTACACCGCCTTAAGTTAAAAAAATTTTATTAGCATCATATCTTGTTCAAGTCAATAAAAAAAATGTTCTTCCCAGGCAAATGAATGAAATATTGTCGAAACGACCAGGCCCCAATATACCTTTTGGATTTAACTGACCGGATCATCTTACTAAAAATGTTTCATGCGTTTGCCCTGTTGCCTTTCTTAATCAATCGTGCTAATTAACTATATCATACGTCTTTTGAGGACTACTTTCGAGCCAGACCCAAGGACGTCATGATGTTATGATCAGTTATCCAAACCAACATCCATCAAGAAATTTCTCATTAGAAACGAGCAACAAGTAACAATAGCTTTCAGAAGCGTCACTTATGACCGTGTCAGTATAACCAATGCCCTGGGAGGCGGACTAGATACTTTGATATGACGGCAAAAATCAGCATTTCTAAAGATGAATTCAATCTATTGCGAGGTTACATCCAAGAACAATGAGGCATCTTGGTCGGAGATGAGAAGCTCTATTTGATCGAGAACAACTTGTCCCAACTCGTTGTGGAATCAGGATGTGCCAGCTTCAGGGATTTTTATTTCAAGGCCAAGAATGATCGCCGGAGCGGACTTCGAGATAAAATTGTCGATGCCATGACCAATAATGAAACCTTGTGGTTTCGTGACGGTGTCCCCTGGGTTGTCTTTGAGGAAGCCATCCTCCCGGTCATGGCCGAGTGGCTGAAGACGAAGAAAAAGCCTCGGATGCGGCTCTGGTCTTGTGCCTGCTCGACGGGTCAGGAACCATATTCAGTCGCCATGATCATTGACCGTTTCTGCAAATCTTACCAGGGAAAAGGTGTCGACAAAACTCAATTCGAGATTATCGGAACCGATATCTCTCCCACCGTGCTGTTTAAAGCTATCTCCGGCCGATATGACTCCTTGGCGGTATCCCGCGGATTGACCCCGGAGATAAAGCAAAAATATTTCACCGAGGATGGTCAGAGTTGGATCCTGAACGAGGATATTCGGCGAATGGTTACATTTAAGCAATTTAATTTACAAGATAATTTCATCAGCCTGGGAAAGTTTAATCTCGTCTTTTGCCGGAACGTGGCCATTTATTTTTCCACCGAGTTTAAGAAACAGCTCTTTGCCAAGATAGCCAATACCCTGAAACCGGACGGATTTTTTATGGTAGGCTCCTCTGAATCGCTCCGGGGTTACTCTGAAGATTTTGTTTCAAAAGATCACAAACGAGGGATCTATTACCAGGCGAAGCCCTAAGGGCGTTTGCACCTTGACCAGGCCGGTCCCGTGTTCAGTTTTTTTAGACGGCCGGATTTATTTTAACCGCGACAATCGCGCCAGGGGAAGAGAGGGCACAACGGATCATGAGCCGCAAGAAGCTCATTTTTGACCGGTTGGATCAAATTCAGGATATGCCGACGTTGCCGGAAATTGTCATGAAGGTGGAACGAATGGCCCGGGACAATGAGACGTCGGTGAGAGACCTGGCTGCAGTCATGGCTCACGACCAGGCCATGAGTATCCGCGTGCTCAAAGCGGCCAATTCCAGTGCCTACGGGGCCAGATCACCCATTACTTCGGTAGAGGTGGCCATTTCTCGGGTTGGGATGCAGGAAGTCCGGAATATCGCCATGTCCCTCTCCACCATCACCGTGTTTAAAGGTCTCGGCCATGGCGTAGACTACAAGAAATTCTGGCGGCACGTGTTGTCCGTAGCCATGGCGGCTGAGGCGGCCCTAAAGTTTATCAAGACAGGTCGAACCGGTGCAGATCAAGAGAGTGACTTCTTTGTCGCCGGATTATTTCATGATTTGGGCATCCTGGTGATGGACCAGTATTTTCAGCAGGACTTCCAAAAAATTATCAAAGTGGTTAAAAGCAAGAACCTGGCATTGGATGAAGTGGAAAGGAAGCTCTTAGGTACTGATCACGGCGAGATAGGGGCCTATTTTGTCCGGAAATGGAATTTGCCGCCGCATGTGGCCGCGGCAGTCTGCTACCACCATCAGCCCGACGCAGCCGATGAATCCGCTAAGTTTATCAGTCAAGTCATCCACCTGGCTAATTTTGTCTGCTCCAACCAGGGCATCGACAGCGGGATTACGCCGCCGCCCTATCACTTGAGTCAGGGTGCCTGGTATGATCTGGGGCTGGAGGTGGAAGACATTCCGGCTATTATTGATGAGGTTGAGGCTAAGGCGGCCAAATCGGAGGTCTTGCTGGCTCTGGCCTAACATGGCGGCGGGTACGGCAGATACGGATAGGAAACACGTCCGGGTAAACGACGGCCAGGTGTTGTCGGCTCCTGGAGGGAGCCACAGGCTCAATCAATCGGTCCCCCCAGGAAACATAGTCGGCTATTGGTGGGCTTCGTGCTCAATCGGAACGCCCATCTCGGCAAATGTGAAGTTATAGAACACATTGTGGCCGTTGTAGTCCAAGACCCGCAGGTCATCGGTCTGCTTCACGTCTTTCATGATTACGTCAAACCCCTGGCCATATTTCTTGCGGCAAAGATCCTCGGACACCTCAAAGGCAAGGAACTTCTTAATGCCTTTCATGTTCATTTTTTCGAGGAACTTGGGGTCTTCGAAGGACGGAAAGGTGGTTAAGATCAGGATGGGGCCGGTACCGGTGAAGATAACTCCTGCTTTCATACTAACCTCCTGTTCTTTAGGGTGATGAGAGGATGTCGAAAGCTCCATTTTTCAAACCGCGACCGCACTGGCAATGGAGCCGGTTACATCAATCGGTGGAACGAAAGGACGCCCCAGGCCCAAAACAGATGGGGTCCGAGGCAACCCGGTCAGTTTCGATTCCCGAAATGGGTTAACCGGCTCAGAGATGGTTGGGAAGGTCATCCTCCTTTCATAATTAAGCTGGGGCCCCCACAATTTCCCGCCCCGGATTGATCGGTTTAAACGGTCGGTCGGAAGACAATATTTAATGATGGTCGAGGGATTCTCTTCATCTCAACCACAAATATTATATCACAATGCGTTACCATGGCAATAGTTTTCTTGAGTTCAGTCAGGTTCTTTCCACAACTTAGCGATACTTTTAGCATTGATTTCGGACATTGATCCGGGTCCGCAAACTCTTGATACATTTCTGATAATTGTTGGCTTTATCTGATAATATACATATTATGTAACTGTCATGGCCATCCCAACGGGAACCCGCACGGCACACTTTCTTTGTCGATTTGGCCCCATCCGAACCCAATTAATTATCTTTGAAAAATGTACCGGTCACTGCCAAATGACCTGCCAGATCTTCGGGCCGAGAACCGGCCAGGCCGGGCAGGACCATTATGACCAGGGTTGAATCTATGGAAAATACAACTCAAGCTATCAATCATCCAGCCAAAAATAATACTAAAATCAAGCGGGTTATGCTGCTCCTGATCGTCGTCATAATGACCTCGGCCGGGATCTGGTATTATTTATGGATCCGAAATCGAGTCAGCACCGACGATGCCTTTATCACCGGACACATTCATCAGGTCAGCTCCCGAGTCCCCGGCTTTATTGACCAGGTGCTGGTGGCGGATAATGAACGGGTCCGGCAGGGACAGGTGCTGGTCAAACTAGATGACCGCGATTATCGGGTGGCCGTTGAGGCGGCGGAAGCGGCCCTGGAGGAAGCCGGAGCCAACTGGGCTTCGGCCCGGATTTCGGTGCCTCTGACCCTGACTCAGACCGAGGCCAAAGTCGGGGGGGCCAGGGCGGGGGAACAGGCCTTGATCAAGTCTCTTAGAGAACTCGACGAGAGCATCAAGTCGGCCCACCACCAATCGGATCGGGCCAAGGCTCTCTACAACCAGGCCAAGCTTGACTATGACCGCATGTCTACCCTGTACAAAAAGCAGGTGGTCCCTAAAAGACAATGGGATGAGGCTGAAAGCCAGTATCGGGCGGCGGACGCAGCCATGAAATCGGCCCAGGCCCAAGCAGAAGCCATGACCAGGAAGATCATGACCATTAAAGAGGAGATCCACCAGGCCCGAGCCCAGGTCGATCTGGCCGGCACGGGTAAGACAGAAGCAGAAGGACGTGTCCATACAGCTAAGGCCCTGGAGGCCAAGACCAAGGGGGCCGAAGCCGCGCTCGAACAAGCCCGGCTGAATCTGGGCTACACTGAAATCAAGGCCCCGGCCGATGGCTTTATTACTCAAAAGTCCGCGGAAGTGGGGAATATGATCAAGGCCGGCCAACCGTTGCTGGCGATTGTCCCGTTGCATAATATCTGGGTGGTGGCCAATTACAAAGAGACGCAGCTAGCCGGAGTGAAGGTGGGGCAAAGGGTCATCCTGGAAGTGGATGGTCGGCCGGAAATAACCCTAAACGGCAAGGTAGATTCAATTATGGCCGGGACCGGGGCGGCATTTTCCCTCTTCCCCCCGGAAAACGCCACCGGCAACTACGTCAAGATCGTCCAGCGGGTCCCGGTTAAGATCATATTCGATCCCAAGCCGGACCAGATCACGGCGCTTCGGGTGGGCATGTCGGTTGTCCCGACCATTTTGACCGGCTCAAAGAATTAGAGTCAACCAAGACTAAGAAAAAGAGGGCGTCCATATTTCTGAGCTGTTGAACATGACAACCCCAAATCCACTCCACCCCCCCAAATCAGTCAACAAATGGCTGATCACAACCACGGTTATGGTCCCGATGTTTATCGAGATTTTGGATACGTCGGTGGCTAATGTGGCTTTGGAGCATATCAAAGGGAGCTTGTCCGCCGGGACCGACGAAGTAACCTGGGTGTTGACCTCCTATCTGGTCTCCAATGCCGTGATTATCCCGATGGCGGCCTGGTTGGCCAGATTCTTCGGACGGCGCAACTACCTGATCTTTTCTGTTGTCGCCTTTACCATCAGCTCGTTGTTGTGCGGCATGGCCCCAAACTTACCGGCGCTTATCTTCTTTCGGGTGCTCCAGGGGATTGGCGGCGGTGGGTTGCAGCCGCTGGCCCTGGCCATCTTGTTGGAGACCTTTCCCCATGAGAAGCATGGCCAGGCTATGGCTGTGTTCGGGATGGGAGCCATCATGGGGCCGATCCTGGGGCCGTTGTTAGGCGGATATCTCACCGACACACTTAACTGGCGCTGGATTTTTTATATCAATCTACCCTTTGGGGTCATCGCCTCGTTTATGACCCTGGCCTTTATCCATGATCCGCCTTATTTGAAATTAAAGGCAGGAAAGACCGGGGTGGATTGGCTCGGCATCTCCTTGCTGACCATTGGGCTGGGATGTTTGCAGGTGGTCCTGGACAAAGGGGAACGGGAAGACTGGTTCAATTCCGATTTTATCGTCAGGCTGGCCATTATTTCGGCGGTATCTTTAGCCCTGTTAATCTGGGTGGAGCTGCGCCGGAAGAACCCGGTGGTAGATCTGCGCGTTTTTAAAGACCGGACCTTCACGGCCGGCAATATGGTCATGTTTTTGGGCTTCTTTGCCTTTTTCGGGAGCATCGTGTTATTGCCCATGGTCCTCCAGATGCTTCTGGGCTACACCGCCTTCCTGACCGGGTTGGTTCTGGGACCGGGCGGCATGGTCACACTGGTCGTTATGCCTTTGGTCGGGGTGCTGCTTAGGTGGGGAGACGCCCGGATCATTCTGGGGATTGGATTGGCCGGTAATGCCCTGGCTCTCTGGCTCATGGCCCAGTTCAATTTATACCTGGATTTTCCGGGAGCGGTTTGGCCCAGGATCGTCCAGGGCATGTTTATCGGATTTTTTTTCGTCCCGGTGATGACCATGTCCATGTCTTACGTGCCTAAAGAAAAAATGGGAAATGCCTCGTCGATCATCAACCTGATGAGGAACCTGGGCGGCAGCTTTGGCGTCGCTTTTGTGACCACCATGCTGTCTCAACGGACTCAGTTTCACCACCAACACTTGAGCAGCCATCTGACCCCCTATAATTCTGTGTTGCAGTTCTATGTGGATAAGTTTACACCCATGTTCCAGAATCAGGACCAGATGTTGGGCGCTATTTATGATCAGATGCAGCGCCAGGCGGCCATGTTGGCCTTCAACGACGTGTTCATTCTTCAAGCGGTCATTTTCGCTTCCCTTATTCCACTATTGCTTATTGTCAAGAAACCGGTCAAGGGTGGCCCCATGGCGGTGCACTAGCCCCGGATCCGAGCCGGCCTGCAATCAAAAACGTAACCTTTCTTTTTTCGCCGCGCCCTTTCAGATCTGTGCTTTTTTATAATAAAGGTATAAGGTAATGATGTGCAGATATCATTCAGACCGCGAGGCGTATGTTAAGTGCTATAAGATGGATTTCGGCTATTGCGACGAATGCTTAGATTCTTGTGAGGGATGCGCCGACCCCTCGAACTATTGTCAGTATCGGACTCAATGTGTCATTTGGGAACTCTGCCGAAAAAGTAAAAAGAAGGCATCGCCTGGGAGATAATGCGCGGGCGGAATCCTGAGCAAAAGCCGGTTCTTGGTTTCCACGGACCCGGCTCCAGGCCTACTAAGGAGTTGTCATGAGCAATCATCTTGAAAGAATGTCCATAAGTACCCGTCTGATTCTGGTACTCCTGGTCTTGTTCATCTTGTCTGGAACCACTGTCGTTCTTTTGCTCAATCATCGCATCCGGGCAGAAGCATTGCCTGAGGCGGAGGAAACAGCCAGAATTTTGCTTGATCATAACCTGGCCATCCATACTTATTTCTCCCAACAATTAAAACCCAGCCTGTTCAAGTGGTCCGATCCATTTCGGTCCAAGGATTATTTCGAGCCCACCTGGATGTCATCGACCTATGCCATCCGAGAAATAGATAACTATTTTAAATCATTAGGTACGAATGAGTATTCCTATAAAGAATGCGCCATCAACGCCCGCAGTCCCTTAAATGAAGCTGATGACTTCGAGAAAGGGTTCATCAAGGACCTGAACAAGAACCCGGACCTGATCAAGCGGGTGATGGTCAGAGAGATCAACGGCCAGCCGTTTTTTGTGTTCTTACGACGGGGTGAGGCCATGGAGGAGTCTTGTCTCCGTTGTCACAGTCAACCTGAGCTGGCTCCTCCCGGATTATTAACCAGTTATGGCTCCGACAGAAGTTTCCGCCGCCGGCTGGGGGAGGTGGCGTCGGCGATTTCTATTCGGGTGCCTTTGGCCGCGGAGTTTTCCAAAGCCGATCGGCTTTCCCTAGAACTAATCATCGGGCTGTTGGTCTTCTTGGTGGTTCTACTTATCATGCATTACTGGTTTTATAGGAGATTTCTGCTTAAGCCGTTAAGGATGATTCAAGAACAGGCTACCTTGATCTCGAGCAGCAGTGACCATTTAGGGGAACAAATTCCTTTGCCTGCGGGCCGGGAGTTCCATGAACTGACCAAAGCGTTTAATGAAATGTCCCTCAAACTCAGGCAACATCATGATTTCCAGGAAAACACCGTGGCCGAGCGAACCGCGGCATTTGTCCAGGCTAATGAAAATCTGCGGTTGGAAATCACCGAACGGGAACGCATTGAAGCTGACTTGCGAAATCATTTAAACTTTACTCAAACTTTGATCGACACTATCCCTCTGCCAATTTTCTATAAAGATATTCATGGAATATACGTTGGATGCAACCAGATATTTGAATCTTTTTTAGGAGTGGCCAAAGAGGATATCCTGGGAAAAACCGTCTATGATCTCGCAACCAGGCCACAAGCTGATATCTATCACGACAAGGACAGGCAGCTCTTCGACAAACCGGGAATTCAAATCTATGAGACAACTGTCGGCACTTCCGACGGGCAAAGAAGACAGGTCGTTTTCCACAAGTCGACCTACCTGGGGCAAGACCAAAGTGTGGCCGGTCTGGTGGGAATCATTGTTGATGTCACGGAACCGATGCGAATTCAAGAAGAACTGCAGCAACGGGAAACGCTTTTAAAGAGCATGCTGGATGCCTTGCCGGTAGGGGTTTGGATTATGGACGCCGAGGGAACCGTAATAGACGCCAATCCCATGGCCAAACAGATTTGGGGCGCCCAGCATGTGGGACTGGAAGATTACGGTCAATGCAAAGGATGGTGGTTGGCCACGGGGAAACCGGTTGCGGTTGACGAATGGGCCGGCATCCGGGCCATAACCAGGGGTGAGACATCGATCAATGAAGAAATAAAGATTGAGTGCCTTGATGGAACCCATAGGATTATTCTCAATTCGGCCATTCCAATTCGAAATCAAAATCAAAACATCGCCGGAGCTATTATCGTCAACCAGGATGTGACCTGGCTTAAGCAAACGGAAGAGACACTGCGCCGGGCCAATCGAAAACTGAGGGCCTACAGTGCCTGCAATCAAGAAATATTGCGAGCCGCCGATGAATTAACCTTGCTGGCCCAGGTCTGTCGGATTGTCATCGAGGTCGGTGAGTATCCCTTTGCCTGGGCCGGATACGCCGAACAAGATGAAGACAAAATTGTTAAGCCGGTGGCCTCTGCGGGGGATGATAAAGGATATTTGACCGATTTCAAGGTCGGTTGGGGGGGAACGGAGGAACTCGGTTCCAGCCCGACAGGAACGGCCATCCGCACCTGCCGGCCTGTGGTGGCCAACGACCTAAACACAGACCCAAGTTATGACTCCTGGCGGAACGAAGCGGTTAACCGCGGATACAGGTCCTCCATCGCTCTCCCGTTGATGGCCGACGGCCGGGCCTTCGGCGCATTAAGCATATATTCCAGCCAACCTCACGCCTTTAATGATGATGAAATAAAGCTCTTATCAGATTTAATGGATAACATCTCATACGGCATTATGACCATCCGGGCCCGAGGCGAGCAGATGAAGTCTGGAGCGGCGTTACAAGAAAGCGAGGCCTGGTTCCGGGCCACTTTTGAACAGGCCGCCATCGGGATAGCTCATTTAGATATATCCGGCCGTTACATCAAGGTCAATCAACGGTTCTGCGACGTAGTTGGTTATTTGCCGGAAGAACTTTTTA
>JADFYN010000046.1:16754-17138 GCA_015233055.1 Deltaproteobacteria bacterium
TAAGGACGGAACCATCACCTGGGTTAACCTGACCGTGTCTATTGTGCGGGATCCATCCTTCGTGCCCCGATACGCCATTGTCGTGGTGGAAGACATTAATCAGCGCAAGATCGCCCAGGCCGAGGTGACCCGTCTGGCGGCAGCCATCGAGCAGGCGGCAGAGATGGTCATCATTACGGATAGTGACGGATGTATCCAGTATGTTAATCCAGCCTTTGAACGAATTGCCGGCTATTCATCCCACGAGGTGATCGGACGGAAGCCCGGCCTGATGCAGAGCGGGGCCCAAGGCAGAGCCTTTTACCGGGATATGTGGGAGACCATTACCCGCGGGGAGGTCTGGAAGGGTCATTTAGCCAACAGGAACAAGAGGGGGGATATCTT
>JADFYN010000470.1:0-1420 GCA_015233055.1 Deltaproteobacteria bacterium
AAATCCAAGCAAAAGCGAATGAACCAAGCAAAACGCCAACCGGAATGTGCCACCTGATAACGCCGCGATAAAGAAGAATCAAGCCTCCAATGATTGCGGACAAGGCGGAGATAGTCCCGATTTGACCGGGAACATCCCCAAGCATCAGTCGCCACATGTCGTAAGAGCCGATTTCACTGGGATCGCCTTTTACCGCCATTAACGGAGGTAACGCCTCGGAAATCTCACCACCGGAGAACAACGGCACCGGCCCGATAAAGCCATTCATTAAATCCGGCCAGGCTAATCGGATAATCATCCACCCGATCAAGGCAGGATTAAGAGGGTAATTACCATACCCGCCAAAAACACTCTTGCCCACAATGATGGATAAGCTCGATCCAACCACCATCGCCCACCAGGGCATGGTCGGCGGCATCAACAATCCCAGCAGCAGCCCATTCAAAATAGCGCTAAAATCTCCGAGAGTCGAGGGACGATGGCTTATCTTGTTCACGAAAGCCTCGGCAGCCATCGAGGAAGCGACGGAGAGACCCAGGATCATTAGAACGTTATATCCAAAATAATAGACCCCCATCAGGACAGAGGGAAGCAGCGCAACAATAAAGATTAGCATCATCGCGCTAATAGAATTATGACTCTCGATGTGGGGCGAGAATGAAACAACTAATCTGTTATCCAGCTTTTTATCGATCATCAACCCATCCTTCTAACCATGACTTGCGATTTACCGTAACGGAACTGGTGGACCATCGGCCGCTTCGCCGGGCAGACATAGTGGCAACAGCCGCATTCAATACAGTTCATCAGGTTGAGGGCCGCAGCGTCTTGAAACTGGTCATTTTCGCAGTATTTCGACAATTGACTGGGCACCAGCCTGACGGGACAAACCTTAACACACAGGCCACAATTAATACATGGATGATTGGCCGAACGGACCACCTCATCCATCGTCTGGACATATACTGCTTCTGTGTCTTTAGAAATTGGGACATTCAAGTCGAACTGGGCCATACCCATCATCGGCCCACCGAAGATGACTTTACCCGGCCGACCGGCCAGGCCACCGCAGGCCTCCAGCACATCTTTTAAGGGTGTGCCCAGCCTCACCTGCACCAGCTTTTGATCATGGACGCCTTTACCAAAGACTGAAACGACCTTTTCTACCTGTGGTTTAAGGTGCTTAGCTGCACGACCGATGTCAATGATCGAGTCGACCTTAAGTACCGAAACACCATAATCCCGAGGCTCACCATAGGGCATGGGGATTTCAAGATCCAACAGTTCTTTTAATAGAACCCGGTGAACCCCCGTGGGAAACCTGGTTCCATCCACAGACCGGACCGCCACTTCTAATTGTCCGGTAAGATCTCTCACCTGATTGCTGACGGAGTGTTGCACGTCAACGGCCATAATAAAT
>JADFYN010000470.1:1460-1943 GCA_015233055.1 Deltaproteobacteria bacterium
GCATCGAAAAAATCGTTCATCAGCCGATGAGCAGAACCGTAATAAGGCTCCGTGTCCACGCAGTTGATGACCAACGTATCGAGTGGCTTGAAAATGGGTAACCCGGTGGCGAAGTGGTAGCCCCGGGGTTTTTGGGATAGAGTGAGGTCGGTTATCACCGGAGCAGATTCCGATCCGGAGGACATAATGGCCGCATCTTTAATGCGGTCGATCAAAACCGATGGCGCTTTTTCGAGATATTCGGCATCGGTTTTTATATTGTCCGCCCAGGTATCCTTACCGTCTGAACTGATGATGACGGCGGGAGATTTTTGCCCCGAGGAGGTGTATACCTGCGCAATGTCAGTTACCTCCCCAGAGACGCTGGCATGAACGGAAGCCCCGGTCTCGTCTTGCGGCCGACCTACTACGTCCCCGATTTTTACCTGGCTTCCCTTTTCCACGCAGGGGATACACGGCAATCCTGCGTGCTGCAGCATCGAC
>JADFYN010000470.1:2096-2540 GCA_015233055.1 Deltaproteobacteria bacterium
GCCTATTAATCGCCGCTTGTCCAACATCTTTTACTGTTTGTTTCTTTGGGCCGGCATGTCAGGTAAAGACCTTCATCACCGGTTTGGTCCTTTTTTTCGGTTCTTTCCCGTCTCCCACATCCGGCTTTCACTGCCTTATTCATTTGATCAGATGCGGGAAACATCGTTTTTTTCTCTGGCTCTCGGCAGTCTCCATCAAGGCCCAAGGTTCCGTCGCTACCTCTGCGAGACGGCGGCGTCTAGATCCGGGGGACCAGGTAGACACTTGCCCAAAATTTCACATGCCGGGGTCTGGAAAAAGGCCAAATCCTTATTAGTAAATGGCCTATCCCGTGATCGGCTTTATTCAGTACCCGCAGCTATTGTCCATCTGCGGAATTGTACCTACCATCTTTCCCGCCAATGGGCCTCGGCTAAAAATTACTGTTGTCTACCCCTATCATC
>JADFYN010000471.1 GCA_015233055.1 Deltaproteobacteria bacterium
GTTTTATGTGGCCATTACATGTCATTTTATATAGTCGCTGCCCCTACCCAGGGCGGTGCCCTGGGCTAACCTAGAGCGCCCCGTTGGGGCTTATTCGGAATGGACCATTTATTAAAATCAGATCCGATGACCCTGCACCTTAAGTCAATGACATTGACCAGCAACCTGTAACCTGTAACGAGTAACCTGTAACGAGAACCGGTTTCAAGCCGGGCCGCCGAATCGTTCCGTAGGGCAAAGCATCCTTGAGGAGTAATTGGTTACGTATTTGGTTTTAAGCTCTTTGGTAATGCGGCGGAAGTCGTCGTTGTCGAAAAGCCGTCCGATGGAGGTCGCATTGGGAGCAGAGAATTCGCTAACGATTTTCGGGCCATCCCCTAACACCACATTCCATCCTCCGGTTATTTCCAGCAAGCCGGTTTTTTTAAAGGTGGGGATATATTCATGGACCACGAAGTCGGCGTATTCTTTCCAGGCACCAGGGACAATATCGTAATACTGGGTAAACTTCCAGACGCTCTTTTGTACGGTATATTTTTTGGCGGGTACTCGTCCCGTGGGGGTCAAAATTTTGTATGCGTGGTTGTATGTATAATGTTTTAGTTCTTCAGTCAAATCCTTGAATTTGGGGTTGCGCATGAGCTTTTCCATTTGGTCATACTCTTCCGTCGTCATGACGGCAAGCACCCGGGGGCCGGGACCAATAACCACGTAAAATCCGCCTACAACATGGAATCCTAACAGCTTGCACTGATAAATGTATTTTTCCTTAACAAATTCGGCATATTCTTCGTGTTTGCCATGGATAATATCCCAATGTTGACTTAACAGAACGGACATCTCGACCCCCTTTTTTCGCATTAGTCCAGCCGGGCCGGCGGACCATATCCTATGGATTAAACAAGCCAACTACCCGGCGGCCGACTTCTTCCGGCGACAGTTCCCGTGGAGGATACAGCATTACTATTTATGCGCTGGAGTTGGCGAAAAGTCAACATTTTTATTTATTAGCCGAGGACCAGCCGGACATCCCGGCCGGAATCTGTTAAAAGGAAAGTCCTGGCCGTGAGATAGATATTCCAATGCAGCAATAGGGTAATATGGTTATCTCGATATATTTGTTAATATCTCCCAAATTACGTGATATTAACCACATACCAAAAGACCTGACCCACCCCGCTGAAGCAACTCAATAAATCCACAGAACCGGCTATTGATATTCACTTTTTGCTTGACAACCCCCGGCCACTCATAATAAATGCTCTAGGACATCAGGGCATCTCACCTTCGCGGCCAAAAAAATAACGCACTAGGCCTAATCAGAATAAACCAACAAAAAGGAGATCAGCGCCTTGGAACATCCAATTATTTTCATTACTCTGCTGTTTGAAAAGATCGGTTTGGGGCACTTCGCCCACGAATGGCCTTGGGTGACCAATTCCTGGCTTATCATGCTCCTGCTGATCATCTCCGGGAAAATCGCCACCAGCAGCATCAAAATGATCCCCGGCGGCGCCCAAAGCTTTTTTGAAGTAGTCATCGAAGGGATCGAAAACTTCATGGTCGATGTCATGGGTGAAGAAGGTCGGGCCATGTTTCCACTAATCGCCACCCTATTTCTATATATCTTCTGCTGTAACTGCATCGGCTTGATCCCCGGTTTCTTTTCGCCCACAGCGAGCTTGAACACCACTCTGTCCATGGCCCTGATCGTTTTTGTCCTGACCCATGTCATCGGCATCAAGAATCACGGCACCCATTACATCAAACACTTCTGCGGCCCTGTTTGGTGGCTGATCCCGTTGATGGTCCCGATTGAAATCGTCGGTCATCTGGCCCGGGTCCTCTCCCTGACCTTCCGTCTTTTCGGCAACATCATGGCCGAAGATCTCGTATTGGCCATCTTGATGATTTTGGCCGGCCAGTTTCTGGCCCCGTTGCCCATGTTCTTTCTTTTCATATTTGCCGACTTCGTCCAGGCCTTTATCTTTTCCATGCTGACCATGATGTACTTTGCCGGCGCCATGGAAGAAGCCCACTGAGACCAGCCGGACATCCTTGGAAAGGTCAGTGATATCTCAAGGTATCCTGACCTTTTTTCTTGTCTGGAGTCTTAGTCTGGAAGAACTCTAATTCTTGCGTCCATGGTTCAGCCGTGGACTTGTAACCTGTAAGTTGGTGAAGATGGACGAACCTATTTTGTTTGAAACGAAGCCGGCGCGACGCAGTTTCTTGATCGCCTACGTCGCGGCCTTCATCTGCTTTCAAGCCCCTTTTCGGCCGGGATCCGGCCCGTTCCATATGTCCCTATGGGTCGGGATACCACTTTGCTTGGTCATCCTGATCCTGGTCTTCCTTAAGTGGCGAAATTCAGTCTATACCTTGACCAGCAGCCGGATTATCGCCCGGACCGGTTTTTTCTCGGTATCCGTCACGGAGCTTCCAGTGACTGAGGTGGCCGTGGTTCATGTCCTCCGGGGATTGACTTCCCGGGCCATAAAGGTCGGGCATTTCCACATTTATTCAAAG
>JADFYN010000472.1 GCA_015233055.1 Deltaproteobacteria bacterium
GTAAATCGGAGTAATCTGCGGATTAAATAGTGTCTATAGTTCGCACCGATTATGGGGCCAGGAATGTGGGGCCGACGAGGCGGGCTATGTCCTTCAGGGTGGCTTGGGCGGCGTGAAAATGGCGGCCGAGACGAATCAGCGAAAGGATATCTTGGGGGTGCTTAGCCAGGCTGCGGATAAGGGCCCAGGGTTGGACCCGGCCGAATTGATCCACCGCGGCTAAGGCCGAAACCGGGACAGCCACCTCGACCGGGTCGGTGATAACCCGGATGGCCAGGAAGGGCAGATGGTATTCTGCGGCCACGGCAGCCACCGCGGCGCTTTCCATGTCTGCGGCTGCGGCCCCGGAAGTCCGGTATAGAGCCGACTTATCCGCCGGACCGGTCAGGACGTGGGGGCTCTGGACCAAAGGCCCGGGATGGACTTGCATCTGACCTTGCAACCTGGCCTGGACGCGGTCACGCCAGCCCGGATCAGCGGAAAAAGTCGACCCGGTCGTGGTCAGAATCGTTTGGGGCAGAATCACCCGGCCTGGAGCCAATTCCGGGTGGAGACCCGCGGCCGTGCCCAGGCTGAGCAGGGCGCCGGCTCCGTCAGACACCAGTGCCAGGGCCGCCGATCCGGCCAGGTCCGCCCCGATCCCCGAAAGCTTAAGCCGGACCCCTTCAGGTAACCCGAAATCGTTTCCGGGCGATCTTCGCCACCAGGGCAAGCAACCGGCCTCGCTCTCCAAGGCCACAACGATACCGAGTATGCTCAACTATTATCCTTCCTTCGGCCAGATCAGAGCCTATCTATTGAATTATCCGGTTAATTGTCCGGGGGTGTCCGATCAATGCTATTGAATTAAGGGGCAGGGTAATCGGATACGACTATTATGAATGGCCTATTCTAAATAAGCCCCAACGGGGCGCACTAGGTTAGCCCAGGGCAACGCCCTGGGAATCCGGTTGGTTACGTGCCAGCAGGACGGTCATGTGGTCGGCCAACCGCAAACCTAGTTCCTTTGGAAGGGATCGGTAACCACAGCGAAGCGCGGAATCGTCGACAGTTTTGTGTGATCATTACATGGTATTTTGTATAGTCATTGCCCCTACCCAGGGCGTTGCCCTGGGCTAACCTAGTTCGCTCCTTCGGAGCTTATTTGGACTTAACCGTTTTATGAAAATTCTTGGAGAATTAAATATTCAACAGCCGCTCGGCATTCTTCCAGGCGATGGCCTCTTGCTCTTCGGGCGTTAACGGCAGAGAAAAAAACCAGCCCAGGGTTTCGTTCGCGGGCTTCCAGGGGCTGTCCGTACCGAAAAGGATGTGGCTGACTCCCTTTTTCCGGATAATGTCCATGACTTCATTCCGTGATAGGATATGATAAGTATACGACAAATCGAAATAGACATTGTCCAGATCCATCAAAGGAGCCAGATCTTCCCAGGCGAACAGGGCGCCCATATGGGCGGCGATAATCGTCAGTTTGGGAAAACGCCGGGCCACTTCGGCCGTCCCGATCGGTTCCGTCCCAAACTCGGTAAATTGGCCCAGGATGGGCTTGAGGTGCGGCTTGTAGTTGAACACCTTAGCCATGGACAGGGTATCGAGCATGACCGGTAGCCTGGCCTCCTCCAGGGCCTCAAAAAGCTTTAGTGTCTCGGGGGCCAGCAGGGGGAATCTTTGGACCAGCGAATGAAGCTTCACCCCTTTTAGGCCCAACTTGATAATCAGGTCGAGTTCGTCTTTAATCGAATCGGCCCCGGGATGCAAAGCGGCAAAAGGAATAACCTCCGGATAGGCCCTGGCCAGGCCGGCCACCCAGAAGTTAAGCTCTCGACACCTCTCCGGTTTAGCAGAAATGGCCAGAAGCACAAACCGGGCGATCCCGGCCGCTTTTTCATGCTCCAGCAAGCCCTGAGGCGTGCCCTGGTGATAGAGGTTCCATTTAAGGGGATGCTTATCGGGTAATGGCTGGTCCATCAGCATTAACCTGTCACGAAGCAAACTCAAGTCTTCATTCATCCAGGCATGGGTGTGGCAATCGATGACTCGCGGCAGGCTATATTGATCTATCGGTTTTCCCATTTGGTCGTCGCTCAAAACGTTTTCCTTTCGTAAACATCCTCGACTGATGTGTAGTTGATCACGTCATCAAGCAGCCGCTGGGCCCGTCCGGAATCGATAGTCTCCCCGGCCAGACGTAATCCTTCGGTCAGGTCACCGACTTTACCGGCGGTCTTAAGCGACAAGGCGGCATTCAGCACAACCACATCCCGGCGCGGGTTCTTTTCTCCACTCAGTATCTGTCTGATGATAGAGGCATTTTCTTGCGGCCCACCACCCGAGATATCTCGGACGTCCGCTCTGGGCAGGCCAACTTCTTCGGGGGTGATGGTCCTGACACTAATCCGGCCATCAATAAACTCCCCCAGGTCGGTCGGGCCGGTGACTGAAGCCTCGTCCAGGCAATCCTGCCCATATATAACCAAACCTCGGGTGTATCCCAGCCGGCTGAAGGCCTCGGCCATAACCTTGAC
>JADFYN010000473.1 GCA_015233055.1 Deltaproteobacteria bacterium
CGATGGTCAAATCGGCTTCCACCGTTTCAGGCGTCTGTTTGACGCACACAATAATATTCATACGGCCTCCATCAATAAACATAATGGTAGAAAACACGGTTGGGCTTCTTGTATTTTCAGTTTTTTTTCAGTCATAAACGGCGACGGGGGCCACAAAAGGGATGGCTGATTAGTATTCTATCCCTTTCTGAGCCTTTCGCCCCTGGGACATGGCGTGTTTTATGGGTAGCATCTCCGTAACGGTATCGGCCAGGGCGATGAGCCGGGGTGTCGCGTTACGGCCCGTCATTATCAGGTAGAGTTCGGGTCTGGCCTCCGCAATGGCCGCAATCAGGTCGTCCTCCTGAATTAATCCCAAGGATACGGCGACACAAGCCTCGTCCAAAATGATCATATCGTACTTGTCCGATTTCAAAACTTCCCTGGCCTTAAGTAAGGTTTCTTGGGCCGCATCCCGATGTTCCACAAACTTGGGGTTGGATGGGGGAGGCACAAAGCCCAGCCCCCCTTGAATCATGTCAATCCCGGCCAGGTCCCGGACCGCGGCCAATTCACCCGTCCGATCATCCGCCTTAATGAACTGCAGGATCAATACCCTGATTCCATTTCCACATGCCCGAAGGGCCGTACCCAAGGCAGCCGATGTCTTACCTTTGCCGTCGCCGGTGTAAATGAGGATTCTCTGAGGCCCATTCATGCTTTTGGCTCCTGACCGGATTAAATATCATTTGATAAAAAGCCGCCGGCGCCAGGCAAGACGCCTCCCTGTTCAATGACGAACCCAGGCCGCGGCAAATAATTAATCGAGATAGATTATAACAAGAGCCAACCGGAGTCAATAGTTCTGACAAATCAGGCCGGGGCAAAACAGACCGGCGCCTTGAAAACTTAGACGCCGGACCACCCCTTCGAGTCTATTTTGACTTAGTCGTTTTAAGAATATTTCATGCGTTTGCCCTGTCCTTCATCAAACTATCCTTGATTTTAGCTTGACGCTGTGATTCAGTAGAGCGTCTGGGATGGAGAACGGGCCACGCAGGAGCGCACCGGCCCACCGACCCTACGTCCAAAACCTATAGATACGGCCGTTAGGAGGTAAAAATTTTATGTGCTCGGAAAAGAAACCCAATTTGGCGGACGTGATCAATAACCTTCGTTCACCCAGGCCATTCACGCATAAAGTGGGGCTGGTCATCAAAAACAATTTGCTCAAATTAATCAGAGTCAAGAGCTGTTGCGGAAATCATGGGCAGCCGGGTTGCTGAAAATAGAAATCATCATCGAGCCGGTTCGGCTCCCTAATATGAGCTCAACCGGGCTCAAAGAATCGTAATCATCTTTGACGACGGCGGCCACGAAAATCTAATCATGGCGTGCCGGGGTTGGTGTGTTGCAACGGACTCGGGAGACTTCCGGCCGACTTCCCGAATGTCCTTAAACGGATACTAAGGTTACCTCCTAAACCGGCCTTTGCCTGCCGAGAAAATAGACATTGCGCATGATCCCAGACGAAAATTCCGTCACAAAAAATGGTTCTGCCAAAAACAGCGCCCGGCCGGGGGAGGATTCCTCCGCCCGATCGTCCCGGATCGCTCAAGTTGGGCGTTATCTCCGCCAAACCATATATCTTATCTGGTCAGGAATTGAGGATCGTCAGATCACTCTCTACGCCTTCAGTTTAACTTTTATTACGCTTATTTCGGTCGTGCCGATCCTGGCCATATCCGTGTCCGTGTCTAAGGGCATCGGAGTGCCTGAGGCGGCCCGGCAACTGGCCATCAATAAATTTACCCAACCCCAGGCCGCGGCCATCGGGTATATTCTTGAATATGTCGAAAAAATCAATGCCGGGACATTGGGAACGGTGGGGTTTCTGGCGCTGTTGTATTCAGCGATTAAGAGCCTGGGGTATGTGGAGGCGGCGCTTAACGATATCTGGGGAGTCAGGCGCGATCGCTCGCTTTATCGAAAAGTCACTGACTATTTGAGCGTCATGATCGTTTGCCCCATGTTGGTGCTTTCGGCTATCGGGATCAACACCACCCTGTCCAGTTCCACTATTGTGCATCATCTCATGACCTATGCCATCTTCAGTAATCTGCTCTCCGTTATTTTCGCCGTTACGCCCTACCTGGCCCTGTGGGTGGCATTTACCTTCTTTTATGTTTTCATGCCCAACACCCGCGTTAAATTTGCCCCGGCCGGAGCGGCCGCCCTCATCACGACGCTGCTCTGGCAATTACTCCAATTAGTTTACATTGGCTTTCAGGCCAGGCTGGCCCGACAAAACGCTATCTACGGCGCGCTGGCCACACTCCCGTTATTTATGTTTTGGACCCAACTGAGCTGGATGATCACGTTGGTCGGAGCCAGATTGGCCTACGCTTTTCAGACCGGAATTTTTCACGGCGCGGCGCCCAGCCGATATACGTCAATGGAGATGGGCCTATCGATCAGTCTCAAGGCGCTTTATCATATCGGCCGGGCCTTTGATCTGGGGAAGAAACCACCCGACC
>JADFYN010000474.1 GCA_015233055.1 Deltaproteobacteria bacterium
CCGATATCTGGCGGGCGACTAGAATGGCCCTGGACGCGGCCGTAAAAGCGGCCTACGGGTCAAGTAAGGAGATCCTCTGGCTGGAAATTTTGGCCGGGGAGAAAGCCTACACCGCGACCGGATCTTATCTCCCGGAAGAGACTCTCAACTCCATAATCCGGTACAAAGTGGCTTTGAAGGGCCCTTTAACCACACCGGTGGGCGGTGGTTTTCGCAGCGTTAATGTGACCTTGAGGCAGCGTCTGGACCTTTACGCCTGTATCAGGCCGGTTAAGTTTTTTCCCCAACTGCCCAGCCCGCTGAAGCATCCTGAGAAGATAGACATGGTCGTTTTTCGGGAAAACACTGAGGATGTTTACGCCGGCATAGAATGGCCGGCCGGGACTGATGAAGCCGCCAAGGTGATCGAGTTTCTGAATGATCAAATGGGTTGCCGGATAAGGCAGGACTCAGCCATCGGCGTTAAGCCCATGAGTGCATTTGGTTCCCGGCGGCTGATCAAAATGGCCATCATCTACGCCCTGAGAACCGGCCGACCCAGTGTCACCATGATGCACAAGGGCAACATCATGAAATACACCGAAGGAGCCTTCCGGGAATGCGGCTACCAACTGGCCAAAGAGGAGTTTGGGGAGACCGTTTTGATAGAAGACGAGGCGGGCCGGCGTTCGGAAAAAGGATCAACGGGCAAGGTAGTGCTCAAAGACCGCATTGCAGATATGCTTTTTCAACAAGTTCTGCTGCGCCCGGAAGAATTCAGCGTCATCGCCACCCCCAACCTGAATGGTGATTACATTTCAGATGCCCTGGCGGCTCAAATCGGCGGCTTGGGTATGGCCCCCGGGGCCAATGTGGGTGATGAAGCGGCGGTGTTTGAAGCCACCCACGGATCCGCGCCGAAATATGCCGGCCAGGACAAGGTCAATCCCTGTTCGTTGATCCTATCCGGGGGGATGATGTTGGAACACCTGGGGTGGACGGAGGCGGCGGAGGCACTGCAGAGGGCGGTGCAAGAAACGATTGCGGCCAAACAAATGACCTATGACCTGGCCCGGCAAACAGAGGGTGCGACTTTGTTGTCTTGTTCCGGATTTGGGGCGGCGGTCGTCCAAAGATTGTCCTAACAAATAGGCCTATTCGCGGCCGGTTTTGATCCCGGTCGTGAATAACTCGGACTAATGCCGCCCGTCGGAAATGGGACCGACCCCAAGGTAGGAACCCAATGCTGTTGAATTAAGGATGCAACGTTAAGATTTCTCGCTTCGCTCGAAATGACAGTGAAGTGGACCATCTGGAATGACGATGTAAATTTGTCATTCCGAACGAATGTGAGGAATCTTAACACATCCGAAGATGGTTAAGCCGTGCCTTAATTCAACAGCATTGGGGTAGGGACCGGCATTTAGCCCGAGACTCAATATTACCCCAGGTTTTTGTCCGCTCTTTTGGCCAGCGCCGGGGAAGCTAGGTTAACCCCCACCCGAAGGGCCTTCAGCCCCTGGACTCCAGGTAATTCCCCCACGTCCAACACCTCCAGATCATCAAGTAAAAAACCTTCGGTCTGCAGAAAGTCGATGTGACGGCGTATCTCTGAGGCTTCGTCCGGCCGGGAGTAAACGACGGTGATTTTCTCCGGTTGAGTGAGTCGCTCTTCTCCGCCCTTGACCACGGCCTTATCCAGGCGGGACCGGACGATCTCATACCTGATGTCATAGGCGCCATCAACGTCGAATCTCTTTTCGTCGAACCGGAAACGGATGGACAACGGTGAGTTTTCAATCAGAATAAGGTGACAGATCTCCAAAGGGATCTCTAACGATGGCCTTAGTTGGGCCGTATGCCAGGTGATGCCGCAGGCGACATAAAGTTGCCAGAGTCGTAAGTTTTTTAGGAAAATGGTATGGAAACCGCCGCGTTCCTGCATAGATTCACCAATATAGATCAGGTAATCCAGCCCATCAGTGCGGCGCCGCTCAAAGTAATGGGGAAAGATGGCCTGAACTTCCGCCTCCTCCACATCCAGGTAAGCCGACAGGCGATCGTTCAGAAGAGATACGCCCGACTCAAACTCTTTGCGCCGGCGGTAAACCGTGCCCATGTTTGGGTCAATGACTGCATCGTAGGCATCTGTGGCCGCGGCTGTGGCCGGGCCGAATTGTCTTAGCAAAGGAAACAGCGGCTCCACTTCCCGCCGAATGAACTTGACCACCGAGACCTCATCTCCCGAACTTAGCCCGATTGATGTCCGATTCAACTGGGCGGTTACGCGGCCGGCCAATTCTCTAAGGATGGGCAAGGACTTGGTTTTATCCGCAGTTTCGAGCACAGTCAGCGAGATATTCATGTGCTCGGTCAAATCCTGCTGGATGGCCAGGTTTCTGGCTCCGGAAGATCCCCGGATATCTGACTGGGCAAAGAGAGGATAGACGTCTTTAAACACTATAGGCTCGAAATCATGAGTTCGCCCCCGGCGAGAGCACTCCAGATGGTTGGAAGCCGCCTTGCGGAAACGCC
>JADFYN010000475.1 GCA_015233055.1 Deltaproteobacteria bacterium
AAATGAAATCACTATATTCGGATCACTTTTGTTCGTTCTGTCGGCGACACGGGCTTTCAGATGGTATTCGACACGTTGCAATCGCCTGTTCTCTTCAAAAGAGAAGACAAGCACAATATTCTCCAAAAAACCTTCGTGCCATTTCTGTCCCTTTCTGGGGATAATGACGGCACCATCTCCATTGATACCAATTAGGGTTACGGACTGTTTATCTGAGATTCTACTGCCGTAAAATAATTTTACAAGTTGCCCCGTTTTGTCTTCCTCAACACGAAAGAACCGTCGTGCACGTGGTTCCCGAAAATAACTGCTCATAATACAATATAGCATTTGGCTATTAAACTTCTTGACCGCAAACGTTATTTGATGTTCCTTCTCGTCAATTCGTACTTCTTGGATGCGCTTCAGGGTGGCCTCAGGAACCTCATTCGTAAGCCTTATTGCAACAAATCCGGTTTGATTCCACTTAAATATTTCTACTTTCTGGTCCAAAACATATCTCTTATGCTTATCAAACATAGTTGCCGTCACTTGCATAAGAATGCTTTTTAGCACCTCATCAATAGAAGGTGACATTCTTGTTACATCAAATGGCTCCTTTGATTTTATTCCTACTAATTCTTTTATTTTTTTAAGAAATGTCATATATTAAATACCTTACGGTTTAGTATTTATCACGGGAAATACCTTTACCTACATGCTGCCTTGGATTTTGTCTGAGCGACGGTTTTTTGCTGCGGCCAGGCAGCGCGGTCTAGTTCTTTTTCTTTCATTCCAAGACCAGTCCGAATTCTTCATCCACCGAGAATTCTCCGATCACTCGCCGCCCGGTCAGCGTAACGAACCGGTGCAAGACGGCCCGTTCCCTTCTTTCAATCGATTGCTTCTTGGTCAATGATTGTCTCGACGCCGTGATAACCAGAAGCCGCCCCGGGGCTTGGGCCGCGACGGGTAAAAGATGGGGTTGCTGCCTGGCCAGATGCGGGATCAGTTTAAACATGAATACGACATCGAACCATTGTGACGAGTTGGCCTGGTTAATGGCCGCCCAGCCCTGGGCTAAGTCCCAGATCAGGCCCTGGAGCCGGCCGTCGGATCGGACCGCGGCGTAGGCTTCGACCGCGGCTATGGCCTGGGCATCTTTGTCTCCGGCCAGATAAGACTCCACCGCACCGCCTTGACCATCAAATGGAAACACCAGGGGGTGAACCCCACATCCCACGTCCAACACCGTGCGCGGTTGACCGATCAAGGAAAACAGTTGATCATAGAACAGACTCAAACCGGCCGTTCGCTCGGCCATGCTGACGTGGAGTCCGGCCAGTTGGGCGGCCAGTTCGTCTCGTTTTAGAGCGGGTCCGGCTGGCTCAAGCGCCTTCAATTCGTTAAGAAGCCGGGCTCCCCGGTCCGGGTGGGTCTGCCGATATCGGCGCAACCCATAATAAACGGCCTTCCGGGCTGAGGTGGCGGCTGACTCGAATTCTCGGGTCCGGAGTATTTCCGCCGGCGGTTTCCCCTGAGTCACCAGCAGTTGCAATTTGGTTCGGCCGGCCCAGACTTCTTTTACCAGGGATGCGGCCTCGGTTCGGTCAATGCGGTAATCTTTGACAATTCGGTCCACCACCGCGGCCAACAACCAGGCCCCGGTTTCGGAATCCAGCCAATGTTCGTCACTCATGCAGGGCGCTCCAAGAGGCCGGCAAGAGGCTCTCCGGGAACCACCGCTGATGCACCTCGATAATCTCCTTGAGTAATTCATCGAGCCGATGAGCCGCCAGGGCCTCTCGAATCAATCGGATAGTCTCGAAGATGGTCCACATGTTGTGCCAGGCCAGAGACGGGAGATGATCCATGATCTCCCAAGCGGGAGTCTGGGCCTGACAGGTCGGGCAGCGGCAGGTGTATTCCCCAGTCATGAGCGGGCCGGGATCACGCAAGGCCCCGTACGGGGTCATGTACCACCGCTCTTTGGCATAATGGGCATAGGAGGAAGAATCGAAGATGTCCGCGCCCAGGGCCACCAGAAACGGCAGCTCCACCGGATCTCCTGCCCCATACACATGGATTGGCATTTGCGGGCCGGCTATCCGGCGGGCTTCTCGCAGGACCGGGCCGACAAATTTAAGGTCATGGTTCTTATTAAAAAACGGGACAAGACTGCCGATGGCCAGGTATTCGATACCCAACTCCATCAACCCCTCCAGGCTCCGCCGGCGCAAGTCCAGAAACCGGCCACCCTGCTGCACGCCGGCCAGAATACACCCCGGCGTCAAAGCCAGAGCCTCGCGGATCCGCTTCAAGGTCACGATCAGTTTCTGTTCCGCTGTAGTCCGGTTTTCACCGGGCGGGCTGATCAAATCCAGGGGTGAGGCAATATCGGTTTTGATCATCTCCTGAAAAGTCACGATGGCCTTATTGGACAACAGCAACGGGCCCGTTAGAGCCTGGAAGGCCCCGGAATCAGTCATGACCAGGCCGTCAAATTTAAGATACTCCCTCAGGGTCAAT
>JADFYN010000476.1 GCA_015233055.1 Deltaproteobacteria bacterium
AGGGGCGCACTAGGTTAGCCCAGGGCAACGCCCTGGGACAGGTGAATGCATATATATAAATTATATAATAGATACATAAATATGGCAGCGATTTGGAACCACAGCCATGGTTGTGTATCCCTTCCAAAGCCAATGGCTTTAGGGGCCGGCTGACCACCTGACCATCCTCCTGACACGTAACCTGCCGTATTTCCCAGGGCGTTGCCCTGGGCTAACCTAGTGCGCCCCGTTGGGGCTTAAGCGGAATTGACCATATTAAAAAAATCGGTGCGATTGCCCTGCCCCTTAAGTTAATGACATTGACACGTAACCCGCAACCCGAACCTATTGGATGAGCTCAACCAGTGTCACACCGGATCCGCCGGATGCGGAGGGACCATTGCCGAATCCTTTAACGAATCTATTACCGGCCAGGAACTCTCTGACGGCTTCTTTTAAACGTCCCGTTCCCTTACCATGGACAATCTCAATACTCGTTTGTCCGGATAACACAGCATGGTCTATGGACTTATCCACGATCGGCAAAGCCTCCTCCACCCTGAGACCGATAATGTTGATCGTCCCGAGAGGAGACAAAAATTCATGTTGATAGCTGACCGTTACCGGCGATAGAGGTTCCGCCCCTTCCGCCGTTTGGGGGGCCGCGGCTAATTCCGTGACCAGGGCGTTGATGCGTATCATCCCGACCAACACCTCGACCTTTTGAGCATCGGGGCTGACCTGCTGGACCACCCCGACTTTATCCAGGGCCGGAACCATGACCCGCTGCCCTGGTTTAACCGAAGATAATGACCGGTATTGGGGCTGCGGCGGCTTCTGTTCCAGATTGGTTATCAATTCTCTTTTCTTCTGATGGAACTCACTGATCACCCGGCCCGGTTTAACATCCCCTTGACGGCGCAATTGAGATGTTAACTGACTGATTTCTTCTTCAAATTTTTTGATCAACAGCCTGGTTTCGGTTTTGGCCTGAAGTCTGACGGCTTCCCGCTGGAGTTCAATTTCGGTTCGAACCTTAGCCGCCAGATCTCGGTCGAATTTGGCGGCTTGTTCCAGTTCCGCCAACCTGCCCCGCTCCGCCTCCGCCTCCTGCAAGGCCTCCTCAAGTTTGGTGATCAAGTCAACCGCCTGCTTGCCTTCGTTGGACAGGTAGGTGCCGGCCTTATCCAATACGACTTGGGGGAAGCCCAGCTTCCTGGATACTTCCAGGGCATTACTGACGCCGGGCAGGCCATAGATAAGCTGATAGGTCGGCCGGTTGGTCGAATGATCAAATTGCACCGCCGCGTTCAGCACTCCGGGAGTCACTGCACCGTAGGTCTTGAGCAGGTTATAGTGGGTGGTCACGACGGTGGTGACTCCCCGCGTGATCATCTCGTCCATAATCGCCATGGCCAGGGCCGCGCCCTCAAGCGGGTCCGTACCTGTTCCTATTTCGTCCACCAACACCAGATCCCCTTGCTCCGCCAGATCCAGCACCTGTTTCAACCTGGTCATATGGCCGGAAAAGGTAGACAGGTCATTTTGGATATCCTGATCGTCTCCAATGTCGGCCATAACCCGTTGAAAAACAGGGAACCTGGTCCCCTCGGCCGCGGCGATATGAAAACCATATTTAAGCATCAAGGCAGCCAGGCCCAAGGTTTTTAGGGCTGCAGTCTTACCGCCGGTATTGGCCCCGGATACGACCAGGACTCGGGTACCTTCACTTAAGTTAAGATCAATGGGCACTGGTTGGATCGAGCCTGGGTTACGCAAAGATTTTGCCAGAAGGAGCGGATGGAACGCTTGCTTAACGCAGAATCCCCGAGACCAGTCTTTTTCAATTTCCGGCGCAACTCCATTCATATCCCGGCTCATGGCCGCCGCCGCAGTGGTCAGATCGATCAAAGCCAGGGTATTCTGAGTGACCGTTAGTTCGTGCCGATGTGCCCGGACCAGATCGGTAAGCTGAAACAGAATCCGTTGAATTTCGTTTTGTTCATCTTCAGTCAGCAGATGAAGTTGATTATTCAACTCTACCACCACCAGTGGTTCCACAAAACAAGTGGCCCGGCTGTTGGAATAGTCGTGGATAATCCCGGGAACAAGGTGTTTTGAATCGGTCTTCAGGGCAATGGTGTACCGATTGGATCTGATGGTGATAATCCGGTCCGGAGCCGCGGTCCGGACAAATTTGGAGTCGAACACTTGTTGCAGTTTATTTTGAATTCGCTCCTTAAGCCGTTGCATATCCTTTCTGATGCGGTGCAACTGGGGGCTGGCCGTATCCAAGATCTGCCCGCGATCGTCGAAGACTTGTTCCATGGCGGCGGTCACTTCGGGAAGTGGACACAGTTTTTCAGCCTCCGCCCAGACATCAAGGGCCCGGCCGCGTTCTTCAGAAAAATATCGTTTCACACGAGAGGCGGCAACCAGGGTGGAATAAACGTCAACCAGTTCTTCAGAGGATAATGAGGAATTTTCTACGGCGATCTTAGTTAGTTGGGTACTCAAGTCGGCTATTC
>JADFYN010000477.1 GCA_015233055.1 Deltaproteobacteria bacterium
TCCAGGCGAAGGTCAGCTCTTATCAACCCCATTTCGGCGAGGAAGACCCGCTGGTCGGCGAATCCGGCTCGGGGACCATTTTCTTTACTCACTGCAACCTGCTCTGCCGGTTCTGCCAGAACTTTGAAATCAGCCACGGCGGTGAGGGGCAGGCGGTGACGAACGAAATCCTGGCGTCGATGATGTTGGAACTCCAACAGATGGGGTGCCATAATATCAATTTTGTCACACCCAGCCACGTCGTCCCCCAGATCCTTTCGGCCCTGATCCAGGCCGTGGAAAAAGGATTGTGTGTGCCGCTGGTTTATAACACCGGTGGCTATGATAAGGTGGAGACGCTGAAACTCTTGGACGGAATTGTGGATATCTACATGCCGGACCTGAAGTTCGTCTCTCCGGTACCGGCGGCCAAATTTATGAACGCACCCGATTATCCAGACATTGTGAAGGCGGCCATCAAAGAGATGCACCGGCAGGTGGGCGACCTGTATATGGACGACCGGGGAATCGCCATGAGAGGACTACTGGTCCGGCATCTGGTCATGCCCGCCGACCTGGCCGGGACCAGAGAAGCCATGCGCTTTCTGGCTCAGGACGTTTCAACCCACACCTACGTCAATATCATGGATCAATACCGTCCCTGTGGCCTGGCCGGGCAGTTTGACGAACTTGCCCGACGGCCGACTATGGAAGAATACGACCAGGCCCGACTGGCCGCCGGAGACGAGGGGATGACCCGACTCGACCGACGCGAACGCATCCGAATCATCCGGTGGTTCTAAAATCATGGGCAAAATCTTCGCCATCGGTGACATACACGGTTGCTTGGGGATGTTAACCTCCCTGTTTAACAAATTACCTATTGATCAAAAAGATGACTTGATTGTTTTTCTGGGTGACTACATTGACCGGGGGACTGATTCCAAGGGAGTCATTGATTTCATCCTGAGACTCCGGGAGGCCGGCTTTAGAATGGTTTGTCTGGCCGGAAATCATGAAGTTATGTTCAAGAATTACCTGAGTCATAAAAACGAAGCTTTGTTCTTGCTCAACGGCGGCTGTGAGACCCTGGCCGGTTATCCCGGCACCGGCTGGGCCGACAAACGCAAATCTATCCCGGCGGCCCACCGGGAGTTTATCAATTCTCTGGTCTATTACCATGAAACGGAAGATTACATTTTTGTTCATGCCGGGCTTCGCGATGGGATACCATTGGCGCGTCAATCAGAAGACGACCTGGTTTGGATCAGAACCGAATTCTATCTATCACAATACGACTTCGGAAAAGATGTCATCTTTGGCCATACCCCCTTTGACCAACCTTTTGTCAGGTTCCGGCGCATTGGTATCGACACCGGAGCCGTTTACGGTAATAAGCTGACCTGTCTAGTTTTACCGGAGATGGTTTATTATCAAGTTTAATCCAGCGAACCTTTAGCCCACGCAGTTTGCCATCATGCCATTCACGTTGCCACACCAATGTAACGCCACTTGTTCGCAGGACACCTCGGCCGACCAAAAGACGCTCCCGGCGCGGCCGCTGGGTGGGCCGTTGGTGGGCATGAGTACCTCGGTGCCGGTGGAGGTTCTTTTAGCCGCCCATCGCTGCCCGGTTGATCTGAATAATGTCTTTATCAACTCCCCTAATCCACGGGCCTTGATCAACGAGGCCGAGGCCATGGGTTTTCCGCGCAACATGTGCGCCTGGATCAAAGGAATCTACGCCACGGCCATGGCCATGGACGGACTGGAAGCTGTTATCTCCGTAATTCAAGGGGACTGCAGTAACGTTTTGGGGCTATCCGAGATACTCGGCGAGCGAGGCATTCGGATTATTCCCTTTGAGTACCCACCGGACCGGGATAAAGCCCGGCTGGCCTGGCAAATGGACAAATTGGCCGAGACTCTAGGCGCGGCAGCAACGGATGTGATCAAGGTCAAGTCCAGATTGGACTCCATCCGGGCTAAGCTAATCCGGTTAGACGAACTGACCTGGCGGGAAAACAAAGTGACAGGCTTTGAGAATCACATTCATCTGGTCTCTTCGTCGGATTTCAACTGCGACCCTGACACGTTCGAGGCCGAACTGGATGATTTTTTGGTTCAGGCCACGGCCAGGGAACCGCTAACCCACCGGGTTCGGCTGGGATATGTCGGAGTCCCGCCGATTATCACCGGGATCTATGATTACCTGGAGGAACTGGGCGCGGCGGTGGTCTTTAACGAAGTGCAACGACAATTTGCCATGCCCGCTCAGTCCCATGATATTATCGAACAATACCTTAAGTTTACTTATCCTTACGATTTGTTTGGCCGCGTTCAAGATATCGCACGGGCCGTGGCCCAAAGACAAATTCACGGTCTAATTCACTATACCCAGAGTTTTTGCTACCGTCAGGTGCATGACATCATTTTCCGGGAGAGATTGGACCTGCCTATCCTGACCATTGAAGGTGACAAATTCGGCCCGTTGGATAATCGGACTAAAATGCGCTTAGAAG
>JADFYN010000478.1 GCA_015233055.1 Deltaproteobacteria bacterium
CGAGGCCACAGAAGAAGAAATAAAGAAAAGCTACCGGAAGTCAGCATTAAAGTATCACCCTGATCGGAATCCTGGTGATAAAGAATCGGAAGAACTGTTTAAAGAGGCATCAGAGGCTTACGAAGTCCTGAGGGATCCCCAAAAACGGCGTATTTATGACCAGTACGGGCACGAGGGTCTAAAAGGCACTGGATTCCAAGGTTTCAGTGGCTTTGACGATATCTTTTCAAGTTTTGGCAGCATTTTTGAGGAGTTTTTCGGCTTCGACCGACGCCGGTCGCCACACCAAGGCCCAACGCGGGGTCGAGATCTTCGTTACGACCTTGAAGTTACTTACGAAGATGCTGTCTTGGGCAAGACCGTAGAATTATCCCTCCACAAATATGAAAAATGTTCTACCTGTGCCGGGTCTGGTCATGAAACAGGGCATGAACCTATTGTTTGCCCTGCTTGCCAGGGTGTCGGACAAACCGTCCAAACCCAAGGTTTTTTTTCGATCAGCAGCACCTGCTCCCAGTGCCGCGGCCGGGGACGCCTTATCTCTCACCCATGCCAGGAATGCCGGGGCGGCGGGAAAATTGAAGTCGTCCGAAAAGTGGCGGTCAGTATCCCGGCGGGCGTTAACCATGGCAACAAAATGAGATTGGCCGGCGAAGGCGAATCGGGCGAGCGGGGCGGACCGCCAGGCGACCTGTTCCTGGTTATCCACTTAAAAGCACACGATAAATTCGAGCGCCACGGAGATGATGTGCATTATCAGCATATGGTCTCAATGGCCCTGGCCGCCCTGGGCGGGGCGGTGGAGATACCTACTCTGCACGGCCCGGAAAAGCTGGTTGTTCCCCGGGGTACCCAAACCGGAGAAGAGCTGATGCTGAAAGGGAAAGGCTTCCCGTCCGTTCGGAGTGGAAGAAAAGGCAGTCAAGTCGTCCATGTGTTTGTTGAAACGCCCAAAAAACTGACTCCCCGGCAGGAAGAATTGCTCCGGGAGTTTTCCGAAATAGAGAAGAACAAAGGAAACGGTGTGAAGGGTTTTTTTAGAGACGCCACCGAGAATCTCAAAAAAAAGCTGTTTGTCTAATTAATCTCCCAGTATTCTGGGCCCATAGACGGCTCCATGGTTTTCTTGGGGGCCGTCTGAGTCGGCCTGAACACGCCGGCGAGGCATTACATGGGCCGACATCCCGTGGGATAAACCCTTCGAAATCACAATCAAGAATATAGTGACATCCGGCTCTGGTGCCGGCCCAGGACATGGGGGAGACAGGCGGGGCTAGCTTTGCGCCCTTAGGGAATTGAGTTGTCTTATTGTCAAAAAAATAAGTATAACATTACTATAGGAGGATGAACATGAACATTAAGCCGCTTCAAGACAGAATTTTGGTGGTTAGACTAGAAGAACAACTCGTGACGGCCGGTGGTATTATCATTCCTGACACCGCCAAGGAAAAGCCCCAAAGAGGGAAAGTCGTGGCCGCCGGACCGGGCCGGACCAAAGACGACGGAACCAAGATCCCCCTTGACGTCAAGGCCGGAGATAAGGTGCTTTTCAGCAAATATTCCGGTTCAGAAGTCAAGATCGAGGGCGTCGAACACCTGATTATGCGCGAAGATGACATCCAGGCCATTATCGAAGACTGATCTCAGCCCTTCGGAACCGGCCTCTCAACTTTCTGACTGGGCCGGGCCCAGCGGATCGCGCAACACCGGATATCTACCTTAATAGGAGGAATATATGGCAGCAAAAGAAATAAAATATGATGTCAAGGCCCAGGAAGCTATTATGAACGGCGTGAATATGTTGGCCGACGCAGTGAAGGTAACCCTGGGACCCCGTGGACGTAATGTCATTTTAGAAAAATCTTGGGGCGCCCCGACCATTACCAAAGACGGCGTGACCGTAGCAAAAGAAATTGAACTCGATGACCGATTCGAAAATATGGGCGCCCAGATGGTTAAAGAGGTCGCTTCAAAAACCTCCGATGTAGCCGGCGACGGCACCACCACGGCCACCATTTTAGCCCAGGCCATCTACCGGGAAGGTTCCAAACTGGTCGCGGCCGGGAATAACCCCATGTCCATCAAGAGGGGAATTGACGTCGCCGTTGAAACTGTGGTCGCTGAACTGAAGTCCCTCTCCAAACCGACCAAAGACCAAAAAGAAATCGCCCAGGTCGGGACCATCAGCGCCAACAATGACAAGATGATCGGCGACATCATTGCCGAGGCCATGGGTAAGGTGGGCAAGGAAGGCGTTATCACCGTAGAAGAGGCCAAAGGCATGGACACCACCTTAGAGGTGGTTGAAGGTATGCAATTCGACCGCGGCTATCTTTCACCCTATTTCGTGACCGACCCGGAAAAGATGGAAACGGTTTTAGAAGATGCCTATATCCTGCTCAACGAAAAGAAAATCTCCAACATGAAAGACTTGCTGCCCGTCTTAGAGCAGGTAGCGAAGAGCGGCCGGCCGCTGATGATCCTATCCGAAGATTTGGA
>JADFYN010000479.1 GCA_015233055.1 Deltaproteobacteria bacterium
TAGACGCTCGCCCCAATGTTTTTGAATAGATGATGTGATGTCAAGATTTCTCGCTTCGCGCGAGATGACAGGAAGTGGACCTTCCGAAATGACGATATAAATTTATCATCCCGAGCGAATGCTTTCCACTTTGTCATTCCGAACGAATGTGAGGAATCTTATCACATCCGAAAATGGTTAAGCCGTGCCTTAATTCAACAACACTGGATCAGCCCTCTCAGGCCTGAAAATCTTGCTCCAGAAATTCTATCAGATCTTGATCTAAAAGTAAATGCTCCGGAACCTGAATTTCCAAGACCGGGATTGCCGCGGCCAGGGCCTGGACGGCATTCAAATGGGTGGCTATTTTGCCCAGTCCCCGGACAAAGCGGACACAGAAAGTATTCTGCAGCAAGGCCTGGAACTTGTCACCTCCGGCCAACGGGGTGATCTTCAATTCAGGCAGCCGGGTCCGGGAAATGATATAGATTTTTTTTAACGGTTGGGGACGATTTTGAAATTGGTCCCCGTCATCTATGGCTTGTTTCCCATAACTGGGCCGGACGGTCCGATATTTCAGCGAGCCTTGGCTGAATTCCTTAAAGACTTGGGGCCAGAGCTTTATTTCGGGGTAGCCGGGATAAACCATGAATTTTTCGTCAACCGGGGCAACCACCGCGATATTGTCATCCATGAGCTGATAGCCCTGCCTCAGAAAGCTCGCCGCCGGGGTGGACTTGCCTGTTCCGGACGGAGCGCAAAACACGACGCAGCCTCCTCCTTCCAGGCTGATGACGCTGCCGTGCAAAGGCAGTAAATCCCGCTGATGCAGCAACGCCCCTAACGCCCAGCCGAGCAGGACCAGCCGGACATCGCCGTCCAAAGCCGCGGACTTGGGCGCCACGGTTATCTCTCTCCCCGCGGCCACCAGAATATCGGCCAGGATCATCGTCTGGATTAAAATCCGGTTTGGGCCGGCCTGGAATTTATAGCCGGTGGTGGTGAGACCGGCCAACTTCTGGGGCACTATCCCACACTGGATGATAACATCAGGCTCATGCTCGGACGTCTCGACCAGTTCGGGGCAAGTTATCTCCGAACTAATGTTCAGGCCATAGGCCTCGTAATAATGCATAGCTCAGTTATCTTAGGGTATATTCAGGGGAATCGGGCAAGAAGGCCGGCTTATCGAACTGGGCGGCCGGCTTTGATGTCGTCTATGTAACGTTGGGCCTTCCGGCCTAAGTTGGAGTCGGGACTGAGGGAGACGACCGATTCAAACGAGGCTCTGGCTTCGATCATCTGCCCCATCTTGGCTTGAAGCAAGCCCAGGTTGTAATGGGCGTCTGGAAATTTAGCGTCAAACATCACGGCCAGCCGGTAATTCTCCAGGGCCAGGCTGAGCTTGCCCAACTTCTCGTAGGACTGGGCTATCCCGTTTAGGGCGGGGACAAAGCGCGGGGTACTTTTAAGGGCTCCCTGGTAACAGGCGATGGCCTTGTGGTAATCACCTTTTTGATGATAGGCCAGGCCCATATTGCACCAGGCGTACTGAGGGGTAGGGTAGAGCAGGTTTTTCACCGCGGCTTGAAATTGTTCAATAGCCTTGTCGTATTCACCCATCCGCACATAAACGATGCCCAGATTGTTGTAGGCCTCGGAATAGTCGGATTTGAGGGTCTGGGCGTTTTGGAAGTGTTTGATGGCCTCTGGATAGACTTCCTTGGACATGTAGGCCGCGCCTAAAATATTCTGAATTTCCGCATTATTCGGGTCTAGTTTGGCGGCTTCAAGCAATTCTTTGAGGGCTCGGGTGAAATCCCCGGATTTAAGATAAGAATCACCCAATTTCAGGTGGGTCTGGGCTTTGTCTTCGCCTTGGAGCGAGGTGCCGGCGCATCCCATGGTGAGGAGGATCAGGCCCAAGAGGGTTAGGATGATGATTGCATTTAGGCCAAAGCCGCCTTTTTTCCTTATCACGTGTGCACTCTTTTCCGAGTCGGGTTAAATTCACCAAGAGAAGGATGAATCAGATCATCTTATGAAGCGGGTATTCCACAATGCCCTCGGCGCCGCGTTTGATCAACTCGGGGATTAGATCCCGAACCTTGGTTTTGTCGACCACAATTTCCACAGACAGCCAGGGGACTTCGTACAGGGAGGCCACGGTGGGGGCGTTGAGGGACGGCAGAATGGCGATGACCTGCTTGATCTTTTCTTCCGGGACGTTCATCTTCAGGCCGACCATATTTTCGGCCAGCAAGGCGCCTTTGAGCAGAAGCCGGATCTGTTCGATCTTGTTCTTTTTCCAGGGGTCTTCCCAAGCTTTGGGATGGGCGATGAGCTGGGTGTTGGTCGACATCAGGTCTTTAATTATTTTAAGTCCATGGGCCTTAATGGTGCTGCCCGTTTCGGTCACCTCGACAATGGCGTCGGCCAAGCCGGAGACGACCTTAGCTTCCGTCGCGCCCCAGGAGAACTCCACCTCCACCGGAATATTGTGCTGGGCAAAATATTTC
>JADFYN010000047.1 GCA_015233055.1 Deltaproteobacteria bacterium
AAATTATTTCTTCCCGAAGCCGATCCAAGGCTTCAACTTCCGTATCGGCATAAGAGAAGGCTTCGAGTTCATCTAAACTAGCCATGACCTGGTTTTCGACAAATTCCAGGGCCACATAAACCGGACCCTTTAAATAGTACTTATGATGCTTCAAAGAATTAAGAGGGACTATTCTATGGTTTTTCTCTATGGAATTTATCAGCCTTCGGGTTAAATCCCGATATTGTTCTTCCGTCAAAACGGCTTCGGGCATGGTCAGCCTCCCCTACCCAGGGCGTTGCCGCTGGGCTAACCTAGTGCGCCCTTTCAGGGCTTAATCAGAATTGACCATATTAAATAAATTGGTGCGATTGCCTTGCCTTAAGTTAATGACATTAACCCGAAACCCGAAACCTACATCAATTTAAAAATCATCCCAAATCCGACTAAACCTAGGATCAGAGAAAAGAGAAAACGCAGTAAATTGCTCCCGGTGCGTAAAGAAATTCGAGCCCCCACCTGGGCCCCGATAATGGTTATGATCCCGAGGGGAATGGCCAGAGCAGCATCAAAGTGCCCCACCATACTGTGCCCCACAGAGGCCGAAAAGGCGGTGATAGGCGTCATTAAAGCCGAAGCGGCAATGGCTATTTTCATGGGGATGCCAAAAAAGGCAACCATCATGGGAATCCTTAACCAACCGCCGGCTATTCCGATCAATCCCCCGACGAATCCCATTTTGAAGGACAGAACCGCGGCTACCAGCAAGTCCACGTCATAACCGAATCCATTGAACTCCCGGCGCCACAACCAGGGACCGATATTGAGCGGCCCTCCTGTCTTTAGTTCTCTTTCCCGCAAGATAAAGAATGCGGCGATGATTAGACTGGCCCCAAATGTTAAGATTAATATCTCCGGTCGCAATTGATCCGATATCACCCCACCCACAAAGGCGCCTATCATGGTCGGTATTTCCAGCGCGATAACCAGCTTAAAATCAACCAAACCGGCCTTAAGATAGCGATGAAGCCCGGACAACCCGGTGGCCGTAATCATCACCAGGCTGGTGGCCGCGGCCGTCTTAAAGTCAACCCCGCAAGACAGCAGGATAGGCATATACAAAAATCCGCCACCCAATCCCAACATGGTGGAGATGACGGACGCCACGAAAACAATCATGGCCAGCTTAAGAATGACATTCCAGTAGAACTGCCGGTTCTGGGCCTCAAATGTATCCCGGTTTAATACCGGCCGGACATTGGCCACCGGGATCGGGCCTTGGGCCACGGGTTCATTCACCATGATGTGGCACGTATCGCATGCGCCCACTGCCGGGTGTGGTAAAGGTTTCTGCAGATTCACCAAACTTTTTTTGGTTATCGTGTGGCACGTGGTACAATCGGCAAATTTCTGGTGGATCTGATCAGTGGGCATCCGGTCGGTCAAGCTGATCGGCTCTTTTGCCGGAACCGGATCTACCGGTGTGGTCATGGCGGCCTGGACGGCCCCGGTTACACCGCTGAAAAAATGCTTCGCCCGGTTAACGGGGATGGCAAAACCGAGTCCGGTATACGTTCCGGAAGGGGCATAAATGGCGGTGCCGATGCCGACGACCCGGCCGGTAATATCGATGAGAGGACCACCGCTGTTGCCTTGATTGATCACCGAATCAGTCTGGATCATATCATTATAGGCCAGCCCCTCAATTGACAGGTTCCGGTGCAGGTCGCTGATAATCCCCATGGTCACGGTGTGTTCAAACCCAAAAGGGCTGCCCACGTTGATGGCGTATTGGCCCACTTCAATCTTGTTTGAATCACCCAGTATGGCCGGGGTGAAGGGTTCCGGCCCGTCGATTTTGAGTACGGCCAAATCAAGTGACTGGTCCGCCTCAACCAATTTGGCCTCAAATTTGTTGTCCTGGGCTCGCCACAGGCTGACTGAGATGCTTTCCGCCCCGTCTACCACGTGGTTATTGGTGACGATGAAGCCCCGGGAATCAACTATAAATCCTGAACCAATGCTCTCATACTGGATGATGGGCCGGCCCTGGCCGCCATTGGCCGAACCCTTCTTCAAAGCCTTGATGCTGACCACGGCCGGCCGCACCACCGCAATGGCCTGGGTAATGGTTTCCTGCAGTTGCTGGAGGCCGACATTATTGACCACGTTGGCCGCGCCGGCGGTTACAGGCCAGACCAAGATGACCGACAGGAGCAATATCCATCGTCTTACTACCATGCGGCCTAGAACCCTTTCATGGCGATGAGGCCATTACCCTCATACAATCCCAGGGCATCAGAGACCGGCCCGACCACGCCGCTATAGATGACGATCCCTTTGCCGCCCAATTCCGTCGCGGCCGGTTTGGATATGTCGGTGCAAATCAAGGCTGAGATATTGTTTCGCTCAAATGTATCCTTCAAGTGTTTGGCATCGATCTGCCCTAATGAGGCGTAGGCATTCTTATCTAAGTCCATAACCATCAAGTAGGGTGTTTGTCGAGAGTTACCGGTTACACCAGCGTTCAAATCCGGGGTCTCGGCGAAAATTCCAATCCGGCCGGCCGTGGCGGTGGTCATGGCCACTTGCTTGAATTTCTTATCCAGTCCGGTATTTAACGGTGTCCCTTGCTGGGTGAAACCTGCCGGCGGAACCGTGACCATCAAATGTTTACCACCGCGAAGCACCCCGACTACAGCCCCGGTTTGCTGACTGGTGGCTTTAACAAAACTCTTGATGTCCGGTGTACCCGCCCCGTTAATGGAGACAATCACGTCGTTTGTTTGAAAACCCACCACGGAAGCCGGCGGGCCTTCCACGTCAATGACCAATATCCCCTTGGTCCCGGCGGGCAAACCCATGCCCTTGACATCATTGGCCGACAGTTCATTCACATCCATCCCGACCCAGGCCCCTTCAATCGTCACGTCGGCCGGGGCCACCTGGGGAATATTCGGAGCGGCCAGGGATTGTTGGGCCATGGCCACATCCACGTCCTGATACTGTCCCGCTCTAAAAATGTTTAACCGAATCGTCTGTCCGGGTTTGCTTTCTGAAACAAGAGACTGAAAATGCTGCACATCCCTGATGCGGGCCGCCCCCAGTCGCTTGATTACATCGCCGTTTTGAAGGCCGGCCTGGTCAGCCGGCGAGCCGGGCGCAACATAACTGATGATCACGCCTTTTTTGTCCGGCAGATTGAACTGAACGACCATCACGGCATCGATATCCTGGATATCGGCTCCGATCCAGCCCGGATTTTGGGTCTGGCCTAAGTTCAGGCCCAGGGGCGGATTCTCGATTTTCACATGGGCCGACTGTTTTTTGGCATTTCGAATAAATACTATTTTGACCACTTCACCAGGTTGCTTACCGGATAGCATCTGCCCCAATTGGGCCGTTCCAGCGACGTCTTTGCCGTCAAATTTGAGGATGACGTCTCCAGTCCGTAATCCGGACTTCTGAGCCGGCGACATGGACACAACGGTCGTGATATAGCAGCCCGTGCCTGGGGCAAGATTGAATTCATTGGCAGTTGCCGCCGGAACATCGCTGAGACCCAACCCGAGGTATGGTCCGGTCAGCCGATTCTGCTTAACCAATCTGATCTGGCCGTTGCCCAGCCCCGAAGAGATGGTCGTATCGATCAATTGAATCTGCTCATTACCTATCCCGGATGGGAATCGCTTTTCCGTCGGAGCCGGAGGATTATTCGTCCCGACCGGGGCCGGGGGATTATTGATCAGTTGGATCTGGTCATTACCTATCCCGGCTGGAAATTGTTGAATCTGGTGGGCCAACTGGTTGTTCTGGGGAACCACGGCCTGACCGCTTGCCCCGTTGTCCGCAGGGACAGGGACGGGATGATTTTTGATCAACAGAATCTGGTCGTTCCCGATACCGGCCGGGAATTGCCCTTGATTAATCAATTGGCTATCCGACGGTAACGCCTTTACCCGAAGAGCCGCGGCCACCTCTGCTTCGAGTGCTTCCTTCCCCTCGGAGCCGGGAGTGACATCTCCCACCCAAACATACATCATGGCCAGAACCATCACAAAGGCCGTGACCGTTATCGGACCCATCCATGCTGTTTTATTTTTCATGACTTCAAATTCTCTCATTACCCGGTTCCCTTGCAACTAATGCTGGTTAATCCTGGGAATAATGACACATCTGTCTACTATACTAAAAGATAACCTGATTCGGCTGCCCGGCCACCCTCGGAGAAGCTAAAGCCTGGGGAGGTGCCGCCTGAATATTGGGCGGATTGCTGCTTACCGGGACCAAACGCCGGGTCGTAAACGCGGCCAGGGCGTCTTGAACAGTCCCGGTGACGCCGGCATAGGAGGTGACCCGAAGTGTCCGAAGCCCTTGAAGGGCATTTGAGCTAAAGCTGCCGGCCACCACATTGCTCACCCCCAAATCAACCAGGTACTGCCCCGTCTGGACCCCGCGGCCACCGGCCGTAGCCGCGCCGGGATTAGCCACGCTGCGATAGGTGTTTTGGGCGGAATCAAATATGATAAAATAAGGACTGGCCCCGAATTGCGGGTAGACTTGATATCCTAAGCCGGGACCGGCCGACGCCACCGCCACCTTACCGTAATTAATGTTGGCCACAGGCCGGGCCTGCTGTTGCTGGGCGTTTTGCACATTCTGCCGGGTCTTGGGCACTCCCAATTGTTCCGCCTGAGTCTCGACCTGGTTTTGAGTCATTGGCTGGTTTTGAACCATTGGAATGTTGGCCGCGGCCGCAGTAACGTTCTGGGCGGTTTCCTTGGGCAATACGACGAAAACACTCATTTTTTTCTTGCCCCGATAGAGGGTTACCTTGACCTGGCTACCTGGGTCGACACCCTGAATCGCACTATCCAATATCGGCTTGCTTTCCACCCGTGTTTTGTCCACCCGGATAATTTCGTCGCCAGCCTGGAGACCACCCTGGGCGGCCGCTGAATTGGGCGCCACCTCAAGAATTAATGCTCCGTCTTCGTTGGCCAATCCCAATTGCCGCATGGATGCCGCAGTCACGGACTCAGCCTTTAGCCCCAACGACTGGGCATTGAACTGATTAAGTGCGGCGGCCTTGGCCTGCGGCTGCGGTTGAGCCTGGAAACCGCCGATGACTTTGTGGCACATCATACAATTGCCCCAGTAGGCATGAGTCATTTTGGCCTTGACGGCAATGGGCGGCCCCGTCATCACCTTGGAAACCGGAATCCCGGCGTCAATGGTGACGTGACATTTGTTACAGTTACCCCAATAGGGATGAGTCATTTTGGCCTTGACGGCAATGGGCGGTCCGGATGGCACAGCCGCGGTGGCGGCGGCCAGGGAAAGGTGCATGGCCCGGTTCGGTCTTTGAACGCAGTGCCATACGGCCCAGGCAATCAAAACCACCACCAACGCGCTCACCCCGATTACGGCCGGTTTGAATTCCTTCATACAAAAATTGTACTCAGTTTTTTTCATATTCATTATCCTGAGGTGGCAAATAGTCTTACTTTTATGGTCAAGTCTCTTTCTATGGCGTCCATCATGGCTTTCTTAATCTGTTCTTTTACTTGTTCACCCTGGGCCACATTCATGTCGGTCGGCACGTCGAAGTCCATCTCGAATTCCAAGACGCTGCCGACGTCTCTGGCCTGCATGTTTCGTAACTTGGCCAGGTGCTCGATCTTACTCAGGGCCAGGTGAACATCTTCCATAATATCTTCTTCTACTGTCTTGTCCATCAGCTTTAAGGCGGAGTCTTTAATAGATTCGATACATATCTTTAGAATGATCAAGCCGACCATAATGGCCGCCAACGGGTCCATCCAGTGAAAACCCATTCTTGACCCAATTATGCCGATCAGCACTGCGATGGCGGAGTCGACATCAGATCGGGTCTCCCAAGCCTTGGCCACCATCGACGGGCTGTTGATCTGGGATCCGGCGCAAATCCCCTGCCGAAACATGAGTTCATTGATCGCAATGGATAAAATGGCTCCAAAGGCGGCGTCCATACAGGGGACGACCTGATGCCCATGGAGAATAGCCACCGTGCCGTCAAAAGAGATGTAACAGGCAATAACGAATAAAAACAGGTAAATCAGTATGGCGACCACATGCTCCGCCTTACCGTAACCGTAAGGGTATTTCTTATCGGCGGGGCGAGCGGAAATCCTCATGCCGACAATCATGACGATAGTGGCCAGGAGATCGGCTCCGGAGTGGATGGCGTCAGCCACAAGGCCCTTGCTGTCTCCCACCACGCCCAAGTATCCCTTGATCAGGATCATCATGATGTTCCCAAAAACATTGACCATCCCGACTGATTTGGCGCCTTTGGCACATGCTGCGTATTTCATTCTTCCGTCGCCCGTTCCAGTTCAGTTTCAATATCTTTACTTAGTTTGTTAATGCCGATCAAAAGGTTACCGGCAAAGGCCAGGACTCCAACGATAATGAATATGCCAATCATAGTCAGAAGTTTCATAAAACTGTTGACTCCATGTAGACTTGTTGCTCGTTGCTGGTTGCTTGTTGCTTGTTATTTCCAATGCTCTTCGACGTACTGAATAAATTTATTTATCTTGGCTCCAAGGTGATTGTAATCGCTTAGGAGTAGATCTATTTCTTCCTGTTGATGATGAATGTCTTTGATGAAGTTCAGGTGAACGACAGTCTCATCGCACGACGCCAGGGCGTAGATTAAAAATTTGATGAATTCGCCCTTATATTTTCTTCGTCCATAACCTTCAACAATGCATGAGGTGACGGATTTTGATGATCTTCTTAGTTGGCTGCCTTCTTCATACATTTCATATTTCGGAAGCGACAATGTAACTTGATGCGTTTTAACGGCCAGGCTGTAAGATAAAACATAGACTTCCAGGTCCCGGTAGCTTTTCACTCTTTCCCACCTTCACCAGTCATAACCTAAGGTTACACCAGCAACAAGCAACCAGCAACCAGTAACGAGCAACCCGCTCAAAAGACATAGTGTCCTTTGAGCATGGCGAAAATCATAATGAAAAACAAGAATTGCTGGGTATGGAGAATGTACACTCCTTTTTTCACCTTGGATGGAGGATATTTTATAAACATCAAAAACCCGGCCACGGTCAGCCAGCCCATCAGGAACAAGGCAAACAACAGCCAGTTGTTGGACCATAACGTCACATAACAATGGATGCAGGCGACCGCGAACGACGTGGTGTTTAACCAGATGTGATAGACCAGCAGCCGGTTAAAAGTCGGCTGGACGTTCTTCATGTTGTAGTGAAGCCGAATCCGCTTGGCCGGGAAATATATATTTGCGGCCAGGAACAGGACCATGCACAGGTTTCCGGTCCCAGTGGCCAGATTGTAGTCTGAAAAAAAGGCGTACAGAACGGACAAGAGGACCAGCGTGCCGACCAGGTAAAGCCGGTGCGTTAGAGGCCCCCGCCCAAAAATTTCTATGCTGTAAGAACTAGTCTTGGGTTCCAATCAAGTCACTCCATTGGACCGTTTTCCAGGTTGGCTGCTTTTTTCATATATTGCGTAATCATACGCCGGTGATGTGCAACAGGTAACACAATATCATTGACTTAAGGGGCAGGGGCAACGGATCTGATTTTAATAAATGGCCAATTCCGATTAAGCCCCGGAGGGGCGCTCTAGGTTAGCCCAGGGCGTTGCCCTGGGTAGGGGCGGAGACTATGCAAAATACCATATAATAGCTCCATAAAACCGCCGGCAATTCCGTACTTCAGCCGTGGTTATATATCCATTCCAAATGAAATGGCTTTGAGGTTGGCCGACCTCCTGATCATTCTGCTGACAGCTAACCTGCCGTATTTCCCAGGGCGTTGCCCTGGGCTAACCTAGAGCGCCCCTCCGGGGCTTGTTTGGAATTGACTATTTTAGAAGATTTAGCTCGTTTGTCCTTCTCTCGTAACCCGCCCGGCTAATAGTCGATGGGTCTAAAGCTTTTAGCGTCTTCCGTCGCCTGGTAATAAGGCAAATGCTTAAACCCGAATATGCGGGCGAAAATATTGTTGGGGAACACCCGGAGATGAGCGGAATATAACTTGATGGAGTTGTTTAACTTAATCCGTTCTTGGGCCAGGTCCTTTTCCACCTCGACCAGGGCCGCCATCAGTCCCTGGAAGGTGCCGGAAAGTTCTAGTTTCGGATATTGCTCAGCCACGGCCAGCAGGCGGGTCAAGGAGGTCAGGGGATCTTTTCCAGGTTCCATGACGGGTTTCCCCCCGGCGACCTTATCCGGCTGATTCAGGCTCTTCAGGAGTTCGTCGATTTCGGCGTTTTTTGATCCCGGCTTGGCTAAGGTCGACCGCAAGGCCACAACCGCGGTAAAGACATCCCGTTCGTGCTTAGAGTAGTCCAAAACGGCCTTGGAGAGATTCACCGAGACGTCGTTTCTTCTTTGCAGCAAGGCGTTCACCCGGCCGAAAGAGGTTAGCGCTTCCTCTTCATCATTAACGATCAAGTTATAATAATGAACGGTCGCAAATAACAGGAGAATAAACGAGACCAGAAAAATGATCTGCATTTTCTTTTTTTGGCCGGCAACGACCAAAGGTTGCAGCCGGGAGAGATAGTACTGCGACCTGGGCACCGGCGGGTCATATTCCAGGTCATAGCGTTTGGCATAGACGCGTTTGATGATGCTGGTTGTCATCCGGCCCATAGGTTCTCCTCTTAACTCTGTTTAGTCACCTTGATGCCATGAGCCACGCCCACCAGGCCGACCAGGATCAAGACGGGGGGGAAGAATCCGCTGAGGAAATCCAACACGGCATAATATTCATCATAAAGACCGTAAAGGCCCAAACAGAGAAAGGCGACGGCCACGGCATAGTTTATTTTCTTAAAATGGGATTCGCCGAAAATAGCCGTGGCCAGGGCCAGCAACCCGATGATGATGAAAATAGGCTGCACCGACCCCTTGATGACCTCCACCACCTGTGGACTGTAGAGATAGGCCAAAAAGAGCCCCAGGCCAAAGGTGATTAATCCGCCGATCACATGATTTTTTCTCATATCAGTAATCTTCCCTCCTGCGTCGAGACTTTTACTCCGGCGCCCCGGCGTTGATCCAATCAATAATAATTCCGGCGTCCGGTCCGGCGAACCTGTGCATCGGCCCGCCCGCCCTAACCAGTAGTTTTAACAGTCCGTTATCAACATACATTTTGACATGTTTATATGTAGTCATGTTCCGAAACGGCCCGGAATGGCATCGGAGACAATCCTGCGCCAAAATATACTTAATGGGATCATTATAGGTCAACTGAACTGACGGGCCATTGCTTTTAACGTCCGGAGGGCGGCCGGCGCCTGGGGAACCTTGGGGGCCGGGTTGAAATTGGGCTAGGGTACCGTTTGCCTTTTCCGGAGCGCTCTGGTCAATCCAGGATAGAATAGTATCGGCGTCGTTTCCGGCAAATCTTCTCATCGGACCCTGAACCATGGTGGCCAGTAATCCGGAATCGGCGTACATCTTCAGATCGTTATAATCGCCTAAGTATCTGATCGAGCCGAAATGGCATCTTCCGCAGTCGGCGGCGACAATGTCTTTTATGGTTGGTTCATAATAAACGGCTTGAGCCGCGGCCGACCGGGCCAGGTTATCAATAGGCGGAGCCATTACCGAGACCAGAACGATCACCGTGAGAGCAAAAATAATCTGCCTATTGCCCGGCATATGGATAGATCCGTTGAAAGTTACTCCTCCTCATCATCCTCGTGCTCCCGTTCCAATTCCATGACCTTGGAAAAACATCTGGCGGCTTCTTTATGATTTTCGGTCCGCTCGTACAGGAAGCCCAGGTGTTGGTAAAACTTCACCGCTTCTCCATCGAGTTCGATAGCCTTTTGAATGGCGGCGATGGCATCGTCGAGTCTCTCTTTGCGGTCATAGGCTATGCCCAGCAGGTAATGGACCTCAGCCTTGTCGGGGCCTAACTTGACCAAGTCCTCCAGACCCTCAATGGCATGATCGTAGTCCTTAAGCTTCAGGTGGAGGCCACTTTTCCGGTAGAGGGCGGCTTTGTGCTGGGGGTTAAGCTTTAGAACCTTGGCGAAAGCACCGATGGCGCTCTTGGAGTTCCCAGCCGCGGCCAGGGCCATGGCAAATTGGAAAAAAGCATCGGGATTGGACGGTTCTAGACGGGTCCATTCCTTGAGATACTCCAGGGCCTTTTCATGGAGGCCTTTATTTGCGTAATAGGCGCTGATATTACGGTAAATCTTCATTTTGTCATTAGGGGCCAGGTCAAACAAGCTATTATACAGATCTAAGAGCTTCCCAAAGAGCCGGCCAAAGAAAAGGAGCATGGTATGAAAATAAAAGATAGTAGACGGATCTGAAGACTCGTCCTTGGCCCCGGCGGACCGGTCCTTCTTGGTGCCGTTTTTCTCTTTCACAGTTTTCTTCTGCCCTTCCTCTTGGTCAAAATCGTCAGCCAGAAAGGCCGAGTCTTTAACCTCATCTCTACTCATTTGATACCTCCTTCTTTCTTGGCGGCACGAATCCGGCGACCGTAGCCAGCAGTCCCAGCAACATCAACAAAATGGGTAGTCCTCCTTTGATGAAGTCAAGCACGTAGTAATACTCATCAAAGAGGCCCCAAATACCTAACGCGATAAAGAAAAGCCCCAAAATGATATGCAGCATGGTTACCTCCAGTTAATCCGGCGGGACATGGCTGATCCTTTTCGGCCACACCGGTTCAACTTAATATTATGTCAATGGGTCGGAATGTCTTTTGGAATGAGGCCCATTTCACCCCGGTCTTAAATAGAACCGCAGAGGGGCTTTTTTTCTGCAAAAGCTTTGGCAAAATTAGGACCTGAGCATGGACTTACTTTTTGATTTTAGAGATATATTGTATTATACGGAATCAGTCAATCAAAATGTTATCTCGATTGAAAATTTCTATATATATATATATATATATAGAAAGATAGCTATTTACCACTATTAATGACGTTTTGAATAATCATTATCAAATTCTCGCCACTCAATCCGGCCCGACGGTCGTTCTCCAAGAACCTGACCACCAATATTATAGTCAACCACGCAGCAAATATCATGCCATTATAGTTAACAAAAAGTATTCGTTGGATTTCAGGTGAAAAGCTAATTCGACGCTCAGCGCCTGGACTACTATTTAGCAATTACGCACAACCGCATGTGCAAATTTTCACATTAGCAAAAAAATTGATCCAAACCCGGCGGCAAATCAGTGTGACCGGTTAATGCTGCTGAATTAGCGTGCGGCCGGGACTGGAATCCGCTTCATTGCCTGAACTGTGATTATTTTGATCGATAATGATGTTTGTGGAAGTTCATCAAGAGTGGTAGGGGCGAGGCATGCCTCGCCCCTACGGATGGGTTTTCCCATGGCTTACTCAGATTGGTCCGACCAGGCGTAAACTGCTTCGACTTTGTTCCCTGGGCCATGGTAGACCAGCTCCCGGCACAGAGAACAGACCAGGGCCACGCCCCGGCCGCAAAAAGTAATACCGTCAGGTATCAGGTAAATTTTCTGTCTGTAATCAAATCCCAGGCCGGAATCTTCCATCCGAATATCCAATTTTCCATGTTTACCCTGGCAATAACAGGCAACATCGATCCTGATCCATCCCTGGCCCAGGGTGGCCAGCCGGTTGCGAAATTCCTCATAGTAGGTATAAAATCCCTCTGTCGTGGCCTTAAGCCGGCTATTCAGGCCCAACAGCCCATGCTCCAGGGCATTATTATAAAGCTCAGATAAAATAAGACAAATATCCGTCCTATGCCTGATCAAAGACGGTTCATGTTGCCCCATCATCTCATACAGAACCACAGCGATATTATGGTTGGTCAATCTTGGCGGAGTAAGATTGACGCTAATCTGCCAATCTGACGATTCGTATTGAGTTATTTGGCATTCACGGCCGGCGGGATAAGGGGGGGATTTCACATCGCAGCGGATATCGACCAGGCTAATGTCATCCTTTTGTCCTGCCGTGGAGCGGAAAACCCTTAGGGCCTCTTGTATCGCATCGAACCCCTGGTCGGCATCGGCGGCACCGGCCAAGGCATTTTCCAGCATCGTTCGCCGAACATCTCACCTTGGGGGTTATTAGCCTCGATCAGTCCATCGGAATAAACATAAATGTGATCGCCGTCTTCCACGATAATTTGCTCAACCTTGTCGTATTGGCAATCGACCGGGGCCAGGCCGGGGGGAGTGGCTATGGGCGGGACACGTCTCTTTAGTCCCCCTTGCCGGCCGATCACCAGGACATCCGGCAGGCCACAATTGAGCACCCAAGTCTTGCCCTTAATATAATCAAAGGCAATCAAACAGGCGCAAAAGAATCGCCCGGTGGGCAGGATGAGCCGCATCTGGATATTGATCTCGAACATAATGTCACTGATGTGTCGCCCTTTGGAAGACATGGCGTTAAAGACATTGGCCACCGTGGTGGCGCCGATAGCGGCCGACAAGCCATGACCGGTAAAATCCCCCAACAGAATATGCTGCGCCCCCGTCGGGGTGGAGGCGACCAGCAGGACGTCGCCGCTTACGCCCTCGGCTGGAGATATCATGAATTTGACGTTAGGAGCATCAGGGGCTTCCCGACGGATGATATTGGTGAATATTCTTTCGGCCTGGTCCAGATAGCGTTGGACCTGCCGGCTAAGCAATTTTATTTCAGTCAATTGGGATTTGAGCTGGTCGTTGCTTCTTTTTAGGGACAGGGCTGACTCAACCCTGGCTAAAAGCTCGGCCGGACCAAATGGCTTACCGATGAAATCAATTGCTCCCGCCTCAAAACAGGCACTCAAAGTCTGTTCATCCCTGTTGCCCGTGACCATGATGACGGGAACGTCCTCAGTAGCCCGGCTGCCCTTTACTTTCCGGCAAAACTCGTACCCGTCCAATTCCGGCATAATCAGATCGAGCAACAACAGATCCGGGGGATTCTTTTGGACATGGTCGAGAGCTTGGACTGAAGAAGAAAAGCACTGAACCTTGGTGTACCCGCGGATCTGAAGAATACCGTTGATGAGGGCCAAAACAGGGGGGCTATCATCCACCGTGACGATGGTCATGCCCTTGAGATCGTCCATAACGCCTCGTCTGATTATTAGTTCTGAACTGATTTAATCGGGTTGGTTTCAGCGTTTGACAATTGTCGGAAAAATGGCCGGGGCTGAAGAGCCTGCCTCGGGTGAGGCTGACGGTCAAGAATTTCAGTGTACCTTCACCCATTATATTTAGTTTAAAAAAAAAGTCAATTTTTTGATCCGAGCTAATTGCCCGGCTCAGCCCGGTTAATGTTTTCGTTTGAAGTTTACCAGATATTCTGGTATGATCGTTTAATCTATGAAATATAGACATATAACAATCAGTTGCGCTGAATGGCCTACTCCGGCATCGTCTGCCCAGGGCATTATTAGGAGCCGACATGGTTCGTCCGTTAGATCCCGATACCAAGGATAATGAGTTGAAAATTGAAGAAGACATCATGGACGCCGAGGTGATGCATCAAGACGATACCATCGGAAAGCGGGGCGAGGACGTTCTTTTTGCGGCGGTGCGGATCATGCTGGCGGCTTTAGCCGCTCCGGTCATATTGATCTTTTTGATCAAATCTCCTCATCCCGGACAAACCTTGCAGATACTGGGCGTTTCTTATCACCAGATGGTGTTCGTTTTTTTGACCGGCGCGGCTCTATTGAGTTATGTCTCGTTATTATTCTTAGGGACCGGCCCGGCCCCGGTCATTCCGTTTTTTATCTTATCCTTGTATTGCTGTTTTCCCTTGATCGTGGGCCTCAAGAACAACCTGACTATGTTACAGGTACTTACAGAGCTTCGGTATTTTTCAGCCTGGCCTTTTTTCATCAGACCAGGCTACATCTTGATCGAAGTGCTGATTCCGGCCGGCCTAGCCGTATATTTGGGTCTCCAGGCCAAAAGCATTTTTTCCAAACAGCCTCATCGATACACCTTTTTCTTAGCCGCAGCTTACTTAGGGGCCGCCTCTTTGGTGGGGTTCTCGGCTCTAAACCATACCGGACAGCCCAATATCACCACGGCCATCTTCCGGACCAGGCAAACCGCTCCGGATAAAAAAAGTCAAGTCGCCCCCAGTCCTTCCGCCCCTGAAATCAATGTGCCGCGGGAAAACAAGACCATTCCTTCTGAGCCGGTCGGCCCAGCCGGGAAAAATATCCCGGATGAAAGTGTCCGAATAAAAGAACGAGCAAAAATTCCATCACCGACTCCGCCGCCGGTCCAGCATCCGACACCCGCCCCGACGCCCCCGGGAGATCAGCCGGCAACAGAACCCAAGACTCAAAACGCTGACATAAATCAAAAGCTGCAACAGTTGACCGATCAGGTCAATCAACTCAAGACTGAATTGAATCAGACCAAGAAACTCTTGACTCCTCAGCCAACCGGGCCGGCCCCATCAAATACATCAAATACTTCGGCCGGGTTAAAAGATAATCCTCCGCCGGCGAGTCCGGCCCCTCCAGCCGCTGATGCCGCTGCCGGGCGCCAGGCAATTTGGGGGATTCAAGACGAACTTCACCTGCTATCACAGAAGATGGATCGCCTGGAGGACACACTTAGCCGGGCTGAGACAAACAAGAACAAAAGCGGAAGAACGAAAAAGAAGGGGAAAAAACCTCTCCCAAACAACTCCAACTAGCATACCACCTGTTGTTAACCGTTATTTATTAGTGTTTTGAGTGACAAAAAGACCTTATAGGCAAGCGATCACGGGGGGGCGAGTTTTAATTGCCCAGCAGAATGTGATGAGCCGCGTGCATCTTGATTCAAGGAAGTTCAATCACCTGATGAGTAGGGGGCGGGGCCGGTTCGCCTCAGGACAGAGTAACAGAGACAAGCAGGACTGCGGCAATGGCGGAAGGGATGAAAAAAAGGACTCAAACCTCATCGGTTAAGTCCCTGTAATTTATGGTGCGCCCGGCCCGACTCGAACGGGCGGCCTGCGGATTCGAAGTACGCTCCTGAGTGTCTTCCACCTATTTTTTGTAACAATATCAGACACCGAACAACACCCAGATACGCCCAGATACATGTAGAAAGCCGTCTAAAAGCCGTCACGACCGTCACCGGAACTCTAATTGAGGTAACCTCAAAAGTGGCCTGCATCGCCGAATTTTTTCCTCGCTGTTATATCTTTTGTTGCAATGCAACATATAGTGTGTCATCGACTACTGCCACTACATGTTGTGTGTATGATTATAACATATCTATATTACAACAAATTTTTAAGTTGAGTTGAGCTATGCACTATCCACATCTCTCCAATGGTAACATATGCTATTATTATTAATAATCGTATCAGGTTTGCACCAAACCACTCAGCACCTCACCTCGATCCCAATTCCTCCGCCCATCCATCTCCAACCACCGGCTATCCACTTACATACCCGATGACATAAGATGACTTGATATTTCTTTGAAAAAGGGCCTCACACATCCATCCCACCACATTACTCGCTCCAGGTGACCCAGTAGTCCACCAGCGGCTATTACCAAGGATCCATATTCTTTGGTACAGGTTGAGTCACCGGTGCCCGTGGACTCTACCATTCAAAGATGTCGTCCTCAATTCAAAAGCACCCCATTTATCGTGGTGGGTACCCCTTCTCTTGACCGCGTAATGACTTACTATTTTTAAAATATAGCCCCCCCTGGGGGCCTCTTTCTCCGACCGAAGCATGACTATCCAAGAAGTTTATCCTGACCGAAAGCCCACCACCAGATCTAAACCCAAGCGATGCCATACCCCTAATCTATTCTCTTACCGTATCATGAAATATATTAAAATACAATTAGATATAAAAGTATATGTCTTGATCATCTATCTTTCGACACCTCACACAAAATCCAAAAGGAGACCCCTATGTCCGCTCTAAAATTTAACACTCTCCAAGAAGAAGCGATCCACCACCTCGATGGCCCCATGATGGTCCTCAGTGTGGCCGGGTCCGGCAAGACCAGTGTCTTGACCCAAAGAATCGTGCACCTGATCGATGACCAAAAGATCAATCCCTACAACCTCCTGGCCATCACCTTCGCCAAGAAAGCCGTACTGGAGATTCTATCCAGACTTAAGCTGAGGCTTAATGGGACCAGTGAGAAAGTTACAGTGGCCACGTTCCATTCATTGGGGTACCGGATACTGAAGGCTGCAAATTATCCAAACTCCGGGTTCAGAGTTATCCAAAATGGAGAACAAGCAGGTCTATTGTCCGAGGCCATGTCCAAGGCCCAGATTAAGGGAGAACCAGCAGATTTTCTCAGGCGTATAGGACTAGCCAAGAATGTTCTTTTGTCACCGGCTGACTTCGAGAAATCGATCAAAGAGGATGACCAGGCCACGGGCAAGGTGTTCACCATCTATGAGCTGCTCAAAAGACGCCGGAGGCTACTCGATTTCGATGACTTGTTGTACCTGACCCATAACCTACTCAGCCAGGATCATAAACTTCTGAGTAATTACCACCAGAAATATCAATATATTTTGGTCGATGAATTTCAGGATAGTTCAAAAGTGATGGTAGAGCTGGTGAAGCTCCTGTCCGGACAGAGCCAAAACTTGTGGCTCGC
>JADFYN010000480.1 GCA_015233055.1 Deltaproteobacteria bacterium
AGGTTGGGATTCAGCCTGGTATTGGCGATGATCGGGGTCAACGTTTCCACCATTTTTTGGGGTGCGATACAATAGCCGCACTTCGTCCCAGGGGCGATGGTTTTGGTAAATGAATTAAATAGGATCGGACCGTTGAGTTCCGAAAAGTCGATAACCTGGTTAACCTGTCCATCGTATCGCAATTGCCAGTAGCAAATATCCCAGGCGCATAACACATTGTTATCGAAACAAATTTTATTCACCTGTCGGACGTTCTTGGGTGAGTAGGTCATTCCCACGGGATTCTGATGAAAAGGGATACCATAAAAAAGAGCCACGGAGTTCTTAGTAATCAGGTTCTTCAGGACGTCCACATCCAACCCATCGGAAGTAAGTGGAATCCCGACCGCCTTTAGTCCATATCGGCTAATATCGGATAACACGCGATCATAAGTGGCCTCTTCTACCGCGACGATGCTTCCTTTGGGCAAGCTCTTGAATAGAAGGGAAATCACTTCCATTCCGCCATTGCCGGCGATAACCTGGTCGGGATGGACACCGTGTAATTCCGCCAAGACTTGACGTAAAGGCAAGAAGCCGTTGAAGTGGCCGTATTGGAGCACTTCCGATCCATAGTTCATGATGGCCTGATGGTAGCCCTGGGCGACGGCCTCTTTGATTCTTAACAAAGACTCAGTTGCGGGAATGCCCCGCAAAAAATTGATATTTTTGTTTTCGGTTGCCATTCTCTTTCCTGTTTCCAGTTAAATGCAGTTTAATAAAATAAACTCAGATGCGGTCTCTGCAGTTTGTTTTCAACATAACGATAGAATTTAGCATCGGTTAGCCAAAACCAGTGCCGCCCTGGCCACCAGTTCCGACAGCGGCGCTAATGCCGGCGAGTGGATCGATTCCAACAGCCGGACCAGATTCCGCCAGGCGGCGGGAATATATTCTTTGAATCCAGGCTTGCCTTGTTTGTGCCCCAGATACGCGAAGGCCCCCAACACCTGCAGATTCCGGAAGAGCGCTACCAGGGGATACAGGGCCGCAAAATGTGCCTTCACTTCCGGCATCACCCCGGCCACTTCATTCAAATAATATTCGATCAATGCCTCCTTAACGACCGAATCCAGATCAGTGTACGGATCATTCAATAAAGCAGCCAGGTCATAATAGGGCGGCCCCAACCGTCCCCCTTGGAAATCTATCACCCGGACCCTTGCCTTATCTTCCGCACCAACGTCATCAGCCGTCTTTTGCAGCAGAATATTCCGGGACTGAAAATCCCGGTGTAGAAAAACCATCGGACTTTGCTCGATCGTCTGCTCAATCACCGGAAGCAGGGCCCTGGTGATCGCATCTCCGGATAGCTCCAACCCCAGATATCCCACGGCAAATTCCCGCAAAAAATATCCTGCCTCCCGGTTTTGCACCAATTCCGGGTCATAGGTCGGCGTGTCGAAACACATGGTCCCGTCAAGGCGGTGGCCGGCCTGAATTTGCATTACGATCAGCACGTCTATTACGGATTTGTACAGGGAGATAATCTGATTCATGTCCCTGGCCTCTTGCACGGCCTGGACCAGGTGCCGGTCTCCCAAATCTTCCAATACAAACAGCCCCTGCTTCAAGTCACGATCATAGACCGCCGGGACGGCCACACCGACCTGGGCCAGGTGCCGGGCCAGGTAGTCAAATGAATCGTTCTCGGTAATTTTTCTCCCTGGCGGGTAGGGATGGTCCAGCAGGATCAAACTGCCCCCAGGACAGATTACCCGAAAGTAACTTCGGCCCGACCCGTCACCGGCCAGCGGGACGACTTGCCACTGATTTTCGAGCACTCCTCGGCGCGACAAAAAAGATCTTAAGAATGCCGTGCCTTCAGGGCGCAGTTTGTCAAGGGGCGTCATTTGCTTGAGTTCACCCATGGGGCCGGTTTGCATTGACAATCTTCCGATACGACTCAGGTACGATTTGTGATTGATTTAACGTCCGATTTAAGGCATAATAACATTCCACCTTTGGGGTAGATAACCATACTTTAAGAACGATGTCAAGTCGGGGAGTTTATTCCAAATCCTCCACCTAATTTGACAACAGACTAAAATTAAAAACGAAATTAAAACTTGCCGGTCTGTTTGGGTGAGCCGCAATTCATTTTTTTCCATTTCAACTCTCGATGTTACAGGATTTGACGGTGGATTTGAGTTTATCCCCGGTTTTGCTCCGGCGTGAATCATCTTCGCCTGAGTATAATGTGTAGACACAAACGACGGATGCACGTTTCGGCCGGCAGTTCCGGCTGTATCAGGCAGACCGGTCTGCGACGATCATCAAGGAGCGGACGATGAGAGACGACAATTCGGATTTTTTTGAAGAAAAGTTTAAACTGGCCAAAGATATGATTACCGCGGCCACCCATCCGGTGGTATTGACGGGGGCAGGAATTTCGGCTGAAAGCGGGGTCCCCACTTTCCGGGGTGAGGGAGGTT
>JADFYN010000481.1 GCA_015233055.1 Deltaproteobacteria bacterium
ATCCACCATCGGGTGAAAAATAACCTTAATGTCATCACCGGGTTACTCGATCTCCAGTGTGAGTATTCCAATGACGACCGGATCTCATCCATACTAAAGGAATGCCGGGATCGGGTCAAGTCCATGGCCTTGATCCACGAAAAGCTCTATCGGTCCCCCAACCTGGCCGGCATCGACCTCAATGGGTATATCAACGACTTAATCAGCACCTCATTCGCGTCCTATGGGATACGCTCGGGTAAGGTCAAGTTGGAAACGAACATGGAGGACATCAGCATCGGGATTGATACGGCTGTTCCATGTGGACTGATCCTGAACGAACTCATTACCAATTGTCTGAAGCACGCTTTTCCGGGCGACCGGCAGGGGACTATTTCTATTTCCCTTCGGTCCCGTGATGACGGCCAGGTCGAACTCACCGTCGCTGATGACGGGGTGGGATTACCGGCAAACCTGGACTTAAATCGCACTTCATCGCTGGGATGGGAACTGATCACCGGCCTGACCAAACATCAGCTCAAAGGTAATCTGGTGGTAAAACAAGATCCGGGCACGGAAGTTAAAATTATATTTAGAAAACCTTCTTAAAGGCGGATGTCAATACATGAAACAAGCAAGAATCCTCTTGGTGGAAGACGAATTTATCATTGCCCGAAATATTCAGCGGGACGTGACGGACTTAGGATACCAGGTTTGCGGTATTGCGGCCACAGGAGAAGAGGCCGTCAAGCTGGCGGCAGAGAAAAAGCCCGACTTAATCTTAATGGACATCATGCTGGCCGGGGAGATGGACGGCATTCAAGCAGCCCATCAGATAGGCATCCAATGCGCCATCCCGGTTATCTATTTGACCGCCTTTGCCGATAAGGAAGTGCTTGATCGGGCTAAGCAATCCAGCTCGTTTGGTTACTTGATCAAACCTTGCGAACAGCGGGAACTTCACGCCGGAATTGAGATGGCCCTGTATAAGTCGGAGATGGAGGCGCAACTCAGGAAAAGCGAGGAGCGCTTCCGGATGGTGGCTGACTTCACCTATGACTGGGAGTTTTGGATCGGGACCGATGGCCGGTTTATCTACGTTTCACCTTCCTGTGAACGCATTACCGGGTATTCATCGGAGGAGTTCTTGGCCGATCCGGACCTCTTCACCCGAATCTCTCATCCTGATAACCTGACACACTTAAAAGATCATTTGAACCAGAATATGGCTCTAGGACGGACAGAGATTGAATACAGAATCGTGGCCAAGGACGGTGCGGTGAAATGGATCAGCCATTGCTGTCAGCCGGTGTTTTCCTCAACCGGGGCCTGGTTGGGGCGGCGGGGCAGCAATCGAGACATCTCCAAGCGCAAGGAGATGGAAGAGGAGCTGCTTAAATCCAAAAAGTTTGAGGCCACGGGGATCCTGGCCGGAGGTATTGCCCACGACTTCAACAACCTGCTATCGGTTATTCAAGGCAACGTCGAACTGGCCCAAGAAGAATCTCCCCCGGACAGCCTGGCCGCTGAATTCCTAAGAGAAGCCCGGATAGCCTGTTATCATGCCAAGGGTTTGACCCAAAAATTCATCACCGTGTCGGCCGGGGGAATGCCGGTTAGAGCCACCGAATCCATTGGCGGCTTGATTCGAGACGCCGTCTTGGGCCTGGCCGATTCCTCGGCCCGGGCTGAATATCTGTTGCCGAAGGGACTCTGGCCGGTGGAAATAGACGCGGTACAAGTCCGGCATGCCCTGCATAACCTGTTGGAAAACGCTGCGGAAGCCATGCCTGGGGAAGGGGTGATCAGAATAACCGCCGAAAATATTGAGGCCGCTGAAGACGATGTGACAATTAAGCCGCCTTTGCCCGCGGGGAAATACGTGATGATCTGCGTCGAGGACCAGGGGATTGGGATTTCAGAAGAAAATATTCACAGGATCTTTGACCCGTACTTTTCGACCAAGGATCGAGGCAGCCAAAAGGGGATGGGCCTGGGATTGACCATCGTCTATTCCATTGTCAGAAAGCACGACGGATATATCCGCGTCTCCTCAACGCGCGGACAAGGGACCAGGGTGTCCGTCTACCTGCCGGTTTTAAATAAGTAAACATAGGCCGGTTTTCGGCTGAAAAGAATATGGTAACAGGGTCCGCGGGATTCCGCGGCCGGCTATGGCCTGTTGCCCTATTTACCGACCCCTGACCAATGTCATTGAGTTAAGCGTGCGAAAATTCGTTCTAACTTTTTTAAAATAGACCATTCCGAATAAGCCCCGGAGGGGCGCTCTAGGTTAGCCCAGGGCAGCGCCCTGGGTATGGGACAAGGCCCTTATAATATACAACATAACAACATATAAACCCACCTGTAATGCATTATTTTGGTGGTGACTGGATATTCATTTCATCCTATGCGAGACCAAAAGAATATCCACAGGCAGGGCTTATAATCAGGGGCTGAAGCGC
>JADFYN010000482.1:0-500 GCA_015233055.1 Deltaproteobacteria bacterium
CCATCTTCAATCACTCAGTCAGATATCAGGTTATGCGCCTGGTAAATGGGGGTGTGAAGATGGGACTTCTGGAAAGAGAACTCGGAAGGATCCTCACGGCCGAACAAGTTGCGGACATCATACACAAAGGAGTACGGCATGTCCGCCAGCATTGTGAAGAATTAGGGGGAAAACACATCGGTGATCGATACTTCTACCCCACAAAGAGACTTGACGACGCCTTGCAACCTTGGAAAAAGATACGCTGTCCAGATCCGGATCAAACGGATCAGGAAGAGCGGGGAGATGTCCTTAATACCCGACAAGCTTCAGCCTATTTAGGTGTTGATCCAAGGTTCGTTATCAGGTATCATGAAGAGCTAGGTGGAAGACGAGTGGGGAGTATATACCTCTATACTGAAAGGGGCATAATAAATGCCCTAAAACCGAGGAAACAATTGAATAGGCCAGAGCCGGATCAACGGGATCAAAAAAGAGAAGAAATTCTCTTCAAAAACGGA
>JADFYN010000482.1:535-1894 GCA_015233055.1 Deltaproteobacteria bacterium
AAAGGATTTGGTGTCCCCAGACCCGGTGATGACACAGGGGATACTGACCAAAACAGACACGGTCTCCTTGATTGACTGGGCTAACCAGTATCTAGATTATTCCAAGATGCGTGTATCGGCTAAAACTTACAAAGAAAAGGTCGTTGTCTTCAAGGCGTTGTTTAGCCTTATCGATAAAGACACCCCGGCCGATACGTTGACCCCGACCCAATGTTTAAAGTTCTTGAGCAAAATAGCTAAAGATAAGACTGGCCATAGAGCAAATCGGTATCGAAAGAATTTGACGGCGGGTTGGGAGTTGGGGAAAAAGTATTTTGGACTACCGTTGATTAACCCATGGACTTACGTGGACAAATTTCCCGAGGTTCGGCACGACCGGCAGGTACCAACAGAAGATGATTTTTGGCGGATCTACGAATTAGCCGAAACGGAGCAGGACCGGATCATGCTGTTGACGTATCTACACACAGCGGCTAGAAGATCCGAACTGTTCAATTTGAAGTGGGATGATGTCGATTTTTCTGAGCAGAGAATTCGATTATGGACACGTAAGCGAAAGAATAGCTCATTGGAATTCAACTGGCTGCCGATGAGTGACGAACTGTTTGATGAACTCTTGAGGCATAAGCAGCAGGCAACCAACGAGTGGGTATTTCCAAATCCCGATACTGGGACAAAATATCTGGAGCGGAAACGTTGGATGAATGGCCTATGTAAACGTGCCGGTGTGAAGCCGTTTGGCCTACACGGTATTCGCCATCTGTCAGGCAGTATCTTGGCCGGGAAAAACATATCAGCCATAGATATCCAGTCAGTATTGCGGCACAAGAACTTGTCCACTACTGAACGTTACCTGCACCAGTTGTCTGACCTGAGGTTAGTGGTGAATAATTTGTCCTCGAAAAAAAAGCCGTCAGCAGAGCCGTCACCCTCTACTGCGGCTAGTTTGAGGATTGTTAAGTAGCTGAAATTATGGTGCGCCCGGCCCGACTCGAACGGGCGGCCTGCGGATTCGAAGTCCGACGCTCTATCCAACTGAGCTACGGGCGCAATACCTTTATGAATATGCCGTGTTTGTAAGCTATATGTTAAGCTATCTGTTGATAAAGACGGTAAAGCCGGTGCCCCATGTCATGGAGGAACCGGACATCGCCTGCCTGAAGCGGGCCGGACAAGATTCACCTGGTGATGTTTTAACGCCTTTTGGCCGGCTTGTCAACAACTAAACTTATGTCCAAAATCCACCGCCTGGTCTGGGTGCAACAAACGACGGGTTATGAATCTCCTCAGATGATTCACGAGAAGTATTGATCCCATATCAAGAATTACAAGCAGGCAGACGGAAGTTAATTTGTGGAA
>JADFYN010000482.1:1924-2432 GCA_015233055.1 Deltaproteobacteria bacterium
TTTAAACTTAGGTAGCGGGCGAAGGATTTGCACCAAATTTGCGCGAAAGCAGAAACAGGGACTTAGCCGCTAAGTTAACTCCCTGTTTTTCTGTAATATTGTTGTCGGCTAATTGGTGGAGGCGGCGGGAGTTGAACCCGCTGTGGCTCCAAATTTCAAGAATATGATATCTCACGCTTTTCCTTAAATTTCAATCACTAATCTGAGATTGATCGATCCACAATTAGCGCAGGTAGGCGCAAATTGCGCAGCCCGCGCTAATTTTTTTTACACGACATTTACACGAAGAATGGAGCCGGGAGTCATCCCGATATCCAGATTCAGAACCACAAGGAAGTTTCTCCGGAGTGAAATTAAGAAACGGTCACCTTCAAAACCCGGTCTGAACTACAGCAAAAGAAACAGATTAGCCTAAGTTTTTTTTCATGTCCCAAAATTATGTTGCAACGCAACATATAGTGTGTCATCGACTACTGCCACAATATATAGTGTATATAGTTATAACATA
>JADFYN010000483.1 GCA_015233055.1 Deltaproteobacteria bacterium
CGTAACTTAAAATCAATATTATCGATATCCAATCGTCCGGCTTCTATTTTAGAAAAGTCAAGAATATCGTTAATGAGGGCCGCAAGCATCTCGGCAGAAATATTGACCATCTCCAGGTATTCTTTTTGTTCGAGGGAAAGTTCCGTCCGCAAGGCTAGTTCAGTCATGCCGATGATACCGTTCAACGGGGTCCTGATTTCATGACTCATATTGGATAGAAATTCACTCTTTGCCCGGTTGGCTGCTTGGGCTTCGTCTTTTGCCTTAATTAGTTCTTCTTCATTCTTTTTCCGGGCGGTGATATCACGGGACACAGCCAGTAACCGATTCACGTTGCCGTTGGAATCATTGATCGGCGTAACAACGACTTCCCACCATTTTGGCGTGCCTTTAGCTGTTTCGCAATATCCACAAAACGTCCCCAGACCATCTTTCTTGGCTTTTGAAATAGCTTCCAGGGCATACTTTCTGTCATCATTCCAAAATTCAACCCATGACTTATTTAAATAAAGCGTTATGTCATCAATCTCCAGTAGTTTCTGTCCACCACTACTAATTGATAATAGATTCCCGTCCAAATCTAAAACTTTGATGCAGTCACTACTGCTATCGATTATACGTTTGGCAAATTCCTCGCTCGCCCGTAAGGCCTCCTCCGCCCTATGTTTTTCCGATGTATCTGAATAGAGCGCCACAATAAGTCCCGAGGGAAGCTTGAAAACGTAATTCTCAGCCCATTGCTGAACGCGGCCGTCCGCGTACATGGTCAAAGGATGGTGTTCCGGCTCGCCGGTCTTATAAACGCGTTGGAACACGTCGAACAGCCCCATCTGTTTCACACCGGGGAAGGCTTTGGTCACCCGTGTCCCAATAGCTTCCTGTCGACTTATTTTACTAGACAACTGCCCCCGCTGGTTGATATCTACGAAAACGAAGTCTTGTCCGTCGTCAACCGCTTGATAGACGGCTATTCCATCGGCAACGTTATCAAACAATTGTTTGAAGCGAATTTCGCTCTCTCGTAGCGCCTCTTCAGCCTGCCGCCGCTCTTTTTCGACTTTGCCTGTATAAAGGGCCAGTTCTATGGTAACCCTGATCTGGCGATCATTATACGGCTTCATTATATAACCGGCGGGATTAACAAGTTTGGAGCGATCCAGTCTGGCTTGATCATCATAGCCGGTGGTGAATACTATTGGGATATCCAACCTTGACCGAATCTGTTCAGCCACTTCTATACCATCTATTTGCCCAGATAGGACAATGTCCATGAGGATCAGGTCAGGTTGGTATTCTTCTCCCTTTTCCAGGGCTTCTTCACCGGAGCCGACAATGCAGCAGACTATATATTCATATTTCTCCACGGTATGCTTGAGAAGGGAGGCGGAAAGAGCCTCGTCCTCGACTATCATTATTTTGGGTTTTGAATATTCGGCTTGATCCGTCTGAATTCCGGTCATCAGCATAGCCTCATTGAAATCAAAAAGTTTCTGATATGAAAAGAGATGGTCTGACTGCGTTACCAACTTGTTCAGCCAGACTATTTTTGGGTCCTGAGCCGGCGGCGATGCCTGAACAGTCGATTTATCCTTCCGCGGCGGTAGCACGTTTATCTAATAACTTCCGAACAAGTTTAGCCAAAATGTTTACATCCACCGGTTTCATCAGAAATCCTCTGACGCCGATTTCCCTGGCTTTATCATCATCGATGGCTTCACTAAATCCGGTACAAAGTATTACCGGGATATCGGGACGCAAGCGTAGAACCTCCTGGGCCAGTTTATCTCCCGTCATATAGGGCATGGCCATATCCGTAATGACCAGGTCGAAACCGTTCGGCTGTTCCTTAAAAACCTCCAGCGCCTCCACCCCGTTTGTTTCTGCGGTAACCTGATAACCCAGTCGCTCAAGAATCTTCTTGTGGGTATTGAGCAATCCGGTTTCATCATCCACCAACAGAATCGTCTCCGCCCCTCTTGGGATGGTCTCAACCACATCATTAGTCACTTCAGGTTTAACTTCCATTGCCGGCAACAGGACGTTAAACGCAGACCCATAACCGGGTATGCTGGATACGGTAATATCGCCGTCATGGTTCTTAATTATCCCGTGGACAATGGCTAAGCCCATCCCGGTCCCCTTACCGACTTCTTTTGTGGTAAAGAAAGGATCGAAGATTCTTTCCATGATCCGGCTTTCCATGCCGTGTCCCGTATCGCTTACTGATAGCTTGAGATAACGACCTGGGACTAAGTTTATATATCCTCCGGCTGAATCAGCATCAAGAAAAAACTCATCGAGCTTTATACTTAAAAAACCTCCGTCTTCCGACATGGCGTGGGCCGCGTTGGTGCAAAGATTGATCAGCACCTGAGGGATTTGGGTCGGATCACCCAAGAAGTATAGTTCTTTTGGGGATAGTTCTTGTT
>JADFYN010000484.1 GCA_015233055.1 Deltaproteobacteria bacterium
ACCCTGACCGGTTGGGCGATCTTGCCCAATTTCAAGCCCAGGCTCTCGGCCATTGTCCGGAAAATCTCTTCCAGCTCTTCTTCCTTAAAGGCATCCACCAGGGCCAGTTTGTCCAGCAAAGCGTCAAATACCGGGACCAGCTCCGGGGTCAGGAATTTTTTGGCCGCGGCGGGATCATACTCCAGCGTATCCTGAAAATAAAAAGCGGCCCCCTCGGCCATTTCGATCAGCGTCCGAGCGCGGGTCTGGAGGGTGACCACCGCCTTGGTCAGCATGTCCGGGGGGAGGGGGGTGGTGATGCCGCGTTCGGTCAAGAATGGGGTCAACAGCCCGGCCACTTCCTCCGGTGGTTTTTCTTTGATATAGTGACTATTTAACCACATAAGTTTTTCCGGATTGAACACCCCGGCCGATTTTCCGACATTGTCCAGGGTGAATTTATCCACCAACTCTTCCGTCGAAAAAATTTCTTGATCTCCGTACTTCCAGACCGACCGGCTGGCCACCTATGCCGAGTATATCCAAAAGCTGCTGGACCTGGGCCACGCCTACTACTGCCGGTGTCAACCCGAGGAACTGGAAGCCAAACGAAAAACAGCTATGGCCCAGGGGCTAAAGCCGAAATACGACGGCACCTGCCGGGAACTGGGCCTCGGGCCTGGGCCTGACCGGGTGGTCCGGTTTAAATCGCCCAACACGGGTCGGACCGTCTTGCCTGACCTGATCAAGGGCGCCATTTCCTTTGAAAATATCGAACTCGATGACTTAATTATTCAGCGCAGCGACGGCTTGCCCACTTACAATTTCGCGGTGGTGATCGACGACGTGACCATGAACATCACTCACGTTATTCGGGGCGATGATCATGTAAACAACACCCCCAGGCAAATCCAGCTCTATCAGGCCCTGGACATGCCCATTCCCCAGTTCGGCCACGTGCCCATGATCTTAGGGCAAGACAAAGCCCGCTTAAGCAAACGCCACGGGGCCACCTCGGTCATAGCCTACAAAGACATGGGGCTGTTACCGGAGGCCATGGTTAATTATCTGGTCCGGTTGGGCTGGTCGCACGGAGATCAAGAAATTTTTTCGACGGAAGAGTTGGTGTAAGATAGTGGTGTATTCGTTCAAGTTTTTGTCTATGGCGGCTATGTCGCTGCGATAGTTTTCTTCCAGGAGTTCCCTCGCTGCAGGATCGAGTTGAGCTTGATTCCGCAACCTTTCCAAGATATTCTGATCACTCACCGCCTTTTGGAATAGATCGTTCAACCAGAATACTTTAAACAGGGCTTCCTGGAACCAGCCGTCGGTTTGTTCGCCAGGATCCTGCACCGGAAGGCCGAGTTTGGGCAGGGAACCGGCACACTCGTTGAGGTGCTCGTCGATGGTCTCCAGTAGCCTCCGGAAACCCTCGTGAAAAGCATCGCGGTCAGCCGGGTCGATCTGGGGCAGAAGCCGCGTCTTATCCAGAACATCCTGGTCTTCGGCCGCCTTCCGAAAGAGATCGTGGAGCCGATAAAATCTGGCCTGGCCTTCGCCGAATCGGGGATAGATGAGAGACAGCCGATCCTTCCCGGCCTGGTCTATCTGAGTCAGGAGGCGGGCATAAATGGTCAGGATGCGCCCCTGCAGCATCAAAAGTTGCCGGTAGTTATCTTTAAGTTGATTTTTTTCGGCCGCTTCAACTTGGGGCAGGCGCCGCCCCAGATCCATCAAATCCCGCGCCCGAGCCGCCCTTTTGAAAAGCTCTTGTAACCAACCGGCCAAAGTCATGGCCTGGCCGAACCCGGCATAACCCCGGGGTTCCTCTCTGGGGGGAATTTGCTGGAGTACCGAGGAAGATACGGGAGGAACGGGTGACGCCGGATGGTCGGCTCCGGATCTGTTGATAAACCAGAAAACGCCCATGGCCAGGGCCGCGATAATCCCCATCAGAACTGTGGCCATGACGACTCGCTTGGCCATGGTCACGGTGGAAGACCAAAACCGTCTCATGGGATGAGGTGGCCGGGCCTTGGTTTTGGCGCCGTTATTGGCAATAGTCCGCGCCGTCCTGGCCGCCTTACCCAGGGATTTCTTGTCATAACCGATGACTTGATAGGGAATGTTGTCGGCTGTAATATCGTTTATGCACTCTTCCGCCCATCGTTTCAGATCATTTTCTTTGGAAGAGGAATATTCGCCGGTGGCCTTCATTAATTCTATTTCTTTGGCCACGCATTCATAAATGAAAGATATCAGGGGGACGGCGATGAGAGACCGGCGCTGTTTCCTGATCATGTCAATGATGGCGTTGGTGTGTTGCTGAATATGGGAGGGTGCGTTTTGCATGGACCAATTCCCGCTTGTGCTGATCATTCAACCGCCGGACAGAGATTTGCCTGCAAAAAAAAATAGGTCCCGTCCTCCAGGGGTGAATGAAC
>JADFYN010000485.1 GCA_015233055.1 Deltaproteobacteria bacterium
GTAACCGGCCACTCTATTACGCCGACTATCTAGATGGGCCGGAAGATGAACGGTGGGAGCTGATCGAGGGCCAGGCTTTTGATATGACACCGGCGCCGTCTCCGCAGCATCAGCGGATGTTGGTGGAGTTGGCTAGACAAATCGCCAACTTCTTGGTTGGTAAGGAATGTCATGTGTATTTTGCTCCCTTTGACGTCCGGCTGCCTGAGGGGGATGAAGATGACCTTCGGATCAAGACGGTGGTCCAACCAGACCTGGTGGTGATTTGTGATCAGTCAAAACTCGATGACCGGGGTTGCCGGGGCGCGCCTGACTTTGTCGTGGAAATCATTTCTCCTTCCTCCGCCTCAAAAGACCAGATCACCAAAACGGCCCTGTATGAGAAAAAGGGAGTCAAGGAATACTGGATCATCCGGCCCTCGGATAGCACCCTGATTATCCGTTTATTGGGTGAGAATGGGCAATACGGCCCCCCGATTACGCGGGAAGGGCGCGGATATCAAGAAGTGGCCACCTTGCCTGGATTGGCCGTGGATCTGGATGCCGTGTTCAGAGCTTCAATTTAATTCCTTGACCTCATTTGAGATGACGCCCCATGGATGAACTGAAGGAACTCACCAGCCGATTTGAGGCTCAACCGGACGCGGATACCGCCTGCCGGATTGGAGACGAATATCTCAAGTCCGGGCAACGGGTTCAAGCAAATACTTATTATGCCAAAGCGTTGGAGATGGAGCCGGGGCATCCGGGAGTCCATCTCGGGTTGGGACGGCTGGCTCTGGATACGAACAAAATCGATTTGGCCCTGACCTACCTGACTAAGGCGGCCCGCCTGGACAAGGAATCTCCGGATATCTTCTATCAATTGGGCGTTTGTTATGGACGAAAGGAAATGTGGGATGCGGCCGAGACGGTCTGGTCGCGAGCCCTGGACATTCATTCCGGTCATGTTGAATCAATATTTAACCTTGGCCTGTTATATCAACGGACGGGCCGGGATAACGATGCCCTGGGGTTGCTGATCAACGCTTACCAGGGGGGCGTGGCAGACCCGGCCGTGCTCAACCTGCTGGGCCAGGTCTACCTTAAGTCGGGAGATAAAGCTAAGGCGGTCGAGGTCTGGCGGAAATCCCTGGGCGTCAATCCTGACCAGACGGAAATTCACCGGGAACTGATCAAAATTGAGGGTGTGAGTGTCCCCAAGGTGGAACCGGGAGGGGCCGGACCCGCGCCGGACAAAACAGCGGCTAGTCCTGACGCCGCCGCGGCCGATCTATTTCTCAAGCATGTGGCTCCGGAAGACCGGTCCAAGAAAACGGGATTTAACGTCCTGATCTATTCCGATTTCAACATTGCCGGTCAGTTGACCAAATTGATGCGGGCTTTGAACGCACATACTCCCCATAAAGCCCGGTGCGTCATTTTTCAAGATGACTTTCTTCAATATGACCGCGACATCATCCTGCAGGATCAACAGGGCCGCCCGCTGCTCTCAGACCTGAAAGAAGTCTACGACCTGGTGGCCCAGGCTGATTTTTTCCATATCGGCCGCCAGGCCGTCAACCTGCCGGGGTTGGACTTCGATCAGATTCTCAACGGACGAAATTGCTTAATGCAATACTTCGGGTCGGATCTCCGGCTAAATCATGAGCGGCTTTTTCTGTGGCATTTGAAGAAAAATATTCCGGCCCTGGTCGGGTACGGCTGGACGTTGGCCTTCCCCTTGCCCTTGCGCTATTACCATGTCCAGCAGTTCTTCGACCCGGCGCCGTTTTCCCGGGTGGAACGACTGACCCAGGGAGATGCCGTCCGGGTCGTCCACGCCCCGACCAATCGTGAGATCAAGAAGACGGCTCTGTTCCTGGAAGTAATGTCCCGGTTGCAAAAGGAATTCCGAGTGGAAGTAGACGTGATCGAAGGAGTGTCAAATAAGGTCTGCCTGAACCGGAAGGCCCGCGGGCACATCACCTACGATGAAATGGGGACCCCCACTTTTGGGCTTAACTCGGTGGAATCCATGGCCATGGGGCATGTCAGTCTGTCCAGCGTAAACCCTCATGTACTTAGCTATTTTCCTGATTGTCCGATAGTTCGGATCACCGAGGAGACGCTGGAGCCGTTACTTCGGCGGTTACTGGCCGACATAGATTTAATCAATAAAATAGGTGACATGTCCTACGCCTTCGTCCGGCGGCACTTTAATGAAGAACTGTCCGCCATCCGTTTTTCCAATCTTTATAGCGGGATCAAATACGGCTTTTTTCACTGCGACCCCGGTCTACCCTATGGTGTCGGATGAAAGTTATCGTGATATCGCCGAATAATTACTATGGCCTGCCTGGGGCTTTGGCCCGGTATCTGAATCGGATCGAGGGAATCACCGCCGGATCCATGACCTATGACGTCCCGTTGGATGG
>JADFYN010000486.1:0-1880 GCA_015233055.1 Deltaproteobacteria bacterium
CCGCCGCAGGACGTTTTTCAGGCCGCTTTTGTCCTCATGACTGCGGCTCCATACTTTCCGGATAATACGATTCACCTGGCCGTGGTGGATCCAGGGGTGGGCGGTTCTCGGCGGGCCATTGTTCTTAAAACCGACAATCAGGTTTATCTGTCGCCGGACAACGGGACACTAACCCACATTCTTCGGCGCCCTGGGCCCAAGACCTTGCATCAGATAGAGAATCGGAACTACTTTCGGACCCGAGTGTCTCACACGTTTCACGGCCGGGATATCTTCGCTCCGGTTGCGGCCCATTTGTCTCTGGGGGTCCCGCCGGAAGACATGGGGCCGGAGATCACCGATCCCGTGCTTCTGAATATCCCGGATGTGATCAGGGATGATGTTCAATTGACCGGTCGGGTCATCTACATCGATCATTTCGGCAACCTGGTCACCAACCTGACCCTGGATGAAGTGGCGTCCTTTGCCGGAGGCCGGGAGATCAGAACGACCCTGGACAATGGGCTGACCATCACCGGGGTTAAGAGCAGCTACACGGAAGTTGCCACGGGAGAGTATCTGGCCATTTTCGGTTCGTGGGACTTATTGGAAATATCACAGAATCTTGGTAACGCGGCCGCGGCTCTGGATATTTCCCCCGGGGTCGGAGTGACGATCACCCGGCTGGGGCTATAATAACATAACATGTCTATTTAAATACACTTAAATCATAAAACATAAAGTAATACATTATGAGGAACAAGCAACAAGTAACCAGCAACCAGCAAGAGGTTCCTGACCCATAATCCACCCTGGCCGGCCGAGCAGGGCCTGCCGCAACTCGTCGCCGCAGGATTGTATGCGCCGGATACTCGTTTTGACTTCCCAGGATTTAGTCTTTTCGCCAGGCAGGCGTCAGGTGGGACCGGAGAATAGTCCCCGATGACCGGTCTCAGGCGGGTTTGTCGGCAACCTGGACGATCACCAGGGTGACGTCGTCCCGAAACGGCTGTTCGGCCCGATAGTTATCCAGATCATCCAGGATATCCCGGCCAATCGTTTTCACATCCAGGTCTTGGACCCGACTGAGAACCTCTTTTAAGCGACGATGACCATAGAGCTTCTTGTGCGAATTATCGGCTTCCACTATCCCATCGGAGTAGAAGACCAGGGTATCACCGGGATGGAGGTTCACTGTGTGGATACTATAGTCGTAATCTTCCATAACCCCCAAAGGAAACTCGCCTTGTTCAATGAAGGACCAGGTCTTTAAGGCCGCGCTGTAATAAAACGGCCAGGGATGGCCAGCGTTGGCGAAGGTCATCTTCCCGGCGGACCTATCCAGGATGCCGAAAAAGAAAGTCATCAGCATCAAATCCTTGACCCCGCGCAGGACCATGCGATTCATAGCCCCCATGACTTCACTGATTTCTGTAGAAAAATTCAGTTGCGTACATAAGCAACTCCGGGCCATGGAGACCATCATCCCAGCCTTCAGGCCATGCCCGCTGACGTCTCCCAGGGTAAACGCACAACGCCCGTCATCTAATGGAAAGAAATCATAGTAATCTCCGCCGATTTCAGTCGCCGGCCGGCAAATGGCCCAAAATGACCAGCCCGGCAGGTGAGGGACCTCCTCCGGCAAAGTAGCTTGCTGCATTTTGCGGGCTGATTCAATTTCCTGTTTCAGTCGCTCGGAGTCTTTCAGTTCAGAATAAGCTGAAGCCAACAGTTCATTGGCTCTGGCGTTTTCCAGGGACAGAGAAATCGTCTGGGCGATGACCGTCAGCCTTTCCAGGTCTGAGCTTTCAAAATTGCCACCGCGCTTGTTGATCCCGCTCATGACTCCAATAATCCGTTGCCGGACCTTAAGCGGAGCATAGATGACTGATTTGGTAACC
>JADFYN010000486.1:1936-2415 GCA_015233055.1 Deltaproteobacteria bacterium
ACCGACATCGGAGACCAGAACCGGCTGACCGGTCCGAAGAACTCGGCCGGCAATACCCCTGGTCGCGGGGAAGCGTGTTTCATGCAGACGATCAGTGATCCGTGCGCGGTCATCCAGGGCCACGCGAAAGAAGAATTCTTGGGCTGATTCGTCCAACAACATAATCGCCACACTTTCGCACCCCAACAGCTCTTTGACGCGTTCCACCACCAACAAAAGCAGCTTATCCAAATTGAGGATGGTGTGAATCGATTGACCTATTTCCAACAGTACGGCCAGGAATTTTTCGTTTGAACCAGTCTCTTGAGGGGACATATGGGCTTTCCGGCTATCTTTCAGTCTGATTCAAATTTAGATGAACATGTTAATTTGGGAGTCGGCGGCGTAATCTAAAAACATGGCCGCACCGCCGAATTCAACTCCGTCTATCAGGTCTTCTTTCTTGGTGTCCATAACATCCATGGTCATTTGGCAGGCGA
>JADFYN010000487.1 GCA_015233055.1 Deltaproteobacteria bacterium
TCTGTTTGATTAAGTCCTTGGCCCGCTTACAGCCCAGCAGCACTTGTTCCAGATCATTTGGGTCCAACTTGCCGGCCCGGGCATCCTCCAACGCGATCTCCGTATAACCGTAGATAGCTCCCAGGATATTATTAAAATCATGGGCAATTCCTCCAGCCAGGGCGCCCATGGCCTCCATCCTTTGGACCTGGCGGAGTTGGTTTTCTATGTCGGCCCTTCCTTCCTGGACGCGGTGACTATTGATGGCCAGGGAAAATAGTTCGGCCAGTTGCCTTATCGCCTGGAGGTCCCGGTTCAGGTAGTCACGATCGGGGTTGGCCAGGGATATTTGTCCGACAAGTTCATCTCCCAACATGACCGGGACCGAGAGAAATTTATCAATCAGGACATGCCCGGTCGGCAACCCCGTGGCCGCTGGATGCGTCTGAGGTGAATTGGTGTAAAAAGCCTCCTTGATATTCAGGCTATGCCCCCACAGCCCGGGATAATGCCCATCGGTCCCCTGGGAAAAGGATATCTTTCGCTCTTTTCCCGGTAAGGCGCATTCGTCCGGCATCATTTTAACCAAAGCATGGGAGATGTTATCCCCGGTATCCTGCGCTATGGCGGAGACGTATCCGTAAGTGCTGCCAGTCAAGGTTCGGGCCTGGTCGAGGACCATCTCGGCAATATCGGCCACATCGGCCGGAAGACTGACCAGGGCGCTGGAGAGCCTGGCCAAGCCGGCATTCATGGTTACTTCCCATTCCAATGCCTCCGCCGCCCGTCGGCGTTCGGTGATATCCCGAACCAGGACGAGATAGCCTTTGATATTTTTGGTCTCTTTTGAAATCAAGGGTCTGATGACCAGGTGAATGTAAGCCTGGCCGGATTTGGATGTGCGGTAACTATTGTTACTTGTCACCTTATTGAAGTCAAATAGCATTTCAGAGCAAACGGCCTGGCCGCGGCGGAGAGTAACCCGGGCGTCTTCCGGTAGATTCGGATTGTCAAACAAGCTGAACCCCTTGATCTCCTCAGGGTCCAACACTCCAAAAATATTCAGGCATGATTTATTCACTTCCAGCAACCGGCCCTGGTCGTCGTACACTTCAATTCCGATGGGGGACTCATCGAAGACGGTCTTGAACCGTTCCTCACTGTCGCCCAAGGCTTGCTCGGCCAGTTTGCGGTCGGTAATGTCGTTGAGAAAGGCCAATATGGCCGGCTTTCCTTCCCAGTCAATCAGCAGGGCATTCAGGTCAACCCAGTTAATGTCACGGAACTTGGTCACAATCCGATAGGTGGCCGCAGAGGGAACTTCCTCACCATTTAACCGACTGATGTAATTATCTAAGGCTGTTTTCCGCTCTTCGGGATGAACAAGATCCAAGAAGGGTAATGAGGCTAACTCTTCTTTGGTGTAACCCGTCAGCACGACAGCCCAGGGATTGGCATAACGGATCATTCCGTCCTGGAGCACGCAAATACCCTCGGAGGAATTCTCAACTAATAACTTGTAGTTGCTTTCCGATTGCCGGAGAGCCTCTTCCATGCTCTTCCGGTCTGTCACGTCCTCATAGGTGATGAGTTGATTTCCGTCAGAGAGCGTCACCGGTCGAAATATGATCCGGCGGATCCGTCCATCTTTGCATCCGACATCAAACTCCCGGGGCCTGGGTTCACCCGCCGGACAACCGGCTAAGTCAACTATCCAGGTGGAGATGGCTTGACCTCGGAACTCGCTGTTTGGAAAAGCCAGTTTAAACCAATCCCGGCCGGGGGGGATGTCGTCGAGGGTATAACCGAAAACCTCCACAAACTTCCCGTTAAGATACAGGTAAGACCCGTCAGGGCTGACAATGGACATGGGAAAAGGCGAGAGATCAGCCAATTCTCGAAAATATCCGTCATTTATGTTGGAGGTCGGTTGATCGAGATTTATGTTGGCGGTGTCCATAACTCGTGCTGCCCCATTTTCAGGGAGGGAAGGCCGGTCGGGCCGGGACCAACAGCCTGGTGCGGCTAATCTCTGTTGGCTCGAGGCCAAGCTATGCATGATTTTTGAGTTATAGCACATCTTCTCATTTTTCCGTAATTCTTTTTTTGCAAATGCTTCCAGGACTAGATCAGTTGATGGATTAATCAAAAAAATACAGGATACAGGCGGCCCGGTCCTCTTTCAGATTGACTATCCTCGTGACATGTTGTTACATTGCTCCAAGACCAAACCGGCCTCTGAGAAGTTCGGCGGCCTCTATCGGGATTTTTTTTCTTATATTCATGACTGTTAACTAGTTGCCTTCCGATGCCATGGCCAATAACCGCGACGACAAGAAAACGAAAACGGTGAAGGAAAAGGCTCAGAAAGTATCCCGCCTATCCACCTCTGCCAGGAAGGACGCGGACCTTTTCAAGACTCCCG
>JADFYN010000488.1 GCA_015233055.1 Deltaproteobacteria bacterium
TCTGTTTCCTATTTTGACTTATGTTTTGTTACTGGTTGCTTGTTACCGGTTACTCGTTACTCGTTACTTGTGCTGGTTGTCTTCAACGAGTAAACAGACACAAGCAACCAGCGACTTGAAACAAGCAACCAACAATCCGTAGTTTATTTAGCGGCAGGTTTTCCCAGTCCGGCAAAGACCATCTTCTCCAATTCCTCAAAAAACATGGCCCGGCCGCGCTCGCCTCTCATGCGGCGAATGTCCCTGATTCCCATGGCCCCGGAAATTTCAAGCAACTGATTATGCCAGGCGCCCAGCAAATTGACCATCCGATGGGTCGTCCAATCGGCAGTGACGTCTTCGATGCAAACCGGACAGGGCAGCCCCTGCTTGCAGCCTCGGCAGACCCGGCATTCCACCGCCACCAGCAGGGCCAAATCAGCCACTATGGCGTCGGATCCGCAAATTATGCCTTTGGCCACGTGCTCGGCCAGGGCAATGCCTCCGGAGGTGATCAAACTGACCATGTCCCGCACGTTGTTTTCCACCAGTTTTTGATGAACGTCGGCAATGGCGTCTTTGATATAGCGGGCGTTTTTAGGAGTATTTTCCCGGCCGTCATCATTCCCGGCCAGGTGGATCACCTCAGCCCCGGTCTGGACCAGTTCCAGGCATCGGGCCGGTGATTTTTTATTCAGGGGCACCTTGACGATGACCGTCACTTTGGACGATTTCTTTTTTATCTTGCCGACCTGATGCATGACCTTGGGGTGGTCGACGATCTCCACCATGGATACTTTGCTGAGCATCTTTTCGTCTAAGCCGATGTTTGGCTCCAGAGACGGGACAACATGGGCTAGATGCGGCCTGAAGTCTCGGTCAATCGCCGCGGCGGGGATGATCGCCTGGGTCAGCAGGTTATGGGCGGCCGCGGCCAGGCCCAGCAAGAAGGGTTTTCGGATAGCGCCGAAGGAGGGCACCTGCAGGAGGACCGGATGTTCTATTCGGACCGAGGGATAGGTCGGCAGTTTCATCTCGCCGTTTTTTCCGGCTTTTAAATACATATCCTTCCGGCCCAAGTCCACCCCGGTGCTGATGTATTCCCGGCCGTGAATCCCGTCCCGAGTGGGTCGGACAATTTCGGACATGTCCGTCCACATGGCATCAAAGCCTTTGCCGCTGAACTTACCGCCGTATCCGGCTCCACTCACCGGAATTTTGCCGGTGGCCGCCTGGTTCCAGGTCTTGGTGATGATTTCCGGGGTAAAGATCTCGTCCCCGATTTGTAAGTATTCCGGGTTAACCGCTTTATTGATCAGCCGGGCGGGGCATCCTTGGACGCACCGGTAGCAGTCTTTGCACAGGGTGTCTATGGAATCAAGCATCTGCCGTCCATCTAAATTACGCTGGTCGTAGACCTTATAGACGCATTGTTTTTTCACGCACACGGCGCACTTTAAACAGCCCTCTTCCCAGGCAATGACACCGGAACGAATCAACGCCTTAAACCGGGGCGGAGTCTCCTGGGTATGGATATGATACTTAGCCGGCATGGGGACCTCCGTCACCACTTACAGCCGGCCGTGGGAGTAGCCCGGCCTCCTTGACGATTTGGGGAACAGCTTCCTCCCATTCAATGGCCATAATGTGGATGCCCCGCACTCCCTCGATCTCTCTTAAAGCCTGGATGGTTTCCTGACAGACCTTCAGCCCTTCGTCCCGCTGATTCTTTTTGGGTACGCCGTTAATGCGGGCGATGATTTCGGGCGGGACATCCATACCGGCGACTTTTTCGGCCATGTACTTGGCCATACCTACCGATTTGATGGGCGTGATGCCGCCTAAAATGGCCACCTGCCGGTCCAGCCCCCGGTCCCTGACCATGGTCATGAATTCCTTAAAGCGAGGCAGATTAAATATGCACTGGGTCTGGATGAAATCCGCCCCGGCCTTGATCTTCTTGGCCAACCGGGTCACTCGGAAGGGGAGAGGATCAGCAAAGGGATTGGCGGCCGCACCGATAAACATGGGGGGCGCCGAGGTGAGTGGATCACCGCCTAGGATAACGCTTTCATCCCGCATCTTCTTGACCGTGGCCACAAATTGGATGGAATCCAGGTCAAATACCCCCATGGCCCCGGGTTGGTTGCCGAAGGTTTGATGATCACCGGATAAACACATCACATTTTGTATTCCCAGAGCTGCCGCGCCCAGAAAGTCGGATTGCAGGGGCATACGGGTTCGGGCACGGACGACCATTTGCAGCACCGGCTCGGTCCCGGCCCGGGGAAGCAAAGCCCAGGCGGCCATACTGGACAATCGGGCGATCCCGGGCTCGGTGGCGGTGGCGCTTACTGCGTCCACCGACTCTCTGGGGATCCCCGGTGTTTTTGTAATTTCGTCCCGATCCCA
>JADFYN010000489.1:0-1807 GCA_015233055.1 Deltaproteobacteria bacterium
GGGTTAGATTTCCTGGCCAAGTTGCATGATCGATTCCAGGATTGGCCCCTGGCCATAGCCGCTTACAATTGCGGAGAGGGACGGGTGGAGAAAGAAATTTCGGATCAGGGAACAAATGACTATTTTAAACTGGACCTGCCCCTGGAGACGGAGCGGTATCTCTTCCGGATCATCGCCGCCAAGATCATCTTGTCCAGTCCGGAAACATATGGTTATGTCCTGCCTTCAAAAGACCTGTATCAGCCCAAACGTATCGAACAGGTCACCTTTCACCTGGCCCGGAAAACTCACATCCGGGATATCGCCGCGGCCTGTGGGACTTATTTCAAAGTGATCAAAGAGCTGAATCCGGAGCTATTGGGTAGGCAACTCCCGGAGGGCGATCATACCTTATATATTCCCAAGACGGCTGTTAAGGATTTTCAACGTAACCTGGACAATCTCCCGACAACGCTAAGTGAAAAGTAATTCTATAAAATCAGTCAGGTTTTTAATGCCGTGAACGCCTTGAGAACTCTCGCCGGTCAGTTTTTCCAGATTATTTCGTGACAGAAAAAAACGATTGAAACCCAGTTTGCGGGCTTCATTAATGCGGACGTCGGCCTGACTCACCCCCCGGATTTCCCCGGTCAGGCCCACCTCACCAAAAACCACGGTGTCGGCCGGAACAGCCCGATCAGTAAAACTGGAGGTCAGAGCAGCCACTATCCCCAGGTCCACCGCCGGCTCATCCACCTTTGCCCCACCCGCCACATTCATGTAGATGTCGCAGGCCGCGATGTTAAGTCCGATCTTTTTTTCCAGCACGGCAACCAACAAAGACACCCTGTTTCTGTCCACCCCGATCGTCGTCCGCCGGGGGACACCCAGACCGGTGGGGGACACCAGAGCCTGAATTTCCACTAAAATAGGCCGGGAACCCTCGATACACGGAACCACCACAGACCCGGCCACGTCCCTGGGACGCTCCGCCAAAAATACTTCAGAAGGTTTGGCCACCTCGGCCAGGCCGGCTTCGTTCATCTCAAACACGCCGATTTCATTGGTAGAACCGAAACGATTTTTGACTGCCCTGAGGATCCGGAAAGTGTGGCCCTGACTGCCTTCAAAATAAAGCACGGTGTCTACGATATGCTCCAGAATGCGAGGCCCCGCGATGGCTCCATCTTTGGTGACGTGGCCGATTAAAAAGCTGGAAATCCCGGTCCGTTTGGATAACTGCATCAACATGGCCGAGGTTTCCCGGACCTGGATCAAGCTGCCTGGGGCGGCCGGCAAGGTTTCAGTATAGATTGTCTGAATGGAGTCAACGGCCAACATGGCTGGTTTCAATTCGGAAATCATGCCCAGGATCCGTTCCAGGCAGGTTTCGGTGACAACGTAAAGATTTTCTGAAGAGACCCCCAGCCTGTCGGCCCGAATCTTTATTTGCCTGGCCGATTCCTCGCCGGAGATGTACAGGACCCGATGCCCGCTTAAGCCTAGTTGATTCAGCCCCTGGAGAATTAAAGTAGATTTTCCGATCCCGGGATCACCCCCGATCAGAACCACGGTCCCGGAGATCAACCCACCCCCCAAGACTCGATCAAATTCCATGATTCCGGTGTAGACCCGATCTTCCTGTTGGGCTGAAATAGCCGCAATCGGCCGAGGCATCTCCTCCATCCCGGCCATGGCCCGGAGCCGAGCCTTACCCGGCGCCTTGTCCTTAAGCTCCTGGACTAAGGTGTTCCATTGGCCGCAATCAGGGCAACGGCCCATCCATTTCGGCGTCTGACCGCCGCATTCCTGACACACGTAATACTCT
>JADFYN010000489.1:1969-2389 GCA_015233055.1 Deltaproteobacteria bacterium
GCGGGCCGGACAAATGATATATTATGTCACTGGGAAACCACCGGGATTTTTTGTCATGCGGGCGCAATTGCTGTTTTTCCTTGCCTGGTAATGAAAAAATATAGTAAGATACGCAAACTAACAATGTCCGGAGTTGCCCAATGCGATAGATATTAGTTGGATTGTAAAAAAAGATAGGTGGATTTTTATCGCGGGGGCTTCCGTTTTTGCGCCGTCTCCTCAACCTTTAACCCGGCCGCGTTAACCTGAACATGACCATGATAAACCACGCAGTTTTGGAGGAATCAGAATGGACCTTAAACCTGACTATACACTCGATGTCCGAGGGTTAAGCTGCCCCATGCCGCTTCTCAAGACCAAGAAAGCTATCCAGGAAATGAAGAAGGGACAAATAATCGAAGTGTTCAGTTCCGACCCCGG
>JADFYN010000048.1:0-7973 GCA_015233055.1 Deltaproteobacteria bacterium
GGAATTTACCGTTTGACCAGGTTAATATACTTTCAACATATAATTAATCAGCATATACCCCGATTCACGATGTCACTATACCTCAGGACAAAAAAATATACAAGATAAAATATACATTGGTAAAAAATAGATTTTATGGTTTATAAACCATCTTTCTCTGGGGTTCGAGCGATTCACCATCTGCACTTATCTGCTAAATCTATGGATTTACCTCCGTCTTCCAATTAATAAAACTCATTAAATCAGGGCAAAAAAAAGTACTCCGAAGGGATTAGCGGGTCAACCCCTTCGGAGTATGGTCGGGAGGTTTGCATTCGGCATGAAACCCAATGGCATTGACTTAAGGACGGGACGATCGCTCTAATGTTTTAAAATAGCCTATTCCAAACAAGCCCCGGAGGGGCGCTCTAGGTTAGCCCAGGGCAACGCCCTGGGAAATCCGATGGTTACGTGTCAGAAGAATGGTCAGGAGGTCGGCCGGTTCCCAAAGCCATTTCCTTTGAATGGGATATCCAGCTACGGCTGAGGTGCTGAATTGCCAAGGATTTTATGTGGGCATTATAGGTTATTTTTATAGTCTTGGCCCCTACCTAGGGCGCTGCCCTGGGCTAACCTAGAGCGCCCCGTTGGGGCTTAAGCGGAATGAACCATATTAAAGAAATCGGTGCGATTGCCCTGCCCCTTAAATCAATGACATTCAGCATGAAACCTGAAATCTTCCAACCAGGTTGGCTTACTTCGCCGTCGCTGTGGGTAGAAGCATCTGTGGTTCTCCCAAGAGAAAATCACCTTTTTGGATCCACGTCTTCAATATGTCGGCGATCTCTCTGGCTCGGCTCATGCTGGATAAAGACGTCGTCGGAATATTTTGCCCCTGGACGGTAATGGTTCCAGATTTCAGCTCGGCATAACTGACCTGGCCCAGGGTCTTTCCGGTCACCTTAGGGTAATCGGTCCCATAATCCACTATCTGGGCGAAAATATCTTCATCCGAGACTCCGGTGTATCCAGCCATCTCTTCGTCTAAAATGGGAATCGGAATGCCCAGGCCGACACACAGCGTGCACCCGTAACCAGGCATGGATACGCCCACGATGTATCGGGGACTCATATCCTTCAGGTTGCCGATGGTCATGATGGTCCCGGCCGCCTTTAGGGGGACTCCATTGGCTCCCCGGGGTGCGTTGGGATTATGCTGGGTCCCCGGCCAGGTGACGAAACCTTGGGTGCCGCCGAGGAAAATTCTGGTCCCGAGGCCGATGGTCCGGTAGAAGGGATCATTAAATAACGGGCTTAGTTGACCGGCGGTGCAGTAGTTGGCGTTTCCGCCGTGCGGCTTCAGGGTCCCCATGTAGGTATAAATGGTCCGGTCAGTCAAGTTGACTGCGCAGTTGTAGTTTTGATAACAATTACGGGGATTGAGCAAAACCGCATCGACCAGGTCATGAATCGTCACGACCTTCTCCAATTTTTTGTTGGGATAGCAATCGGTCCCGTAACCCTCGGCCCGCAGGCGGATCTTCTTCCCGGCCAGCAAATCCTGGAGAACATGACCGCCACCGTATCTAAACTCACCCGGATACACCTTGTTCAAGGGATCATCCTCGGTTGGTTCGGTGGCCCCAATATAAATATCCACAGCGGCCAGACCGGCATAAGCCGGGACATCGTTTAACCATACTTTAGAGGCTTTGATGGGCGGCTTGGAATGACCGAAGTTAATGAAGGCGCCTGAAGAACACATCGGCGAGAAGGTCCCGGTAGTTACTACGTCCACTTCCTTAGCCGCGGCCACTTTCCCTTTTGTTTTGACGATATCGACCATCTCGTCGGCAGTGACCACTACCGCCTCTCCCTTTTTGATTTTCTGGTTGATTTCTGCGATGGTCTTTTGAACATGTTTAGTTTTCATGGTGTTCTCCGTAGAAAGGCGGGGTTCCGGCTCAGGTTCCGACGCGGCCGACCTGATCTAACGATAGAAATTCATCAGAAGTCACCATAGTGCAAGGCTTTCATTTTTTCAAGCAAAAGTTTAGCCAAGGGAAATCGCATGAAAAAGTTCCTGGTTATCCGGTGCGGTTTATTATCATGCGAAAGGCTCCTTGACAATATGGGGGCACCTTGATATAGTCCCCAGGTTAAGTCCTATTACTGGTTAACTGACTATAAGGTCAGGTAAAAATTAGTCTTATCATCTAACCGGGGAGTAAACGCAAAGTGGTTAGGGATGCACAGATACAAAAAAATGGTCGGATCCGGACAAAATTCATTTTTGTCACCGGTGGTGTGTTATCTTCACTGGGCAAGGGATTGGCCTCTGCCTCCATCGGCGCCTTATTGGAAGCTCGAGGACTGAAGGTCACCATCCAGAAACTGGATCCATATATTAATGTTGATCCGGGGACGATGAATCCTTTTCAGCACGGAGAGGTCTTTGTCACCGACGATGGGGCCGAGACCGACCTCGACCTGGGTCACTATGAACGGTACACCTCGGCCAGACTGAGTCAGAGGAATAACTTCACCACCGGTTCGGTGTATTATACCGTCATCAACAAAGAAAGACGAGGAGACTATCTGGGCGGCACGGTCCAGGTCATTCCTCACATTACGGATGAAATCAAAAAACGGGTGCTGAGTCTGGCTGACGACGCCGATGCCGTCATTGTCGAGATCGGCGGCACCATCGGCGACATTGAGAGTCTGCCCTTTCTGGAGGCTATCCGGCAATTACGTTCAGATCTGGGCAGAGAGAATGTGGCCTATGTCCATTTGACCCTGGTCCCTTACATCAAGGCAGCCGGCGAACTTAAGACTAAACCCACGCAGCACAGCGTCAAAGAACTCACGGGAATCGGTATCCAGCCCGACATCTTGATCTGCCGGGCCGAAAAGGAACTGAACGACGACATAAAAAGAAAAATCGCCCTGTTCTGCAACGTGGACCCGACGTGTGTCATCTCCGCCCCTGATTTGGAATTCATCTATGAAGTGCCCATCGTTTTCTTTAAGCAAGGTCTGGACGAGCGATTGGTGGAACGGCTCAACATCTGGACCAGAGCCCCCAGGTTGGGAACTTGGGAAAAGGTGGTCAACAACCTAAAGCATCCCTCCGCTGAAGTGACCATCGGCGTGGTGGGTAAGTATCTTAACCCTCGGGAATCGTATAAAAGCCTGTATGAAGCTCTGATTCACGGCGGGATCGCCAATCATTGCCGGGTGAATATTAATTTTATTCATTCTGAAGACCTGGAGAAGGATGCGCAACACAAATCCATGATGAACGTTGACGGCATCCTGGTTCCAGGTGGGTTTGGCGACCGCGGCATCGAGGGGAAAATCAACGCCATCCGCTACGCCAGGGAAAATAAAATACCTTTTTTCGGCATCTGCCTGGGGATGCAACTGGCAGTGGTGGAAATCGCTCGGGATATGGCCGGGTTATCCGACGCCAATTCCACTGAATTCGATGCCGCGACCGGCTCTCCCGTGATTTACCTGATGAAGGAATGGTTCGATTACCGAAGCAATATGATCCAGACTCGCGATGAAGACAGCAACCTGGGCGGGACCATGCGGCTGGGCGCCTATCCTTGCCGGCTGGTCGCGAATACTCGGGCCTACGCGGCGTACGGGCAAGAAGAAGTGTTTGAACGGCACCGCCACCGTTTTGAGTTCAATACCACATTTGAAGACATTCTGGCTAATTGCGGGGTGGTCATGAGTGGCCGCTCCCCTGATGGAAACCTGGTGGAGATCATCGAACTAAAAGATCACCCCTGGTTTCTGGGGTGCCAGTTCCACCCGGAATTCAAATCCCGGCCGATGGAACCGCATCCCTTGTTCAAAGATTTCATTAAGGTGTCTATGGAACAACGCCGGGCCAAGAACGCGTCCAGCCCAACAGTCGGCCATTAGTCGCCCGTCGACAATAACCCGAAACTCGAAACCCGCAACCCGCAACTCGAAGTTTGCCACAGACAGGGGATATGCCATTGACCGGGAACAATTTTGACTTTAGTGGGATAAATATCGGTACCGGGGCTGATCTGGTATTTATTTCGGGGCCATGTGTTATCGAGTCCGAGGCTGAAGTGATGGCCGTGGCGGCAGAGTTGAAGCGGATTGCGGACCTGTTTAAGATCCAGTTGATCTTAAAAAGCTCCTACGACAAAGCCAACCGCACTTCAGTCACGTCTTTTCGGGGTCCCGGCCTTCGGGAGGGTCTAAAAATCCTTAAAACGGTTAAGGATGAATTGGGGCTGAGAGTCACCTCGGACGTCCACCGGATCGGAGAACTGGCCTTGGCCGCCGAGGTCCTGGACATCATTCAGATCCCGGCATTTTTATGCCGCCAGACCGACCTGTTGGTGGAAGCGGCCAGGACCATGCTGCCGGTCAACATCAAGAAAGGGCAGTTTCTATCCCCCTGGGATATGCGGCACGTGATTGAAAAGGTTAAAAGCCAGGGAAATAATCGGGTCATGGTCACAGAACGGGGCGTATCTTTCGGCTACAATAATTTAGTCGTGGACATTAGAGGATTTGAGGTCATGCGGGCCTTTGGCGTCCCGGTGATTTTCGACGCCACCCATAGCGTCCAGCTTCCGGGCGGACAAGACGGTTGCTCCGGAGGACAAAGGGAATTTATCTATCCGCTGGCCCGGGCTGCGGTGGCGGCCGGAGTAGACGGCTTATTCATGGAGGTCCACCCCAGGCCGGATCAGGCTTTGTGTGACGGGCCGAACTCCTTTCCCCTGGATCAACTGCCCCGTTTTTTGGAAACGATTCATCAGATTCATCAAGTGGTTAATAAAGTGTCTTCCCTGGTGGGGGCGGACTCGATTTAGCCGGCCGCCGGGAAATCGGCTATTAATCAGCCAGTTATTAAGTTAAAATATATAGAGATAACCGGAGAGTATCATGATCGACAGGCTGAAAGTATGGTCCGATCAGGAAGAAGTACTGGCTCGGGCCAAAAATGTGGCCATGCTCATCCTCGATGTAGATGGGGTCATGACCGACGGTGGAATCATCATCAATGATCTGGGCGTGGAATCAAAAAGATTCGATGTCCGCGACGGACATGGTCTTAAGATGCTTCTCCGAGCCGGGATTGACGTGGCTCTGATCACCGGACGGGAATCCCAGGTGGTCGCCAAACGAGCCGAAGAGCTGGGAATTAACTGGGTCTTTCAGGGAATCAAGAATAAGCTCCCCTGTTATGAGCAACTGCTGGCGGAAAAAGGCCTGAAATCCGACCAGGTCGGATACGTGGGGGATGACGTGGTAGATATCCCCGTGCTTAAAAGGGTCGGCCTGGCCGTGGCCGTTCCCGGGGCCCATGAAGTAGTGGCCCAATATGCCCATTATATCACTCAGGCGCGTGAAGGCAACGGGGCGGTTAGAGAGGTCTGCGAGTTGTTGCTCTATGCCCGAGATCTTTGGCAGGAAGCCATGTCCCGATACACAGAGGCATAAAATACGCTTTACATATAGGAGCGGTTGATATATACTTTAAGTTGAACCAGCGCAACTTGGGGCAATGAATCCCGATTCGGCCTGATGATCCTAGGACCGGCCAAACACTTTATTCATGTCCCTTTTAGAACGCATCTTTTTGAAGCCGGGTGAATTTTTGAAAAAGAAGACGATCAAGATTTCTATTCTGATTACTTTAGCATTGATATTTAGTGTTGTTTTAGTTATTTATTTTTATTTACCCAACCAATCGCAGTTATCCCGGATAGCCTCTCTAGCCACCAAAGAAGGCGATGTTTCCTTAGACGTCATTGATTATGTGCATATGAAGGATGGGCAAAAGGAGTGGTCTCTTAAGGCCGACTCGGTGACCTATTTCAAGCCCAAGAATCTGGCCGTATTTAAGAAGGTGGAATTAATTTTTTTTGAACAAGGCAAGATCCTGGTCCGGCTGTTTGGAGAAAACGGGGTATTAAAAACCGACACTCACGAGATCAACCTGAAGGGCAGTGTCCACGGTCTTTACCGGGATAAATTCGATATTAAAACGGAAGCGCTTGACTATTCCCCATCGAAGAGAGCTGTCCACACTGACGAACAAATTTATGTTCGGGGGCCGGAAATTAACATCAGCGGAAAAGGTATGGAGTACAACATCGATTCCTCCCGGCTAACCATCTTTAACCATGTAAAGGTCCTGTTGGATAATACCGGATCGGTTCTAAAAAAGGCAGTCCTTTGAAGTTGAAAATTATCTTAGCTCTTCTCCCGGCCATCTTAGGTGCGTGGTTAGGGACGGCCTGGTCCCAGTCCCCGGTCGCGCTCAAAAGCGATAGCCCAATCAATATTGAGTCAGACCGGTTTGAAGCGGACCATCGGTCAAAAAATCTTGTTTTTACGGGGAACGTCAGGGCGACTCAAGACGAATTCAAAATCAACTGTGACACCCTTACGGCCATCTACAAGGAAAACGCCAAGGGAGAGAAGGAATCCTACAGCATCGACCGACTCGTCGCCCAGGGACGCGTAGTTATCATCCAGAAAGATATTGTGGCTAAGTCTGAACGCGCGGAGTATTTCAATCAAGGCCAAAAAGTAATTCTGACTGGATCACCGGAAGTTAAACAAGACAAGAACACCGTCAACGGTCAGAAAATAACGCTGCTCTTGCCCGAAAATAAGTATCTGGTCGAGGGAAAGGTAAAAACAGTTATTTTTCCTCAAAAATCAGGTCAGAGGTGAACTTGACGGATGGCGGTGTTATCGGTTGAAGGACTCACCAAGATTTACCACAGACGAACCGTGGTAAACAACGTTTCTCTCCAGGTGCATCCAAACCAGGTGGTCGGGTTATTGGGCCCCAACGGAGCAGGCAAGACAACGACCTTCTATTCCATCGTCGGACTGATCAGACCCGATCGGGGGACTATCAGGTTAGGCGGCCAAGATATCACCGATGATCCCATGTATGCCCGGGCGAGAAAGGGGATTCACTATCTACCCCAGGAATCATCGATATTTAAAAAATTGACGGTGGAAAAAAATATCATGGCCATCCTTGAAACGATGGACCTGAGCCTTGAAGACAGGGAAGAAAGACTCAAGTCACTGCTCGATGAACTCAATATCAGCCATTTGGCAAAGAATATGGCCTTTTCCTTATCAGGCGGAGAAAGGCGACGCGTCGAGATCACCCGGGCCTTGGTCACGGCGCCGTCATTTATGCTGATGGATGAACCTTTTGCCGGGATAGATCCTTTGGCGGTCAACGACATTCAGAACATTATTCGATCCCTCCGAGATAAGGGAATGGGGATTCTCATTTCCGACCATAACGTTCGGGAGACCTTGGGTGTCTGCGACAAGGCCTATATTCTGAATGAAGGAGTCATCCTCGAAGAAGGCGACCCACATCAGATCGCTCAGAGCCCTAAAGCGAGGAAAATCTACTTAGGTGAAAAATTTACTCTTTAGCTCCAGCGGCGGGATGATGTTATCAGCCGAGAGAAAACAATCAAGCTGCCATGGCCGTCCTTATTGGTCTTATTGCCGTTATCTTCCTTCTACAGGCGGTTTTCAGAATTTGATAATATGGCTTTAGAAATCAAACAAATAGCTAAGCTTAGCCAACAGTTGGTGATGACCCCCCAACTACAGCAAGCAATTAAGCTCCTGCAATTGAACCGTCTCGAATTAATGGAGTCGATCAATCTGGAGATTGAGACAAATCCGCTCTTAGAAGCGGAGGCCGTTGGAGACGAACCTGCTGAATCACCGACTGAACCCACCGTAACAGAGGGTTCGGAAGGACCTTTGCTCCCGGAAAAGGCGCCCGCGCTTGAAGCGCCCGACGTGGCTGATGAGCGAAAGGCAGCCGATGATATCGACTGGGAGAACTATCTGGAGGAATACAATACCAGTCAGACCGTCGGCAGCCATTCCGAGGACAAGGATCTCCCTTCCTATGAAAATATCTTAACTCAAAAGACATC
>JADFYN010000048.1:7987-16560 GCA_015233055.1 Deltaproteobacteria bacterium
AGAACACCTCAACTGGCAATTGCTGACGGCCGGACTTAGCGATTTGGAAGAGAGCGTGGCTGGGTTAATCATCGGTAACCTCGATGGCGACGGATATCTGATGACGAGTTTAGAAGAACTCGCGGCTCAAACTGAGACGACCAGCGAGTTTGCCGAATCGGTACTTCATAAGATCCAGGAATTCGACCCTATCGGGGTAGCGGCCCGAAACTTGCAAGAGTGCCTCCTGATCCAGATGAACGCTCTCGGCGCCGGAGATTCCTTAGCCGCCAAGATCATCGCCAATCATCTTAAGGAACTTGAGGTCAAGCACTACCAGGCCATCGCCAAGAAACTGAATGTGACCATTGAAGCCGTTGTCAAATCCTTGGAATTCATTACCTCACTCGATCCAAAACCAGGACGGATTTATAACCGGGACGAGGCCCAGTATATTAGTCCCGACGTTTACGTTTATAAAGTGGGGAATGATTATATGATCGTCCTTAATGAAGATGGTCTGCCTAAGTTAAAGGTAAACTCCTATTATCGCGACGCCCTTTACAAAAATGAAAACGTCTCCGCTAAGACAAAGGAATACATCCAAGAGAAACTCCGGTCGGCCATTTGGCTGATTAGAAGCCTCAACCAGCGGCAACGAACCATCTATAAAGTGGCAGAAAGTATTGTCAAATTTCAGCGCGATTTCCTCGACTACGGCGTCACCCAGCTAAAACCCATGGTCCTGCGCGATGTCGCGGAAGATGTCGAAATGCATGAATCCACCATTAGCCGGGTGACCAGTAATAAATATGTTCATACCCCCCAGGGAATCTTTGAGTTGAAATATTTTTTCAACAGCGCCATCAATCGCGTTGAAGGGGGGGCTGTCTCAGCCGAAAGCGTAAAAGACAAGATTCGACATTTGATTCGGGGCGAAGACAAAAAGAAGCCCCTGAGCGATGAGGATATCGTCAAGATATTGGTTTCCCAAGACATCAACATTGCTCGCCGAACTGTGGCTAAGTACCGTGAAAGTATGGGATTTCTATCGTCCAGCAAAAGAAAAGCACCTTATACCGGAGCAAATTCTTATTGACATCGGTCGTCGACAGGAGTATTCAGCGGTACTCTTCCAGTCGAGTATCGCCTGGCGGAGGGATATGCCGTTTACGATGGTCTTCCGCACTACCCGCCGGCCAAAGATGATCACCACCTGAGACGGACATCGACCGCGGCGCGGCCATTTGCCCTTTAGCGCACCATCTCCCAATCCTAGTAATTTGAGATATATCAAAAGGAGATAAGCGCGTAACCCACAAAACCTTCCAATACGGAGGAATGAATATGCCAGTAACCGTTACTTTTAGGCACTTGGAGCCTTCACAGCCAATTAAAGACTATATCGAGGACAAAATCGCCCGTCTCAAGAAATATGCTGATACGTCGCTGGATGCCCACGTTGTCTTGTCTGTAGAAAAATTTAGACATATCGCCGATGTGACCATCTCTTTCAACGGTCAGAAAATAAACGGTGAGGAATCAACCGGTGATATGTATTCATCCATTGACCTTGTCTTAGACAAGCTGACTAAACAAATCAAACGGGTCCGGGGCAAGATCAAAAACAAAAAGGGAAATGATCGGATCCAGACCGTTATAATGAACGTCATAGATGCTCAAAATAAAGAGCAGGCGCAGGCAGATTCGCATATCGTCAAGAGCACCCAATTTCTGGCCAAGCCGATGGATATCGAAGAGGCTATCGAGCAATTGGAGGCAAACAAAAACGACTTTTTCATCTATGCCGATGACGACACGGATCAGATCAATGTGGTTTATAAGCGTCGGGATGGTAACTACGGGTTAATTCAGCCGATGTTTGACTATAACAAATCGTGATTGGGGTTATTTGATGAAACTGGCGGATATTCTGGACAAGAGCTATATCATCCCAGCCTTAAACGCTCGATCAAAAAAAGAACTGATCGACGAAATGACCAGCTCTTTGGCCAGAAACAATCCAACTATCGATAAAGACAAACTCGTTCAGGTAATCTTGGAACGAGAAAAATTGGGTAGCACCGGTATCGGGGATGGCATTGCCATCCCCCATGGCAAGCTGACCGGCCTCGATCACATGATTCTATCCTTTGGCCGCAGCGCCAAGGGCATAGATTTCGAATCCATGGATGGCAAACCCAGTCACCTGTTCTTCCTGCTGGTGGTCCCGGAAAACTCTGTAGGTATTCATCTTAAAGCATTGGCCACTATTTCCCGGCTTCTGAAAAAAAACTCTTTCCGGGAAAGCCTGCTGAAAACCGATGATCCCGACGCCATCCACCAATTAATTATTCATAAAGATGAGGAATTTTAGTTAGCTACAGGAGAAGCATCCAGTTCTTACCTAATCGTCGGCCGGCCCGCCCCCGACACGGGTATTAGACAGCCACTGCAACTCTCATAACTCCCCGAGGAGCATTAAGAAGTGGTTATTAAGCCGGAAAAAATGCGCATCATTATTATCACCGGTCTTTCCGGATCAGGTAAAAGCACTGTCTTAAGAGCCTTAGAAGATTCCGGATTCTTCTGTGTCGACAACCTCCCGATCCTGTTATTACCCCAGTTCCTGGAATTACAGCAAAGGAAGTCGCCGGAATCCCAGAAAGTGGCCCTGGTCATGGATATTAGGGAGCCGGAATTTATAGACCAAAACAGCCGAGTTTTTTCACAAGTCAGACAAGCCGGATACTTACCCGAGATTTTGTTTTTGGAAGCCTCGGATGAATCACTGGTGAGGCGATTTAGCCAGACCAGAAGACAACATCCCGTGGCGCCTAAGGGACAAATCACCAAGGGTATTTCCATCGAACGAGAACGGCTTGATGCCCTCCGAGAAATTTCCAACCGAATTATAGACACTTCTATCCTAAACGTACATCAACTCAGAGAGATGATCATTAGCATCTATCAAAAGGAAGGTCTTTCCGACCGGATGAACATCTCTATTCTCTCATTCGGATATAAGTACGGTCTCCCCCAAGATGCTGATATCGTAATTGACGTCAGATTCTTGCCCAATCCCTTTTTTATTGAAGAATTGACCAAAAAAACAGGTAACGAACCAGAGGTCGTAGACTACATCTTCCAATTCAAGGAAACTAACGAATTTATAAATATATTTAAAGACTCCCTGGATTTTTTAATCCCTCTTTACCAGCGTGAGGGCAAATCATACTTGACTATCGCCATCGGTTGTACTGGCGGTAAGCACCGTTCGGTGGCTGTGACCAACGAATTGGGCAGTCGGATGAAGGCAAATAATTACAATATTAATATCAGCCATCGAGATATAGAACTGGGATAATTAAGACACAGGGAAAGGGGCCGGATAGATGGTTGGAGTTGTAATTGCCACCCACTGTAAACTGGGTGAAGAATTGATCAGAGCGGCAGAGTTTATTGTCGGAAAAGCTGAGCAGATCAGGTCTGTGTCCGTTGATCCCCAAAAAACACCGCCAGACGCCCTTCGTAAAGAAATAGAAGAAGCCGTTAAAGCGGTGAATACGGGCAACGGAGTGCTCATTCTAACCGACATGTTCGGCGGCACACCGTCCAATATCTGCTTGTCTTTTCTGAAACAAGGGAAGGTTGAGGTCATCTCCGGGGTCAACCTGCCGATGGTCATCCGGATCCTGAATATTCGAACCGATTTCGCCTTATCTGAACTGGCCGAAACAGTCAAAATCTACGGACAAAACAGCATCGCCATTGCCGGAGAGAAACTTCGTCGGAAATAGTTACCAGGTTCTATCCTCCCCGGTGCGGTTAAACACGCCGGGGCTGTTTGCCGAATAACCTACCAGTCTGCCAACGTAAGACCTGCCGGATATATAGCCCCACATGCCGTGCCCAGAGACCTTCATGAGGCCCACCGGATATGCCCTGTGCTTCCTCCCTGCCGTGTCATGTTACGTTTAGTCGTATCGAACTCCATCATCTCCCGCAAGTAGTTGATATTGAGCAAAGGTCATTCACCTGTCCCTGGTCACTCCGGCAGTTTGCCCTGGAACTGGCCCGGCCTTATGGTGACTCTATCATCATGGCCGGTGCAGACGAGCGTCAAGTCCTGGGCTACGCCCTCTGGTGGGTGGTGATGGATGAAGTTGAAATTCTCAATGTGGCGGTTCATCCGGATTTCCGCGGCCGGGGATTGGGCCGTTTGCTACTCACCGAACTGATTGCCCGGGCCGGCCTGAATGGTGGCCGAGCCTTTTTCCTTGAAGTAAGACCTTCCAACCCGGCCGCCCTGGCCTTATATGACTCCTTGGGCTTCAAACCGGTCGGTGTGCGGCCGCGTTACTACGACGATACCGGCGAAGATGCCCTTCTTATGCGGCTGACGATAGAGTAGCTCAGACTGGGTTCAGCGTCAATTCATTCTCTGCGCCGATTTTATCACCTGAAACCGGCCTTAGAGGGGCCGTCCCGTTTCCGATAAAGGAAAACGGGACGGCCCCCGGACATCTCTCAGCCAACAGGTTCAACTCATGGTTTTCTAAATACTTCTTTGATCGGCTCACCTTCCAGAAAGGTCCTGGGCTGCTTGCTGTCGATAGCTTTGGCCAGATAATTCAAAGCAGCTTTAAGCGCCAGCAAGTAGTGCTCGACATCAGCATTGGAATGACTATAACATAGGTTGGCGCCGCCATGGGCCAGGACCCTCCGTTTGATCAATTCCTGCTGCATCAGACTGGCCAGGACCAACCCACCCGCCCCGTCTTCATCACTAAAGGTGGCCACGGTATGCGGAGGCAAGCCGACACATCGGGTGTAAGCCGCCACCCCGCTCTCCCGGGCCAGGACATTATATCCATCCTTGATTTTCTGTCCCTGGTCCCAAAGATGGGGGAAGACATTCCTTTCCCTCATCACCTTAATGGTGGCCAGGGCCGCCGCCAGGGCCGCCGCGTCTCCGCCAAAAGTAAAGGAGAAGAATATCTCGTCGAACAAGGCCATAATCTCTTTTCGGCCCACTACTGTCGAAATGGGAAATCCGTTGGCCATGGCCTTTCCAAAGCAACCCAGGTCGGGCGTCACCCCAAAATATTCTTGCGCCCCGCCCAGGGACAGTCGAAACCCGGTCACGATCTCATCAAAAATCAACAACGCCCCGTTTTTGTGGGCTACTTCCTTAACCCTGGCCAAAAAATCATTTTCCGGTTCCACCACCCCGACCGGTTCCATGATGACCGCGGCGATATCTCCGGGGTGCCCGGCAAACAGGGCTTCCAGCGTCTCAATCTTATTATACTCAAAAGTTAAAGTGAGAGCCTGGGTTGACTTGGGAATCCCCAACCGCCGGGTGGTCGTGCCGATATACCAGTCGTGCCAGCCGTGATAGCCACAACAAGCGATCTTTTCCCGGCCGGTGTAGGCCCGGGCCACCCGGACAGCCCCGGTGGTGGCGTCGGACCCGTTCTTGGCATAACGAACCATTTCAGCACACGGAATTATGTCCACCAGTTGTTCGGCCAGGGCTACTTCCAGGTGATGGGGCAGGGAAAAGGCCACACCCTGCTTTATCTGATTTACCACCGCCTCGGTCACCTCGGGATAATTATGGCCCAATATCACCGGGCACAAGCCCATGATGAAGTCGATGTATTCATTCCCATCCACATCCCAGACGTGACTCCCCTGGGCTCGATCCAGATAATTTGGTGAGACGCCTTGAACAAAGCGGCTGGGGCCTTTACTGAAGGTCTGGGTCTGGGACGGAATAAGTCGCTCCGCCCGGTTCAACCAGGCTTGAGATTGAGTCAGGGTCCGAGTAACCGGCTCCATCGTGTTTTTATCCCTGGCCATAGATATGTAGTATCCTTCGTTTCGGATGGTATCCTGATTGATCAAGGTTAGTTCCGGCCGGGAGGCCAGCAACTCCAGGACGTCATTTAACAAGAAGATCGGCTTAGCTCCATTTAAGGCTTCATAGACCTGCCGGACAAAGACCAAATCCCGTGGTTCATCCACCGTCCAGCGGTAATGCTTCTGAGAGAGATCTGTGGCGTTCTCCACCCCGCCCAGGCGAAATCCCGGCTGGGTAATGATGTATCCGGTCACATGCTCCCGGGCAGTCTGGGAGTCGGCCTGACGCCAGGCTTGTTCCAGGGCTTGAAACGAGAACACTTCCACATCCAGCCCATCAGGATAGTTATAAATTATAACGTTTGATACATAATCATAGTTACCTGTCTGATATTTCTCTATCACTTTGTCAATAACCGTGGGATCTATTAGAGGACAATCCGCAGTTATCCTTATCACCGTGTCAGCCGAAACTGATTTCGCGGCTCCATAAAATCGATCCAGGACGTCATCCTCGCTGCCCCTAAAGAACTCAATCCCTTCTTTCCGGCAATATTCCGCGACCGGATCATCCGAAGGTTTGTCAGAGGTGGCCACCAAGACCTTATCAAGCAGCCGAGCCTGGCGGACCCGGTTGACCACGTGCCAGAGCATGGGACGGCCCACAACATCGGCTAAGACCTTCTTGGGCAATCTAGTTGAACCCATCCGGGCCTGGATAATGGCTACGATCACTTGTAACGTCTCCTTTTTGAGGTTACTGGGGAATCGGGTAAAAATTATTTCATTTCAGGTGTTCCGACCCGAACATCAACCTTCAACCGATAGCCTTTGTTGGGGTCAGTCGGCCTGATTTAGTTGATATTCTAGCGGATTCAACAATTTCCATGACCCTGATCGCCTCAGACACCGGCAAGACCGTCTGAGCACCGGACGAGGCACAGTCAAGAAAATGGGTTAATTCGTCTAGGTACATTTCATTTATATTCCAATCGGCATCTTGTTCAAAATTCGTCCACTGCCCTGACCGGGCGTCATACCATTTCACCATCTTGCCCATAAAATCCCAAGAAATCGATCCATGCTCACCCACGATCTGACAGCCTCTCTCATAAGTCCGCTGAACGAAATCGAGATGAATCTCCGAGAACGCCCCACCGGCATGTTTACATAACAAAACAGCCACGTCCTCAACATCTATCTCCAGGGAGCTAACATGATCAGCCAGACAAAAAACCGCCCAGACCTGACCCAAATACCACCTGGCCAGGTCGATCTCGTGAATGCAATCCAGGATGCACCCTCCGCCCAGGGCCGCATTGGCACTGTAACTCCGGCGATAATCCTGCCCCGGCCGCCATTCCGGCAAGTAGGAACCGGTGTGGAGACGAGCGAATAAGACCTTACCAATGGCCTCGCCGTCGAGTAATACCTTCACCTTGGCCGGACCGGGATGCCAGCGCATGTTGCACCCGACCAGGGATACCAGTCCCATCTGCATAATCGCCCAAGATAATTCGGGTAAGCCGGTCAGGTTATGCGACAGAGGTTTCTCGATAAATAGATGGCAACCCCGTCTAGCTGCGGCCAGGGCCTGCTCCGCATGCAGGTAAGAAGGCGTGGCAATGATGACCGCGTCGGGATGCCAGTCCAGTCCCTCTTCCAAAGTTTCAAAAAAATCTCCGCTATTTTCTTTGGCCAGAGCTTCGCGTCTGTCTGGATCAGGCTCGGCCAGGGCCCGGTTTTCGAAACCCAGGATCCCCAAATTTTGAAAATGACGGCGGCCGATGGAACCGCCACCCACTACCAATATTTTCATATTTATGGTTACCTCAATGAATTTAACCGTGGGCACCCTTAAGATCAAATTCCGGATTAAAGCAGGACATCCGGATCTCATCGATAAAGACACCTCGATGGAGACGCTTACCGACCAGCCGAGCCTCCGGTTCAAATCCGGCCCTGGAAAATGCCTTGAGACATCCCACATTATTGCTGTAAATCCCGGAGGCCAAACGGTGCAGGCCGAGGCTGCCAAAGGCTGCTTCTTTGATCAGCCCGATGGACTCCGTCCCCAGTCCCTGCCTCCAGCAGGTTTTGTCACCAATCAGAATCCCCACATCGGCCCCATAATTATTCCAGTCGATCCAATTGAGCGATATATTTCCGATGTGCCGATCATGACCCTTAAGAAAAAGGCCAGGAGCAACTTATCCCGGGCCGCCATCCCCCCGATCACGTAATGGCGCAGGCTTTCCAAAGTATGGTGCGCAAACCGCAGCTCCAGGTGGGACACCACTTCATCATCCCGCAGCCAGGCCAGGTAATCCTCGGCCACATCCGTGACCAGCAAGCGGCGGAGATAGATCCGATCACCGACTACCGGATGAATGGTCAATGGCTTAATTGGTTTGGACACCCTCTCCTTCAGACTGAACTCCGTCATCGTGTTTCGGGTTGCGGGTTGCGTGTTGCGGGTTCAGGGTTGCGTGTCAATGTCAATGTCATTAACTTAAGGTGCAGGGGCAACGGATCCTATTCTTATAAATGGTTAATTCCGCTTAAGCCCCAACGGGGCGCTCTAGGTTAGCCCAGCGGCAACGCCCTGGGTATGGGTGACAACTATACAAAATAACCTATAATGCCCACATAAAATCTTTGGAATTCAGCACCTCAGCCGTAGTCGGACATGCAAATCAAAGGAGGTGACTTTGGGGGCCGGCCGG
>JADFYN010000490.1 GCA_015233055.1 Deltaproteobacteria bacterium
AACTAAGAGCGGGGACCACTATATCAATTTTATATCACGCAGATTAGTTTTGCAAGAAGCTCATATTTATTTAAGATATCCACGCAGGTATCTTTATGAGCTACAGGGATTAACTTATCCATTACTGAATGGAAAATGCAATAGATCGTATCTGAGGGAACCCGGTGAGATTCTTCAAGGAGACTTCGAATTCGCTTGTGATTTTCTGAAAAATAAAAAGGGGACGTCTCATCAAGTGTCCATTTGGTATCGATGGTATATGGTATAAAATATTTTCTATTATTCCGTTCACGAAAGAAATGCTGGCTCTCATTATTACAGAATCTGATGATGTTATCGAGCTTAGTGACGCAAAATCCAGAATTATCGATGATTACGGAGAATGTCTTAGGAGCGAATTTACCCATGAGCATTCCTATAAAACCACCATATGAAGAACCGCATATGAGAACTTTATTTTTATTGATTAAATAACGATGTGTTAAATCAGCTAAGGCGCTTAAGTGATCTAATGCAGGCAGGAAACCAAAGGAGGGATATGAATCGTGACAGCCTACCATTAATCCCAGTCTGTAATCAAAACCGGAAATTCCCTTTTGAACCAGTAATGAAAATATGGTGTCAATCAGGCTCTGTACACCGAAAACTTTTGAAAAATAGGCTGGCTCTAGATCATAAAATAGGCGCACTTCTTCTAAATCGATTGTAAAACTTTTGTTGTCCAACATATCGTTATGGTATCTTACTCCAACTACAAGGGAATCATACTTATTGGCTAAATATGGCCGCAGCTTGTGGCATTGATAGTCAGATTCCGCGTGGTCGCCATAGCCGGGAATGGCAAAAATTAATCCTTTTGCCTCAGTTTTACGATATCCATCGGGAAAAGTCACCAGGTACTTGAGAGCTGTCCGAGGTTCAATCTCCAATTCCACATCTTTCGGTGGTATTATCTCGAATGCGATGGTCTGGTTCATTTTTCTTCCTTTTGCCGGGGTGGCCCGTCCCATTAGAACAGCATCTCGTCAATGTATTCCGGGTTGAATTTTTTAAGCAAACGGGTGACATTATTGAGCTGGACCTCCACGGTCCCTTCGTAGATCTCGGTGATCCGGCTGTCGCGATAACGTCTCTCCAGTTCCTGTTCCAGGAAATAGCCATATCCGCCTAAGACATTGATGGCCTGGTCCAAGACTTCCTTGGCGTGCTCGGGAACATAGTATTTGACCGTGGAGGTGAGGAGAGGGATCAGGGCATTCAATCGTTTGCCGTGATACCGGCAGGCCCAGGCCGCGTGGTAAACACTCAACCGGCAGGCATTAAGATTCCCCAACATCCGGGCCAGCTTATGGCCGATGGCCTGGAAATCCACCAAGGGCGTGTTGAATTGCTTCCGCTCCCGGGCGTATTTCAGGGCCTTGAGGAATGATCCCTGGGCGCATCCCAGGGCCTGGGCGGCAATTTCAATTCGGCTTTCATTGAAGAAGTCTAAAATATTCTGCAGCCCTCGGCCCTTGGGACCAAGGAGATTCTCTCTGGGGATCTTCAGATCGCGAAATACGATCTCGGCTGAAGAAGTCATGCGCAGACCCATCTTGTGGGGAAGCTCATTGATCTCCATGTTCCCAGCGGCCAGGGCGGCCTCATCTCTGGGGACGATAAATGTGCTCGTACCGGAGCCGGGTTGACCCGGCTCATCGTGCTGGGCCAGGACCACAAAAAAATCGGCGTAAGCTCCGTTGGTGGTGAATAATTTCGTGCCGTTAAGGAGATATCCGTCCGTCACCTCCAGGGCCCGGGCGTCCATACTGGTCAGGTCGGATCCGTGATCAGGTTCGGTAAAGGACACGGCCGAGATATATTCGCCCCTGGTCAGGGGAGTCAGGTACCGGCTCTTTTGCTCTTCCGTGCCACAGATCTTGATGATCTTGGCCGGTAATTGGGCCAGGTGGAGGGCCATGCCGATCCCGGAGTCCCGCTTGCAGAACTCCTCTATGACCAGGACGTTTTCCAACACCCCCAGGCCGGCGCCGCCGAATTCTTCTGGTACATCCATCCCGATGAAGCCCAGTTTTCCGGCTTTCCGATAGATGTCAAAGGGAAAGAGGTGGCCTAGTTCATATTCCATCGCCTTTTCCGGATCGAATTCACCTCGGGCAAATTCTTTGGCGGCGCGTTTGATCTCCCGCTGTTCATGGTCATTACCCGAACCTTGATCAAGACCATGGCTACTCCAGGGCTGTCACCCGGTGAGATTTTGAACGGAGTTAATCAGGTCATTTCCCAAGACAATGAATCAGCCATGTTTGTGACTCTCTTCCTGGGCATCTTAGACATCCAGACCGGAGAACTGGTCTATGCCAACGGAGGGCAC
>JADFYN010000491.1 GCA_015233055.1 Deltaproteobacteria bacterium
GCCCTCCCAAACCAATGGAGTCGTCAATAAAGCCAGGGTCAGCTAAAACGGACACGTTAAAATTAAGCGATGTTTTTTTATCGCTTGGTTCAGGTCTTCTTCTTACCCTGGCCTTCCCCAAACCGGATATCGGAGTGGTGGCTTTCGGCGCTCTGGTGCCCTTTTTTCTAACCATTGCCCAGAATGGGGGGAAGGCTGCTTTTTGCCTTGGCTACCTCTTTGGTTTGGCCCATAATCTTAGCCTGCTTTATTGGATCTATTATGTTTCCACCACCTTTGGCGGTTTAAACGGACCCCTGGGATTTCTGGTTCTTTTTTTGTTGGTGTTCTATCTGAACCTGTTTCCGGCCCTGTTTGGTCTGCTGGGGGTGTGGCTGGGCCGGCATTTCAAATACACCATGGCCGTCTATCCGGCCCTGTGGGTGGTCTTGGAGTGGATCAAGGCCCATTTGTTCACCGGATTTCCCTGGGAACTGGTCGGATACTCCCAGTATCAGTATCCGGTCCTGATTCAAACGGCGGATTTCGGCGGTGTCTACGTTGTTTCTTTCCTGGTGGTGCTGGTCAATGCCGGTATCTTCGATCTGACCGGGGCCGGGGGCCGGACCCGCCGCGTCCTGACCAACCCCGGCTTTTGGATCCCCTGCATCAGCGTGGGGTTAGTCTGCGGTTACGGATTGATGCGCCTAAATCAGGTGGCCGCGGTAGAGGCCCTGGCGCCTCGGGTCGGCATTTCTGTTGTCCAGGGAAACATTGACCAGGCGGTTAAGTGGAGCCCCGAATTCAAAATCGGGACCCTGAATACGTATGCCCGGTTGACGGCTGAGGCGGCCAAACAAAGTCCCGAGTTGATCATCTGGCCGGAGACCTCTCTGCCTTTCTTTTTTGGAGAGGAATCCGCCTTGTCTGATAGGGTGGCTGAGCTGGCCGGGAAAGTAAAATCATTTCTGCTGTTCGGGAGCCCGGCCAGGAAGGGTTGGGGTAAAGCCGTTCAGCTCTATAACCGGGCCTATCTAATGTCGCCCCAGGGCCTGGTCCTGGATCTGTATGACAAGCAGCATCTGGTCCCATTTGGCGAGTATCTGCCGCTCAAATCACTCCTGTCCCGATTAGTCGGGGGGATGGTTCAGGCCGTGGGGGATTTTGCGGCGGGCGCGGCCGGTCATACTTTGAACGCCGGTTTCGGCTCTATCGGCGTGCTCATCTGTTATGAATCGATTTTTCCCTATATCAGCCGTCAAGAAGTCCAAAACGGGGCCAGGGTCTTGGTCAACATTACTAACGACGCCTGGTTCGGCGACACCGGGGCGCCTTACCAACATCTATCCATGTTGACCTTTCGGGCGGTGGAGAATCGGGTCTGGATTCCTCGGGCGGCCAATACCGGCATTAGCGGCTTTATCAGCTCCGCAGGGTTGATTATCGGGCGGACTGAATTGAACCGGGAGGCCATCCGGTCTTACCGGGTCCCGCTGGCGGATACGAAAAGCTTCTATTCTCGACATGGCGACGTGTTTGCTTATTTATGTATGTTTTTTTTGATCGCCCCGTCTCTGATCTGGATGATCAGCCGGCCCGCAGTGAAACAAGAATAGGGCTGGGTCAATTGATTATAGTCGTGTGGCCAAATCTGTAACATTTTTGAATCCTGAAGAAAGGGGTTTACACATGGGCGGAGAACTTTTTCAGAGCTTAAGAGACATAAAAGATAGACTCAACGCCTTAAGAGGCTGTCTTTGACCTGGATATCAAACTTAAGCGGGCAGAAGAGATAGAAAAAATCATCACCAAAGATGGATTTTGGGAAGATAACCAGGCGGCCAAACATATTCTCCAGGAGCGGTCGACCATCACCACCGTCATTAACGGCTTTACGAAGCTTCAAGCGGAGTGGGATGAAGTCGATTTGTTGCTCCAACTGGCCGAAGAAGAAAACGACGCCGAAACGTTGACGGAAGTGGAGGAGAGGACCAAGATTCTTGGTGAGCATCTGGCCCAGGCCGAATTCAATCAAATGCTCAATGGCGAATATGATAATAGAAATGCCATCTTGACCATCCACGCCGGAGCGGGTGGAACGGAGGCCCAGGATTGGGCCGAAATGCTTCTCCGCATGTACTTGCGCTGGGCCGAGCGACGCTCCCTGGTCGTGGAAATGTATGATCTGCAACCCGGTGATGAGGCCGGGATCAAGAGCGCCACTTTTTCCGTTACCGGCGACTATGCCTACGGTTACCTGAAGGCCGAAATAGGCATCCATCGGCTGGTCAGGATTTCGCCTTTCGACGCCGGGAGCCGCCGCCACACTTCATTTGCCTCAATATTTGTCTATCCCGACATTGATGAAGATATTACTATTGATATTAACG
>JADFYN010000492.1 GCA_015233055.1 Deltaproteobacteria bacterium
AGTATGGAGTTTGAGCGGATTTTGAGCGCGTCCGGTCCGACCATGGGGCATCTGACTCGTCCCTCGGATCATAAAGAGCCCAAGAAAATCGCCTTCCTCCAATGCGTCGGGTCCAGAGATACAAACCATTGCAATCATGCCTATTGTTCTTCGGTGTGTTGCATGTATGCCATCAAAGAATCGGTGATCGCCAAGGAACACAGTAAAAACGGATTGGATGTCGCCATTTTCTACATGGATATGCGAACCCACGGCAAAGATTTTGAACGGTACTACAATTCCGCCAAAGATAAGCACGGAGTCCGGTTCATCAGATCCCGGGTCCATACCATAGATCCGGTGCCTGGTTCGGATGATCTCAAGATCGCTTATGCCGATAATGTTGGTGAAATACATGAAGAAGAATTTGATCTGGTGGTCCTGTCCGTCGGCCTGGAAACCAGCACGGATCAACTTGAACTGGCCAAGATGTTCAATCTAAACCTGAGTGCCAGCGAGTTTTGCGAAACTTCGTCTTTTGCCCCGACCAGTTCCTCTAAACCGGGCGTTTATGTCTGCGGTGCCTTCCAGGGCCCCAAAGATATCCCCCAGTCGGTTATGGAGGCGTCAGCTTCGGCGGCCGCGGCGGGTATCGCTTTGAGTCCGGCCAGATCATCTTTAACCAAGGTTAGGGAGAATATTACAGAACGGGATATGCGGGGAGAAAAACCGCGTATCGGCGTCTTTGTTTGTCATTGCGGCATAAATATCGCCGGGGTGGTCGATGTCGCGGCAGTCCGGGATTATGTCAAGACGCTGCCCTACGTGGCCTATGCTGAAACCAACCTCTATTCTTGTTCTCAAGACACTCAAGACTTGTTGGCCAAGGTGATCAAAGAACAAAACCTTAACCGGGTGGTTGTGGCCGCCTGCACCCCGCGGACCCATGAACCGCTGTTCCAGGAGACCCTGGCTCAGGCTGGAATCAACAAGTACCTCTTCGAAATGGCAAATATCCGCAATCAAGACTCCTGGATCCATGGCAATGACCCGGTTAGGGCCACGGAAAAAGCCAAAGACCTGGTCCGGATGGCGGTAGCCAAGGTGGCCTTGCTGGAACCGGTCAAGGATACGGAGCTGCCCGTGAACCAAAACGCCCTGGTCTTAGGTGGTGGGTTGGCCGGGATGAATGCGGCTAAAACATTGGCCGATTCCGGGCTTCGGGTTCATCTGGTGGAAAAAAGTGAGCGGCTGGGCGGCCAGGCGTTGAATCTCTATAAAACCTGGAAGGGCGAAAATATTCAAGAAGAGCTGGCCGGGACCATCAAATCGATTGAGCAGAACCCCAACATCAAGGTTTATCTGAATTCCGAGCTAACCAACGTCGACGGTTTTGTGGGCAATTTCAAGTCGATGATAAAGACTTCCGGAAATCCGGAGGAACTCTTGGAGCACGGCGTGGCGGTGTTGGCCACAGGTGGCGAAGAGTATCGGCCGACGGAATATCTGTATGGCCAACATGATCGAGTGATGACCTCTTTGGAATTGGATCGGTTGTTCATTCAAGATGACCCCAAACTTAATGACGTAAAAACAGCGGTTTTCATTCAATGCGTGGGATCACGGGAACCTGCCCGGCCTTATTGCTCCAGGGTGTGCTGTACCCATTCCATTGAAAGCGCACTGCAACTAAAAAAACGGAATCCGAACACCAATGTTTTCATTATTTATCGCGACATCAGAAGCTATGGGGAACGGGAACTAGTCTATAAGGAGGCCCGGGCCCAAGGCGTTATTTTTATCCGCTACGACCAGGAGAATAAACCCCAAGTTACGGCCGGGACCGACGGGGTTGACATCACGGTGATCGATCACGTGCTGGGACGCCCCATTACCTTAAAGGCGGACTTACTGACGCTGGCTTCAGCCATTTTGCCCCATAAGGTGGATGACGTTTCTCAATTCTTCAAAGTCCCGGTCAATGCCGACGGTTTTTTCATTGAAGCTCACGCCAAGTTACGGCCGGTCGAATTTGCCACCGATGGTGTGTTCCTATGCGGTTTAGGGCATTATCCTAAGCCCATCGATGAGAGTATTGCGCAAGCCCAGGCCGCAGTCTCCCGGGCCATCACCTTATTGTCTCAGAAAACCGTCCAGGTTAGCGGCCAGGTGGCTCAAGTAGACGCTTTTTGTTGCAGTTCCTGTGGTATTTGTGTGTCCATATGTCCCTACAGTGCTCCTGGATTTAACGAAAAGACCGCTAAAGCTGAAATCAATCCGGCTTTGTGTAAAGGATGCGGATTGTGCGTGGCCTCTTGCCGATCTGGTGCATTACACCTGAAAGGCTTTGACACCGGTCAAATTTTCGCCCAAATAGAAGC
>JADFYN010000493.1 GCA_015233055.1 Deltaproteobacteria bacterium
ATAGATATTCCGTACAAGGGAGAAAAGATCGGCACCCGCAGGGTGGATTTCTTAGTTGATGGTCAGGTCATCGTCGAGATCAAGGCCATGGTGCAGTTGGAAGATGTGCATCTGGCCCAAGCCATCAATTATCTGGAAGCATCCGGCCTGGACATTGGTTTGCTGATTAACTTCGGGGCCGCCAGCCTTCAATTCAAGAGGGTGATGAATTCCCGCAAGCGCCATCGCTAATCAGCCCATTTTTGAACCATGATTACATTGATTGATTCTGATTACACTGATTATTTTAACCATGGTGCTACCCCGGAGGGATCATACTCAATCAAAAAAATCAGTGAAATCACCACCCATCAGCGAAATCACAGTTCAAAAACGTGAACGCAAGGACCAACCGCACGAAGGTAAAAATGCCACCCCACCGAATCATCACCACCTTCTTCTGCTCGCTCGCTTTAATATGCCGTCTTCCAGCCATTGAAGAAACCTTGCCCGCTCAGGCGCCCGAGCCCGGCCAAATCCGACCGGCATTCCGCAGACAGTCAATCTTCCGGGTGGACTGCCGGGCTTATGGTCGGGCCGGTTGAATCAGCTTGTCAGACAGAATCCAGCCGAGGACGGCTAAACATTCCATGTCCAGGAAGTCGCTCCCGGACCGGTCGAAGAACACGGTCAGCGAGGCCGGAAAGTCTTCATCCTGGTCGTAGAATGACAAGAGCAGGGGCACCCGGGGCAAGGCCAGGTAGCGGTGGCACAAATCGCTGTTCACCACCCCGGTCACGGCTTCACCGCCCAAGGCCGCCGAGCATTGGCGCAACAGATCAAGTTTACCGGAAAAAAATTCGGCGGTCCGCTGATGCACGTTCTTCTCAAAACTGGACATGAAAAAAGCCGAGTCCTTAAAGTCACGGTATGAGACCCACTCGCCGGCGGTCTCGGCCCGGCCATTGTGGAGCAAGTAATAGCAGACCACGATCCGGTCGGTAAAAGCAGGGACGGCGCCTTGAAGATCGGTCACCCCCGACTCATTGACCAGATACTCGCTATTGAAAAAGGGGATGATTAATCCCGCCGCGGTCATTCGACAGCCCAGCTCTGCCGCCCGGTCGGCCAGGTCAATCCGGCTTAGGTCCGCCATTAATTGCTCAAAGACCTGCTCGTAGGCGACAGGTTTTTCCGATTCAAACATGCCTGCTCCTTTCCTAAAGAATCTATGTCCGAGCCGATATATAAACCGGCCGTGATGATGACCGCAAATATAGTTGAGGCGAAATGATGTGTCAATATGATATAAGGGGCCAAAAGGTGAATTCCGGCGTGGGGCAACAGGACGCGGCACGTTCAGCCCTGGATTTGGCGGCACCCGGCCGGGTTTGATCCCGGCTATTTTAATCGGAGGTCTTAAGCGCATGAAAAAGCCGATAACGGAATCAGGTAATCGAGGCTCCGACGAGGCCTTCTACCGGTTGGTCAAGGAGGCCGGTGAAGCCATCCTGAAGCTGGTGGGGGTGGCGCCGGGGCATGGATATTCCATTCACTCCGGCACGTTGAAGGCCAAAAGGGTTTCTCCCGATATTGTGGCTATTCCCTCGACATCAGGCGACGATACTGTTATAATGGAATTTCAAGGGTATCCTGATCCATTCATCCGGTATCGCCTGGCGGCTACGGCCATCCTTTATTGCACACAAGAGAAGAAGAGGCCGGCCCTTCTTCCGGCCATTATTTTTACCGAGCGATCTTTCCTCACGGCCGCATTACCATTTGATATTTCTGATGTAACCGGCGAATTTCACTTGGGAGGAAAGTTCAAAGAGATTGTCTTGGAAGATTATACCGAAGAGCAATTGCTGACTCTCGATCCCCGGCTGGTGGCCCTTGTTCCCTATACTCTTCCAAAGAATATGCCCAAAGATGAATTAAGCTGGAAGGTGCTCGGCTGGGGCAACCTGATCCGCGGGCTCTATCCTCAGGAACAATCTCCCACCCAGATTGACCTTCTGGCCTTAATTGTGCTCAATAGATTTCGTCACCTGACTATAGAGGAGGTTACCGCTATGCTGAATCTTGACATAACCGATACCGTTGCGGGGCAACAATTGATCAGCTTGGGCCGCCGGCAGGGCGGGCTGCAAACTGCCCGGGAAGACATTATTGATATTTTGGAAGTCCGATTCGGTCGTGTGCCTCAGGAGGTAATTGAAGCCACAGAGGGGCTGACTGACTTAAGCCGGCTCGATGCTTTACACAAACGGGCGGCGCTGGTCGGGAGCATTGATGAATTTGTGGCAGGCCTGAGGCAACCCCAAAACTGATGTGTTCAGTTTAAAGCAGGAGAATTCAATGATCAATTTAG
>JADFYN010000494.1 GCA_015233055.1 Deltaproteobacteria bacterium
AGTCCGTCCGAAGTCAATATCAAAATATCCCCAGGGGACAGTTTTTCTATCCGTAATTTTGGGGAGGACATCATGTAACCGATAATGCCGTCCCTGGAAATGAAGCTGTAGCTCTTAGCCCCGAAGACTCTGGTCGTTATGTTTCCGACGCCGACATAGTGTAACTCGCCGCTGGGTATGTTGAGGCGGCCTAGGGTCGCGACGGCTCCTCTGGACCCTTTTAGGTGTGAATGCAAGCCGATCATCATCTCGATCAGATCCCGATGTAGGTCTTCGAGGATGAATTCCGCTGCCATGACGGCTACCGCGTGCGCCTCCCGGCCGTGCCCCAACGCGTCGACCAGGGCCAGAAAACAGTCTTCGCCGTCGACTCTGATCAAGCCCGTATCACCACATTCGTCTTCCGGGCCGGTCAGGCCGCGTTCCAAGAGTCCGTAGTCTACTTGGGGCATTTTATCCTATCTCCACTTCCGGGCGATGATGGTCGTCCCCCGGCCGGGTTTGGAATCTATAATAAATTCATCCATTATTCTTCTGACGCTGGGAAGGCCCAGTCCGAGGCTGTTTCCGCTGCTGAAATGCTCCTGCATGGCCTGGTCAATGTCCGCGATCCCCGGTCCTTCATCCCGCGCCTCTACCTCAACACCCTCCAGGTCGGCGTTGCGCACCGTCTTAATGGTTATCTTACCTTGACCGGCATATCTGACGATATTCGTGGCCAGTTCCGATACGGCGGCGGCAATCAGGTATTGATTGGTTACACTAAACCCCATGGCGGCCGTCAATCGTCTGGTGGAGTAGACCGCCAAGGCCGCGTCTGAAGTGTCATTAAGTTCCACCCGGATCACTTCAGATACTCCGCTTACAATCTCATTTGTCATCCTGTTGGTCATTCTCCTCTGCGTCGTCACCATGATCGGCTTTCTCCTCCTCCTCCGTCGCCTCGGCGTCATCTTGCTCGTTATTTTCCTCGGAGTCACCGAGGTCGGCTCCGGCCTCCTCCTCTCCGGTGTCAAATAACTGCATCCATCGAGGCTTATAAGAACTCAGCAGTTCTACGCCGTCTTCCATCGTCAAGGCAGTGGAGATACTATCGAGATCAACCTCCAGATCAACCAGTGCCGATGCGACCCCCGCCTTAAAACCTACAAAAACCGGTCTGGCCCCCAACAGGGAAAGCATTCTAGCAGTATCTGCAAGCAGCGAAAATGTAAACGAATCCATGAACCGGACGGGAGAAACGTCGATGAGTACCCCCTTGACCGCAGTAACTTCCGTTGTGCTTAGGATATCACTCTGAAGCTGTTTTGCGGAGTCATCGTCGAGCTCACCGTTGACTGTAACGATAAGGTTGCCGTTGAGGACATGCATGGCAGAGCCCGCAAGAGACAGTCCGTATTCCATGATCAATGTCTCCAGACGTATAAGGCAAGGCAGATGGGCAAGATATAAAAGGTATAAATATCTAAAGCCGGCGGGGAGATCATTTCATTTTGGTAATTACCTGGTTGAGCATGGCCAGGGCCTCGGTCAGAGCATCTTGAAGAGTTGAATGAGTGACCACTTCACCGAGATCAATGCCCAACTGGACGAGCGTTTGGGCTACGGCCGACGATATCCCGGAAATGATGCACTTGCACCCCATGAGTTTCGTCGCCTTCGTGATTCTAATCAGGTGATTGGCCACAGCGGTATCCACAGCCGCCACCCCCTGGATGTCCATAATGATCACTTTAGAGGAAGTTTCCGTGATCTTGGTCAGCATGGTCTCCATCATTTGCCAGGCCCGCATGGAGTCTACCACGCCGACCACGGGGAGAACGACGATCCTATCCCAAAGTTTGATGGCCGGCGTCGAGATTTCCCTAATCGTCCGACTCTGTTCCATCAGTTTGTTTTCATGGCGAACCCGCTCGGTGATGTCCAGGACGTATTCCAGACCGCCGACTATATTCCCCTGATCGTCCTTAAGAGGGGCGGCCGAATACTCAATCGGAATCACTTTGCCGTCGATATTTACTTCGTTGCGGGCCGTGCACAGAGCGTCTTTTTCCATAGCTTGTTTCATCCGGCATTCCGGGGTTCCGCAGTGCTTGGAGTTCATCAGGTCGGCGCACTTATTCCCTTCTATTTCATCCATAGACATCCCGAGCAATCCTCGGCCCGCCGCGTTCATGAAGATAATTTTCAAATCAGAATCTACGGCCATGACCGGAGTCGGCAATTGTTCCAAAACATCAAGGGCCAGGCGGTCACTCATATGATTATTACCCATAAATTGACTCCTCCACGTGATACTGTTTTTTCGAAATATGTTTAAACCATTTTATGGTTTG
>JADFYN010000495.1 GCA_015233055.1 Deltaproteobacteria bacterium
AAGTTGGATTGCTTGAGCAAAAAATTTGATGCTTTCTTCCGTGTTCCGGGGATCCGCTAAGATGTCTTCCAATTTGCTTTGAGCTTCCACATAATCGGCCCTGGCCCGCAAGACCTCAAAGAAATGCCCCAGTGCTTCTGCTGTTCTGCCATTTTCCGCCAGGAGACGGCCCAGGTTGAGATGTGCCTCATAATAATCCGGCTCGATCTGAAGGGACTCCAAGTAATGGTGCATGGCCTCTGTGGTCTTTCCCTGTTCAAAATAGATGGCCCCCAGGCCATTGTGGGCTTCGGCAAAATCCTCGTTCAACCTTATAGCCTCAGCATAGTGGTTGCCGGCTTCAACCGGCCGCTCCTGCGCAGCCAGAACCTTGGCCAGGAAGTAATGGGTATCCGAACTATCCGGATGATATTTTACTGCCTGATAAAAATGGCCCAAAGACTCCTCAATCTTTCCCTGATTGGCCAAAATCACCCCCAGGTAGTAGTGAGCCTTAGCAAAATTCGGGTTGGAGTCTAAGGCTTTGGAATAGTGTTCAATAGCTGCTTTCTCATCGCCCTGTTCAGCTAATATCAGGCCCAGGTTAATGTGGGCATGGGCAAAATCCGGCTTCAACCGCAAGGCATGGCGAAGGTGGTTACCAGCCTCCCGCAGGTTACCCTGGGCCATCAGAGCGAACCCCAGGCTGCAATGTCCGCCGTGACTCAACGGATTCTTGGACACGACGTCGCTCCAGAGGGTGACGTTGTCTCGCCAAACCAGGTTATGGGAGTAAGCGCTAAAGCCCAGGGCGACGATAATCACCCCGGAAATAATCACTCCCACTCCAACCATTTTTGAGGTCAAGCGATAAATCAAATATGGCAAAGATACGGCCAGGGCGACCAGGGGCAGGTAAAGCCGGTACTGACAAATAAACTCCAGCTTAATGACCGAAGATTCAATAACTAAGTTGATAAAATACCATAGAATACAAAATGACAACAACCGATGCCGCCGGGCCGCGGCCAGGGCCAGGCTGAGACATCCAAGGATAGCCAAAAGAGATAAAAAAGTGGTGATGGGATCGAACAAAGAATGAGACACGGTTATCGGGTGGAGGAGGTTGAGTCTTTGCGGGTGTGGATAAAAAAGCAGGCTCAGGTAGAAGAGAACCACCCGCCATTCCGTCATCACCCGTTCCCAAGCCGTAAAGGCAGGTGTAGGACAAGAAAGGATAGGGTAGGCCTCCGACGTAAATTTGTGGAGTAGCTTCCCCTCTGAAAAGATGAAGGTCAATAGCACCAGTACAACCACTGGAATGGCTAAGTACTTGAAACTTCGTTTGAGCCAATTGAAACTCAAGTTTTGAAAAAAATACCACTCATAAACGAAGATCACCACCGGGAGGGTGGCCGCGATCTCCTTTGCCCCGAAGGCTAAGACCCCGGAGATGAGACATCCTGCCCACCAGGTTCTTCGTTGCCATCTGACGTTGGATTCGCGGCCGACGATATAACACAGCAGAGTCAACAGATACAGCATCGTGGCCAGGCTGGTCATTCTCTGGGTAATATACGTCACCGCCTGGACCTGGACCGGATGGGTGACGAAGATAAGGGCGGCGATTAATGACATGACCAGAATTCGGGAACCGTGGGGAGGGGGGAAAGCCTGGTTGGGAATCTCCGTCATCCGCCTGAAAGTCAGGAATGAGACAAAATAAACCAGCATTCCAGCCAGCAGGTGGATGGCGATATTGGTCAAGTGATAGCCGGTAACATCATATTTCCCGAAGTAGTAATTAAGGGATAAGGTGAAACCTTCCAACGGCCGATTGGGGACGGGAGTCTTGAATGCGGCGTTGGACAGTTCCTGAAGGCTGAGATGTTTGATCCGGATGTGGGTGTTGTTCTGGATAATGTAATCATCATCGAAAACAAAAGGGTAGTGGAGCGTTTGCGCATAAACCAATGCACCGGCGAGACATATGACCAGGAGACACAGGAGGTGGTATCCGAGCCGAATCCCGCCCCCGACCGGCAGACGCCTCTGGTCAGGACTATTTCGGTGACCGACAGACGGCTCTACCGGTCCCACATCTGCGGTCAGTACTTCGGTTTTTGGAAAGTCGAAACCCATGTGCTTTCCAATCTTAATCCGAGACAAAAGGTTCAAGGCATAATAGCCGGGTGACGTCGCCTTCTACCGGATTTCCTTCTGGTATATTTCACCGCCGGGGGCGAACCCTGCACAGTTCTCTCTTTCTTAATTTTACCCGTCATCAGCCGGGAAGGCAAGAAGTTAAACCTCAACCGGCCGTATTCGCTAAGGCATTGGAT
>JADFYN010000496.1 GCA_015233055.1 Deltaproteobacteria bacterium
CTCCTCCGGAACTACTCCCCTGTTATTTATGGCCATCACTTGTGATTCTCGATCGTCGAAGGCAATCCTGATCTTTTCACCTGCCGGAGAAGCCTCCACCGCGTTTTTTAATATATTGGCCAGAATAGAGTAGAGAAGCATCTCTTCGCCCTGGACTATAAAAGAATCGGCAGGAAGAGGTGATCGGCCGCGCACCAGGCTGACTACAGATAGATTTTTCGATTGGATTAGTTCGCGTGTTTCTCCCCTGATCTCATTAACCAACTTGAGCAGATCCACAGGGCCTAGCTGCGGTTGATACTGCCCCGTTTCCATTTTAAAGAGATCAAGCGTGCTGTTGATCATATCCAACATTCGATACCCGGTCTCCTCCAGCATTTGGAGAAGTTCGATCTGCTCCGGGGTCAGGTTGGTTTGTTCCTTAATAATCATACCTGGAACACTGATCATGGCGCTCAACGGGGTTTTCAGGTCATGATGGGTTATTCTTTCCACTTCTTCTTTGATCCGAATATGTTCTTTCAGCCACTCATTTTGTATTTCCAGGTCTTGCCGGGACAATTTCAACTCCAGGTGCGTCTTCACCCTGGCTGTGACGGTAGCCGGTCTGAAAGGTTTGGTGATATAGTCCACCGCCCCTAGCGCAAAACCATTGGCTTCATCCTCTTCTCCCTGGAGAGCGGTCACAAAGATTATCGGAATATTCTTGGTCTTGTTGTCTGCCTTCAGCTTCCGGCAAACTTCATGTCCATCCATGCCGGGCATCATAATATCAAGCAAAATGAGGTCAGGGGGAGCCATTGCCACGGTCTCAAGCGCGCCTGGACCATCCATGGCCACCCTGACTTCATAGTCATCCCCTAAAATATCAACCAAAATGTCCACGTTGGTTTCGGTATCATCGACCACCAAAACGCTGCATTTAGATAAATCTCTCATAACCCGGCCTTCCCTTGTGCGGGTATCTTAATCATAGTGTCATCCACAACCAGTATCGGGCATTCAGACAAATCACGCATCGGCCGCTCCATCGCACTTAAGCTCTTCCATCATTGATAGTCAGTCTTTCTTTCTGTTGGAAAATTTCTTAGATCATGCGCTGTCAAGCTTTTTCCAGGGGGGGATCGGGCCGAGGAACGGGGCAATCTTAACAACATCCATCAAATTATGCAAATATAAAATTATCTGTAATAGTTTATTTAAGTATAAATGCACCCTGGTCTGTCGATGGTGTTGCGGGTTACGGGTTACGTGTTGCGTGTTGTTCGTTGTGGGTTCGGGTCGCATCCAACTAATAACCAGAAAGGTGCGACCGGAAACCGAGGCTCGCGGAACATCAATTATGGATTGAGCCTGAACAAAAAACGGCCCCAGGTTCTGGCAGGTTATCTGCATCAGAGTCCGGGGCCGGGGAGGAGTGTTGCCGGGTGCTGGATATTTAGAAACCCTCTTCGGGAATATCCAGGGCAGACGTGTCTTCGGTGACCAGGGCGCGGTAACGGCCAAAAGCGTTGGGCAGGATGTTACGCGCAAAATATTTGGCTGTTTCTATCTTGCCGCGGTAAAAAGCGGCATCCGAACTGTCGGCCGGAGTATTGGCCAGGGCTTTCTTGGCGATCAGGCCCTGTTCCAGAAGGCACTGGGCAAAAGCCGTTTCGGCGAAGGAGTCGAGGAATCGGGTGGCCATCAAGGGGATGAGCCGGAGCCGGCCTTCCTGGAAATATCTCATCAACCGCATACTGATATCACCCACCTGGCCGGCAGCCTTCTTCAGGGCCTCCAAATCGGTCTTAAAGGCTTCGTCTTCTTTGTTCTGATCCACAAAAGCGAACACCTCATCAATCCAATCTTTGAACACCCCTCCGCCGTCCATCGGCAGTTTCCGCCCGATCAGGTCGAGGGCCTGGATATAGTTCGTTCCTTCCCAGATGGAGCAAATCTTAATGTCCCGGGCATATTGCTCTAAGGGAAATTCCCTGGTGTAACCGGCGCCGCCCAGGACCTGGATGGCATCCCGGATGAGCTGGTAACCCAGATCAGTGGTGTAGGATTTGGCCAGCGGCACAAACAGTTCCACCCGTTTGGCCATTTTGGACTTTTCCTTGGGGTCTGAAGAATGATGTGCCAGGTCAATCATGAACAGCAATTTAAGAGTAAAGGCCCGCATGGCTTCCACACCGGACTTCAGGTTCATCAACATCCGGCGGACGTCCTCATGCTCAATAATCCGGACCCGGTCACCCGCCCGGTCGGTGAAAAGGGGCCCCTGGAGGCGTTCTTTGGCGTAATCCAAGGCATTGTGATAG
>JADFYN010000497.1:0-1336 GCA_015233055.1 Deltaproteobacteria bacterium
ACCTGAGGGATATCCAGAAATTCGGCGACCTGAGGCCCGATCTGGGCGGTATCCCCATCAATGGCCTGCCGGCCGGCAATGATCAGATCAAAGGGGGCGAGTTTTTTGATGGCCGCACACAGGGTATAAGAGGTGGCCCAGGTGTCTGCGCCGGCAAAGGCCCGATCGGTGAGCAATACTCCGGTATCCACGCCCCGGGCCAGGGCTTCGGAGAGGGCGTCAATCGCCTGGGATGGACCCATGGTCAGGGCCGTGACATGCCCCCCAAATTTTTCTTTAAGGGACACCGCCGCCTCAATCCCGTGAACATCCTCAGGATTAATGATACTCTCCACCCCTTCGCGGACAAGGGTGCCCTTCTTGGGGTCGATCTTAACTTCTGCGGTATCAGGCACCTGTTTTATCAGCACAATGATATTCATATACCTTATCTCCGAAAATGGTTGGAGACGTCTGTTTCCGCCGATTGGTTCACCTCACCGTCACCAGGACGCCGGACCGGCCCATGCGTCCGTCCTGCCAAGGTTTTTTCTTTCCCCAATGCATTCTGCCGGCCGGACCGTAACACGCCTCAAAAAAACACAATGCACCGTGATCTGTCAAGGGTTTTCATGCCCGACATGATGGCCGTCCAGCAAAACCCGGTTAAGATGACTATGCCCTCAGAAACTATAATAAGGATGAACTATGGCGGCCCAGGACGTTGACTCAACGCGGTCTAATGAGGACCCAATTAGGCCATCGCTCGTCTACCCAGGCCGGGGTGCTGATGTCGTGACGCTGGACCGTTCCGGGATTGGCGACGTAGATGTTGTTATTTCATTTGGTTAGTTCAGTGACGCGGCCCTCGAGGCACTGAGGGAGCTGATTAGGCCGGCCCAGGGCGCGAACCCTGGGCGGAGGTGCTCAATAATTCGGTATGAATTGGGAGGTGGAGAGTTGAAAGACCATAGTAATGCGCTTAGGTAAAAACGTCAGTCACGTTCCCGGAGGGGACCCGGGCGGCCAACAGCCCGTTTAGTCACGAATATGTGTTTCATAACGGCCAAGAATGCCCGGACGGTCACGTCGATTAGTTTTCCAGTTCAAAAATGGTGGTCATGCCCATGCCGCCGCCGACGCACAACGTGGCCAGACCGACATTCAAATTACGGCGTTTCATTTCATGAAGCAAACTAATCACGATTCTGACGCCGGTGCAGCCCACGGGATGGCCCAGTCCAATGCCGCTTCCATTAACATTGACTATATCCCGGTTCAGTTCCAGGCCGCGCTCGCAGGCCAGGTATTGGGCGGCAAAGGCCTCGTTAAGTTCGATCAACTGGATGTCGGCCAG
>JADFYN010000497.1:1368-1804 GCA_015233055.1 Deltaproteobacteria bacterium
CCTTCTGAGTTGACGGCACCGGGCCATAGCCCATCAGATGGGGTTCCACTCCCGCGGCGGCCCCGGCCACAAACCTGGCCATGGGTTTCAGGCCCAGTTCCTCAGCCTTAGACCGGCGCATGATGATCACCGCGGCCGCGCCGTCGTTCAGACCGGAGGAGTTCCCGGCGGTAACGGTGCCGTCTTTCTTAAAGGCCGGTTTCAACTTGACCAGGTCATCCATAGTCAGGCCCAATCGCACATGTTCATCCGTGTCCACCTGGCGAATTTCGCCTTTTTTGCCGGGGATGGGCACGGACATAATTTCTTCTTTAAACTTACCGGCTTTGATGGCCGCTTCGGCGTTGTTATGGCTTCTAAGGGCGACGATGTCCTGATCTTCCCGTGAACTATTATATTTTTCGGCCAGATTTTCGGCCGTCGCTCCCATGATCAT
>JADFYN010000497.1:1894-2288 GCA_015233055.1 Deltaproteobacteria bacterium
AGACGTTGCCCCCACCTGGCCGTGTTCAGGACATAAGGGGCATTACTCATGGATTCCACTCCCCCGGCCAGCACGACCTCGGAATCCCCGGCCTTGATCTGCTGGGCCCCAAAGATTAGAGCCGACATGGCCGAGGAGCATTGCCGCTGGATGGTCACAGCCGGGATCTGGTATGGAAGTCCTGCCTTGAGGGCTGCGGTCCGGGCGGTATTGGCCTCATCCGGCGCCTGGACACAATCACCCATGATGATATCATCAAAGATGTCATTGGCCACTCCAGCCCGTCTGATAACTTCCTGCATAACCAGACTCAATAATTCGTTGGCGCGGATATTTTTGAATTCGCCGCCGAACCTTCCGATCGGGGTCCTGACTCCGTTGATTATTACGACAT
>JADFYN010000498.1:0-1423 GCA_015233055.1 Deltaproteobacteria bacterium
ACAACATTGGGGCGCTGCCCTGGGCTAACCTAGAGCGCCCCTCCGGGGCTGATTTGGAATCGGCCATTTTATGAATAAATCGTGCGTGATTGCGCTTAATTCAACAGCATTGGCGGCGCCACCCTGGGTAATGCAAAAACAGAACCTGGAATATTAATTCAACAGCATTGGGGCACCCGCCCTGGGTAAGATGGTCAGGAGTAACCTTATGTTTCGATTCCGGAGTTTTCAAAGACGTATCCTCTTTTTTTTCCTGGGATTGCTCATCATTATTCAGGCGGTGGCCTTTCTTGCGGTCAACAAGGCCAATATCACCAGCGCCCTGACCCAAATCAAAGACGAACTCCTGGTCGGCGGTAAGGTTTTTAACAAAGTTATCGCCGTGCGCACGGACCACCTGTTCGTGGCGGCCAGGCTGCTGTCCGGCGATTTCGCCTTTAAAACGGTCTTCGCCACCGGTGACCAGCCGACCTTGCTTTCCGCCATGGATAATCACCGGGACCGCATCCGGGCCGATATCATGATGTTGGTTTCCCCAGACTATAAACTCATCGCCGACACCGCCCACCCGGACGCCCCGTCGGCCCGGTTTCCCTTTCTTGATTTGATCAAGGCCGCAGAACAGAGAGGCGAGGCCTCGTCCACCGTGTTCATCGATGACCGCCCATACCAGATCGTCGTGGTGCCGTTACTGGCCCCAATGCCGGTGGCCTGGATCTGCATCGGGTTTATCATCGATGATATTATGGCTGAAGACCTGCAGACACTGACCACCCTGGATGTCACCTTTGAACGGATCCAGTCGGGTCACCCGCCCATTATCTTAGCTTCCACCTTATCCGCGACCATGCGGAAGGCTTTGGCCGCGGCCTGGCCCAAGATCGAGTGGACCTCCGATAAGACGGCCTCAATCAATCTGGAGGGGAAAGAGTACATCAGCTTGTTTTTATCGTTGCCGAAACAGGATCATTCCTCGGTCGCGGTCGTCCTGCAGCATTCCCTGGACCATGCTCTTATCCCGTTTTATCACCTCCAGAGCACCCTCATAATCTTATTTGTGGCCGGGGTGTTGCTGTCTCTGGCCGGGGGTATTCTGATCGCCCGGACGGTAACCAGGCCGGTCCGGCTCCTGCTCGACGCGGCCTGCGCCATAGAAGACGGCAACTATCGGCATACGGTGACGCTTTGTCAGCAAGACGAACTGGGCCGGCTGGCCTCGGCCTTCAACCAGATGACGGGGGCCATTGAGGTCAGAGAAGAGCAAATTAAGCACCAGGCATATCATGATAACCTGACCGACCTGCCGAACCGCAGCTTTCTCCTCCAGAAACTCATCGAGACCATTCCCGCCGCCCAGGAGAAGAACGCATCTCTGGCCCTGATTATTATGGATTTGAACCGGTTCAAAGATGTCAACGCCGTG
>JADFYN010000498.1:1488-2253 GCA_015233055.1 Deltaproteobacteria bacterium
CGATTTTGAAAAAAATGGGCCCCTTGCTGAAAAGCGTTGTTCATGAATCCGTCTCGGTGGTGCGCATGGGCGGCAATGAATTCGCCTTGTTGCTTTCGGAAATAGACGGCGTGGCTCAGGCTATCGAGACCACCCAGGAGATTTCGGCGGCCCTGGAAACCCCATTTATGGTCGACGGCAATCCCATCCAGATGGAGGCCAGTTTCGGCATCGCGGTTTTTCCCGAACATGGACAAGACGCCGACACCCTGATCAAGCTGGCCGATGTGGCCCTGTATCTGGCTAAAGGGTTAACCAGCGGTTATTCCGTATATGCTCCGGAACTCGACCGGCACAGCCTGCGGCAATTGATCCTGTTAGGCGAGTTGCGGCTGGCCATTGAGCACGAAGAGATGGTCTTTTTTTATCAACCCAAGGTGAACCTGGTCACCGGCCGGATTATCGGCGTGGAGGCCCTGTTGAGATGGGAACATCCCCAGCACGGGTTTATTCCACCAGACGAATTCATCCCCATCCTGGAAGGAACCGGCCTGATCAAACCGCTGACCATGTGGACCTTTAAGGCGGCCTTCAGCCAGTGCGCCCAGTTTAACGCCATGGGGATCAAGCTGGATATGGCGGTCAACCTGTCGGCCCGAATGCTCCAAGACCACCGGGTCACGGACCTGGTCACGGACATGATCGAGAGCTTTCATTTGCCCCCGGAGCAGATCATTGTCGAGATTACCGAAAGCGCGATCATGGCTGATCCGAAAAAAACATCGG
>JADFYN010000499.1 GCA_015233055.1 Deltaproteobacteria bacterium
GCCAGTGAAGATGAAATCAAAGAATTTCTGGTTGAAGCCGGGCTACCGGGCGTGGGCCAGGCAGGTCTCTTCGACGGCCGGACGGGCTTACCCTTTAACCGGAAGGTCACGGTCGGGATGATGTACATTATGAAGCTTCACCATTTGGTTGACGACAAGATCCATGCCCGTTCAACCGGCCCCTATTCCTTGGTAACCCAACAGCCACTCGGCGGCAAGGCCCAGTTTGGTGGTCAACGGCTGGGTGAGATGGAAGTCTGGGCCATGGAGGCTTATGGCGCCTCATATACTTTGCAGGAGTTTTTGACGGTGAAATCGGATGACGTGCCTGGCCGGACGAGGAGGTATGAAAAGATTGTCAAGGGTGACAACGTATTGGAAGCCGGATTACCCGAGTCTTTTAACGTCTTAGTCAAGGAATTGAAGAGTCTGGGTTTGGATATTCAACTCGTCGAAGAAGAACTCCCGGCGGCCTAAGGAGGTATTGCCTTGGATGATTTATACAGCTTTTTTGCCAAGCCTAAAGACCCTTTAAGCTTCAAGGCGGTGAAGATTTCGTTGGCTTCTCCGGAAATGATCAGGGAATGGTCGCATGGGGAAGTGAAGAAGCCGGAAACGATCAATTACCGAACGTTTAAACCGGAAAGAGACGGGCTGTTCTGCGCCAAGATTTTTGGCCCGACTAAGGATTACGAGTGTAATTGCGGCAAGTACAAACGGATGAAGCACCGCGGTGTCGTGTGCGAAAAATGTGGTGTTGAAGTCATCCAGTCTAAAGTTCGTCGGGAGCGAATGGCTCACATAGAGCTGGCCAGTCCGGTGGCTCATATCTGGTTTCTGAAGAGTCTTCCCTCAAAGGTCGGGAATTTGCTGGATCTGACCTTGAAAGACCTGGAAAAAGTACTTTACTTTGAGTCTTATATCGTGCTGGAGGAAGGTGGCAGCAGCCTCAAGCCCAAGACGCTTATTTCTGAAGATAAATATAGAGAATTGCGGGATACCGCGGGAGAAGACTTCAAAGGCGGCATAGGCGCCGAGGCCATCAAGTATCTGTTGGAAAGGGTCACCCTCGAAGAAGATTCGGTTAAGCTTCGGGAAGAAATGACCACGACCAATTCCGAGGCTAAACGGAAGAAACTGGCTAAGCGCCTAAAGGTTATCGAAGCTTTTAAGGATTCGGGGAATCGTCCGGAATGGATGATTATGGACGTCATTCCCGTGCTCCCCCCGGAGTTAAGACCGCTGGTGCCTTTGGACGGCGGCCGGTTCGCAACTTCCGATTTGAACGATTTGTATCGGCGGGTCATCAATAGAAACAACAGGTTGAAAAGGCTTCAGGAACTTAACGCCCCAGATATCATTATCCGCAATGAAAAAAGAATGTTACAGGAAGCCGTAGACGTCCTGTTCGATAACGGACGCCGGGGCAAGGTCATTACCGGGCCGAACAAACGCCCCTTAAAGTCTTTGAGCGATATGCTTAAAGGAAAGCAAGGCCGTTTCAGACAGAACCTGCTGGGTAAACGGGTTGATTACTCCGGCCGGACGGTTATCGTCGTGGGACCCAATCTCAGACTCCACCAATGCGGGCTGCCTAAAAAAATGGCCTTGGAGTTGTTTAAGCCTTTTGTCTACCAACGTTTGGAAAAGAAGGGCTTAGTCAACACCATTAAGAGCGCCAAGAAACTGGTTGAGCGGGAAACTCCCGAAGTCTGGGATACCCTCGATGAGGTGGTCCGTGAATACCCCATCTTGTTAAACCGGGCCCCGACACTTCACCGGCTGGGCATTCAGGCCTTTGAACCCATCTTGATTGAAGGTAAGGCCATTCAGCTCCATCCGCTGGTCTGCACCGCCTTTAACGCCGACTTTGACGGTGACCAGATGGCTGTGCATATCCCATTGTCGATCGAGGCCCAAATAGAGGCCCGGGTCCTGATGTGGTCGAGCACTAACATCCTTTCCCCGGCCAATGGCGAACCAATCATTGTTCCTTCCCAGGATATTGTTTTGGGTCTCTATTACATGACCCGGGAAAGACCGGGGGCCAAAGGGGCCGGCAAGATTTGCTCCAGCCCCATCGAAGTCCGGGTCGCTTATGATTCGGAGGAACTTGACCTGCAAGCCCCGATCAAGGTGCGGATGAATGGGACCATTGTCGCGACTACGGTTGGCCGGGTAATTCTGAAAGAAGTTGTTCCGGACGAGATCCCCTTTGACGAAATCAATCGGGTCATGACCAA
>JADFYN010000049.1 GCA_015233055.1 Deltaproteobacteria bacterium
TGTTTCCGATTAAGTATCTAGTTAAGTATCTAGTTAAGTATCTATTTAAATATCTAGCTGGCATCATCGCCCCGTTGATTATCTTTCTGGCTGTTTCCGGGGATATCCTTGGCGCTCCAGGTCAAAGCGCTCCGGAACAATCCCCGGCCGGCCCGACCTTTGGCTCTCAGTCCGTACTTAAGACTTGCTGGACCCAGGAGGAGCTACGAGGGCGTCCAAACGAAAAGAAGGCAGGAAGACCGGCCGCCTCGGATGAGACCATTCCGGTTAAGGACCGGCCGGAATTTCGACCGACGCCATTGCCGCGGGAATGGCACAACTGTATCCGCCGGGTGAATCCGGGCCATCGGGCCAAGGTCGTCGCCCTGACCTTTGATTTGTGCCAGGGGCCGCACGGGCGGGCCGGATATGACGCTGAGATCGTCGATTATCTCAGACAACACCAGATAAAAGCGACTTTTTTTGCCGGGGGCAAATGGATGGTTGACCATCCTGCCCGGACCATGCAATTGATGGCCGATCCTCTTTTTGAACTGGGCAACCATACCTGGAGCCATGCCAACCTGCGGGTGGGCCGAGGAAAAAAAATTGAAGACGAAATAATCCGGACCCAGGTTGAATATGAGCTGCTCCGTCAAGAACTGGTGGCTAAATCGGTCATCCGGGGTGTAAGTCAGGCGGAACTGGATAAGATTCCCAGGCGGATGATGGTCTTCAGATTTCCTTATGGGGCCTGCGATGCCGAATCGCTGAGCGTTACGGCGAAATTGGGATTGGCGGCCATCCAGTGGGATGTAGTCACCGGAGACCCGGATAAGTCCCAGTCCGCTCATAAAATCGTGGATATCATCCTGAGCCGGACGCGGCCCGGATCCATCATTATCGGCCACGCCAACGGCCGGGGACACGGCACCGCCGAGGCCTTGCCGGTAGTCATTCCGGAGTTACAGCGAAGAGGGTATACTTTTGTGACTGTCAGTGAATTACTCAGACTGGGTCAGGCCGTGGCCACGGAGGAATGCTATGAACTTACACCCGGTGACAACTACCGGTATGACCGGTCCGCAGGTCGGGAGGTGGTCCCATGAGGGGTGAACCGCCTTTTTCCGCGCCCTCCTACGAGTTGCCCTCCGGCAGCCTTAACCCGTTGAGTAACCGAAATGATGCCATTACCATAGGCGAACTCCTGGCCCAAATAAACCCCTGGATCACCCTCGGCTTTACCGCCAATCATTTTATGAATTACTTCACCCGTCGGGATCCCGGCCTGAATCGATATTTGGTGGTCCAGAACGGGCACAAGATCGGGACAGTCTGCGTCCGCTATCCCTGGCTGCGCGGGGCGTACATCGAATTGATCGGTCTGGCCGAACCCTACCAGGGCCGCGGTTTGGGCCGGCAAATCATCCGCTGGGTGGTCGAAGAAACCCGGCAGGAGTCACGCAATCTATGGGTGGCGGTCTCTGATTTCAACCCCAGGGCCATGAGCTTCTATGAGCGGCAGGGATTCCGGGTGGCCGCCCTGCTCCCCGACCTGGTCAAGCCGGGTTTTGATGAGATTCTGATGCGGAAGACGCTGAAGTAGGAGTTTCGGGTTACGGGTTACGTGTTTCGGGTTACGTGTTGCGGGCCGAGGCCGTTCGTTTAAGACGCTCCTGATCCAATCCGAAGTGCAGTTAATCCTGGCATTAGGCCGGTGGCCTTGTCCGATCAGCCGTAGCCGGCCTTTCTGGCAACCGCATATTCCCGGCGTCACCCGCCTCAGGTGTCATGTCTTTTTTGAATCTAAAGTTATAGCATTAGGCCAGGTTTAGGGTTGGTATCTTTATTCGTAACGGGATATAATTATATGTTTTGAGGGAGAGATTTGCTATTCTGGAATTGAACGAGAGGATTAAACGAGGAGACGTTATGGGAACTTTAACTCTTAAGTATTTTGATGAGAGCGTGGCCGCAGCGGTGAGGGAATTTATAGAGACCTTCCCACCGCATTCCATTGAAATCGTCCCGGAACCGGCGCAAGAGTGGGATCACATTCCGTATGCCTCGGATGAGGAACAGGCCGAAATCGAAGAAGCTTTGAAAAATCCCGATTGCCACATAGTTTCTTCAAGGGAAAAAGTAAACGTGCAAATATGATCGCCTTTGAATTCGACATAGAATACTCCAGAGACGCCGATAAATTCTTGGAGAAGAATCAGTCGGTAGTTAGCAAGGATCGGGTAAAGACACTGGTAACCTCGGCCATGAGGAAAATCATCAGAAGAGAGGATATCAATGTTGACCTCATCCAGTTGAAGGGAGAGCCGAAAGGGACTTTTAGAATTAAGACGGGTGACGCTCGGATCATTTTCAAACTTTACACAGACCCGGCTTTGGTTGCCTTCGTCAAGGAAGTTGTTTTCCGCAAAGACGCCTATCGGTAATCCACAAGGGTTGTCCATCCACATCTACCCCATTGAAGCACGAATGGCGGTCAGACGGTGTCGGCACCCTTGCTCCACTTTCTCCATATGATCCGAACAGAAAAAGATGTGTCAATTTAGCCGAGAGATGATCAGTCAGGGGGTGCGAGTCAGTTGTCTTTTCTTTGTCTTTGTGGCGTGACTCTGATTTCGGTGGAAGAATCATTGAGGAAAACCGGGCAGCGCAGTATAATATTTGCAACGTTACTTTTCCATGATGCAGTGGAGACCCTCCAATTGAAAACTCGGTCAACCATAGAAGAAATAAAAATCAAGATCATTCCGATTCTTAAGCGTAACGATGTTGTGCGGGCCGGGCTTTTCGGCTCTGTGGCCAGAGACGAGGACAGGCCGGATAGCGATCTGGATTTGTTGATTGATTTTGGTGAGAGCAGTAAATCCCTTTTTGACCTTGTTGACTTACAGGATGAATTGGAAAATGAATTGAATCGTAAAGTAGATATAGTCTCTTATCGTTACATTGATCCTTATATTCGGGATCAAGTCTTGCGGGAGGAAATTTCTATTCTATGACCAAGAAACCGACTGTTTATATTCAGCATATATTGGACGGCATCAACGATATCCAAGATTTTATTAGGGGTTTAGACCGGTGTAATGCCCATAAGCTGGTTTTCCGCCAGCCCCCATTTCTTGCGAGGCGTCAGGTTCAGCAGTGCAAGCAAGCACAAGGCGGAGCGTTCGTTCTGCTGGGCGCGGGGCAAACCAAGTGAGGTAAGAATTCGATTCGCTTCAGTGACGTGCTTATGGTGTTTATCCGTCATGCGGCCAGGCCTTCCAGTTTCTTGTCGATCATGGCTTGCGTCAATTCACCGCAGCGCATAGCCCACTCTCCGAGGGTGATCAAGGCCTTCCGGCTCGGATACTTCATGAGTTTGAGATCGGTAGCATTGACCTGAGTGTGACCGTTGAAGCGTCGGAAATTTTCATCAACGGCGGTCGTGTCGAGAAACACGGCCAACCCATGCGCAAAAGCCTCCGGCAACCCCCGCTTATCGATATGAAATACGTTTAGGTGGTTCTCGAAACCCAACATTTCGGCACCGCCAAAATCACTCGGATGTACCACGCTCGCCACAATCCGCCGGTTTTCTTCCTTGGATGAGAACCGGCGCACGACACAATAGCACCCGGCTGGATAGAGCCACTTTTCCGTGTCCGCGTTGCGAAGAATGGCATTGGGCTTCTTCGTACCGGTCTTCGGCCATTCGACCCCTTGACCGCTGAAGTGGCCGGGGTAGAGCAGTGGAACGGTGCCCGGTTCGGGCATGTCTCGCAAGTGTGCCTTCAAGCGAAAGTCCACCACCGGGCCGGTCGATACCATGATACCGATATCCGTCAACGAGTACTGAACCGCTTTCAATAGTTCGATGGCGTTCATTTCCATTGAGGTCGGCACATGGATGAAGCGCTCCGGATCATCAGGCAATACAATGCGGTCGAAAGGATGGGTGTGTGTCACAAGATCGGCAAAGCTGTCATCTGTCGAGGTCGAAACCGTCACGTCTCCCTGGTGCCCACCACGTTCGAGCATGATGATAATGTTCTCTTGCAGCACGCCGTCATCCTTGAAAGTCCTGGTGCGCGAGTCGAACAGGTGCAAGTGGCGAATCGCGGAGCGGGTCAGCATGAACTCGCGGAATGGACGGTAGTACGGCCCATTGCAGAAGCTGCGCGGTATGATCGCAACAAGCTGGCCACAGTCGCCAAGCAGCGCTAGAGACAAGGCCACGAAAGCCGAGTAGAGGTTGACGGTCTCAATACCGACTCGACTCAAGGCAGCCCGGTGGGTGGAATTGCTCCGTATCTTTTTGTAGGGCGGATTCAAGATGGCGTGAGTGTATCTTGGAAGAGGTTTGGCAAACAGGTTTCCATAGATTGAATCAGCAGCAATCGCTATGAAGTCGCCTCCCCGGACAGTTGACTCAATATTCAGATGCTGCTTATATTCTTCAAGCGTCTGGTTCAAATGTGGGTGCAGGGATTCGTCGACCTCGAAAGCATCGGCTTCGACACGCAGAAAATCAAAGCCTCCGGAAGCCCACCTTTCCAGAAAGGCGGCAGTAAGGGAGCCTATTCCTGCCCCAGCATCAAGCAAACGACAGATGCCCCCGGTTGTATGCCCAAACAACCCGACCATAAACTGAGCCGTGCTCGCTGGTGTGAGAAACTGGCCTAACTGCGATTTCCGCCCGGCATCGGTGGTTTTCGAGACCCTCAACCTTGATTGTTCAACTGCTGATAGCAATAATGCGCCTCCTGGTTTGTGCCCTAACGCCGGGGCATCTGCGTCACGTAACTATGCCGCCTACGAATTCCTTCCGTTTCCGGTCCTTGCCTAAAAAAGGATGGGGAGTCTGACGAAATAAAAAGCATCGAATTGGGCTGGTCACCAGTCGGGCGAAAATGGGGAGTGGCCAATTTATTCGGGTCGGGGGTGTGGTCAAAGAACCTGGCTCTTGACATAAAATTCACGCCATGCCTGGCACACAAAGAATAAGCCACGTTCAACCTAAACGCGGCTTATCGGTGAATAGGGACGCAGAAGAGGAATCGCCATAATTTATCGAACCAGGCTTGATGAGGGAACCCATTTCCCGGCGGTGGAGTAATCCTTCCTTTCTTCCTTTGGAAGGAACGGAGCGATTTCTTCAAGCATTTTCTTCAAGCTTTCTTCTGCTTCCTTATATTTTTCTTGCTGATTAAGCACTGCTTTCCCTTTTTGTTCAGTCTGTGCTCCCATAGATGCCTCCTGCCTCATGAGAAACTTCTTATATATGTTAAGTTAGATAACTGATCATAACATCATGGCGTCCTTGGGTCGGACCCGAAAGTTTCTCCCATTAATAACACCGGCGCCGCCGCCGGGGTCCGGGACTCTTAAGGATTAGCTATGAACGAAAAGTCCTTACTCTCAAAACACTTAGATGCCCTGGTTGATACTAAATTATCAGTTCTAATATATAATTCATATATTTTGTGCCAAAAGTCTTCCTTGTTATCTATTTTTTCAATACAAATCCCATGTCTTTCCCCTTCATCCCGATAAATTGGTCTGCCATGTACTTTTGTAGTCTCCGGCGTAAGGAAGATATCGATATTATTTTTTATTTCATCTTTTGTTTTTTCGCTCATCATGCCAGACTTTAGTGCCCGTATTGCAATATCTTCCGACAATTCTATTGCGGCTTGCAATTCCTTAATTTCACGTTCATCGTAACGACTAAGCTGCAATAAGTATGGTTGAAGATTTCCCTTTTCTCCCACGGCCCTTTCAAATAACTCCTTATAACTTTGAATGATATTGTGTGCAGAGCATCTGATAAAAGAGCCGTCTTTCGGGACATAAATCTGAGGATCAATCGGTCCCAATTCTGACGTTGTTCCCATGATTATTCTACTTGAGCCAAAACAGATCATCGTAGCAGCAGATTTGGCTTTCCCTGGAACAACAGACACTAATTTCCCAGTTCAACTATAACTACGACCTACATTAATAACGCGCTCAGCGGCTAGGCCCTGACCGCCCGGTGAACTTATAATCAAAATAAGGCCCTTTGATAAATCAATCTTTTGAAGTATTCCCTCTATTATATCGGCATCTGGGTCTTCAATCATAACAGGAAATTTGAAACTTGTAAAAAATGTAACAACAGAACAGTTAAATTTTTCCTCCAAGGCTAAAAATAATTCTTTTCTTGTCTCATGGGCCTGGCTCTGCTCAACCCAAACTTGTTGTATTACCGGCTTATTATCGTTAACCATCTATATGCCCTCCCAGGCATTATGTTAACACATCTCACGTCTAATTTCAATAAATCGGTTCATTATTCATTTATAATTTTTCAAGAATACCCTTGACAGCTTGATAAGCTGGCAGATCTTCCGGTTCAGGAAAAATAACAATTTCCTCGGTCCTCTTCTTTCACGGAGTTAGCAAGGGTCGGCAAGCCCTTGATAGTCTCCCCGGATTTCTCCTCAGCCAGGCGTAGCTCATAGAGCTTTTGCAGATTCATCCAGAATTCAGCGCTGGTTCCGAAAAAGTGCCCCAGGCGCAAGGCGGTGTCACCGGTTACGGCGCGTTGCCCGTTCAGAATTGAGGTTATGCGATTCGTGGGCACCTTAAGCTGGCGGGCCAACTCCGCTGCGCTCATGCCTAACTCTTCAAGTTGTTCGGCGAGATGTTCGCCGGGATGTATGGCCCTGCGCCCCATGATGCACCTCAATGGTAATCAACGATTTCAACATTTACCGGCCCCTGGGCTCCCTTCGGCCATTTGAAGCAAATCCGCCATTGTTCATTGATTCGGATGCTGTATTGGCCCTTGCGGTCACCTTTGAGTGCTTCGAGACGATTGCCGGGTAAGTCCAGATCGAGCAGCGATGTGGCCGCCTCAAGCTGGTCGAGTTTCATCTCCGCCTTGCGATCAAAGCCGGCGAAAGCCTTGACCAGGTTCCCATCGGCGAACTCCCGCGTTCGCTTGTCTCTGAAGCTTACAATCATAGGAACTAATTCTACCAAACGTTATTCGTTACGTCAAGCATAACGTTTCAGCAGACAAAATCTGCAGTGAGTACGGTCGAAATAAAGAAGACGCGAAGATCAACATACATCAATCTTCGCGTCCTCTCTGTTTTACTCTCCGCGCCCGTGTCTTCCGTCTTCTGTTGTCCGTCCTATGTCTTATGCGTTCCGCTTTCGCTCTCACACCCTCTACTTAACTTTACCCGTCACCAATTCCTTAGCCAATGCCAAGACCGCGGGGATGCCGGTCGGGTCGGGGCCGCCGGCCTGGGCCATATCCGGTCGTCCGCCGCCTTTGCCGCCCACCTTTGCCGCCAGTTGTTTGATCAGATCTCCGGCATGGAAGACCTTTTGTCCGGCCAGGTCCTTGGTTACGACCACGATCAGCATGACCTTGCCGTTGTTGTCCGCAGCCAGGACGATCACCGCGGAGTTCAGCCGGTCTTTGAGCTTGTCGGCCATGTCCCGCATCTCCTCGGGCGAATCCAGTCCGACCTGAGCCGCGACCAGTTTGTACGGCCCGATCTCCACAGCCTGGCTGACCAGATCGCCAGACTGGGCCGTCCGCAACCGGGCTTTGAAGACATCCAGCTCCGTCTCCAGTTCCTTTTGCCGGGTCAGCAGCTTTTCGACTCGGGAGGCCAGTTCGGTCGGGGGAGATTTAAGCAAGCCGGCCGCGGTCTTAATTTCGTGGAGCTGGGTTCGGAGGTATTCGACGGCGCCCCGGCCGGTGATGGCTTCAATCCGGCGGATGCCGGCGGCGCTGCCGGTCTCGGACAGCAGGATAAACGTCCCGAGATCACCGGTGCGACGGAGGTGGGTCCCGCCACTGAGCGCTGTGCTGACCTCGGGCAGCTCGAGCATGCGTACGACATCGCCGTAGCGCTCTTCAAACAGGGCCATGGCCCCCGTCCTGACCGCTTCATCCACGGCCATAATGTGGGTCTGGACCGGGATGTTCTCCCGAATTCGGGCATTGGCCAGGTTTTCAATGGTCAGCAGCTCAGACTCGCTGATCGGAGCGAAATGGGTGAAGTCGAACCGCAGCCGGTCCGGCGTGACCAATGATCCGGACTGCCGGACATGATCGCCCAGGGTCTGACGCAGGACCGCCTGCAGGATGTGGGTGGCTGTATGATTAGCGGCAATGGCGGCCCGGCGGTCGGCATCGATAGCCACCTCAACCTTGAGCCCCGGCGCGACCATGCCCTGGGTCACCCGACCTTTGTGCACGATCAAGTCGCCTGGGAGCTTCAGAACATCGGTGACGTCCACCCGGAGCCGGCCGTTATCGGAGATGGTCCCGGTGTCGCCCACCTGCCCGCCGGATTGGCCATAGAGCGGAGTGATGTCCAGGATTAGTTCCACCTCATCGCCTTCGCCGGCCTGGTCCACCAGTTGTCCGTCTTTGACCACGGCCAGCAGTTCGCCGCGGGCGGTGGCTTCGTCATACCCGATGAATTTGGTGCAGACTCCTTTGGCCGCCAGTTCCCGAAAAGCCTCGGCCGTTTCCGTATCCCCGCTGCCTTTCCATGATTTTCGGGCCATCTCCCGCTGCTGGGTCATGCTGGCTTCAAACCCGGCCTGGTCGATGCTCAAGTTGTCTTCAATGATGATGTCGTTGATGATATCCAGAGGGAAGCCGTAGGTGTCGTATAGTTTGAAGACCACCGGTCCGGGCAAGGAAGTGCCGCCGGAATTTTTCAGGGAGGCCACTTCTTCCGCCAGGAGTTTCAGACCGTAATCCAGTGTTTCGGAAAAACGGTCTTCTTCGGATCGGGTGACCTGAGAGACGAAGCTTTTGGCCTCGGCCAGTTCCGGGTAAACATCGGCAAAGGCCTCGGCCACCACTCCGGTCAACCGATGGAGGAAGGGCTGGGTCACGCCCAGGTTGCGGCCATACCGGAAGGCCCGGCGCAGAATCCGCCGGAGAACATAGCCCCGTCCTTCATTGGAGGGCATGATCCCGTCGGTAATGAGAAAAGTGATGGCCCGGGCATGGTCGGCGATAACCTTGAAGGCGATGTCTTGTTTGTCATCCCGGCCGTACGCGCTACCCGAGATGTCGGCGATGGCGGTCAAAATCGGGGCGAACAGGTCGGTCTCGAAATTGTTCTTCTTCCCCTGAAGCACCGCGGTAATCCGCTCCAGGCCCATCCCGGTGTCGATACTTGGCCGGGGCAGCGGGGTCAGTTTTCCTGTTTCATCCCGGTTGTATTGCATGAAGACCAGGTTCCACAGCTCCAGGTAGCGGTCACAATCGCACCCCACGGTACAATCGGGCCGGCCGCAGGAGAATTCCACACCCTGGTCGATCAATATCTCAGAGCAGGGTCCACAAGGCCCGGTATCACCCATGGACCAAAAATTATCCTTTTCGCCCAGCCGGACAATGCGCGATTCCGGTATCCCGACCACCTTTTTCCACAGTTCGTGGGCCTCGTCGTCATCCTGGTAGACCGTGGCATAGAGTTTGTCCGGGGGCAGACCATAGACCTTGACCAGCAGGTCCCAGGCAAAGGCGATGGCTTCCGACTTAAAATAGTCGCCGAAGGAAAAATTGCCCAACATCTCAAAAAAGGTGTGGTGCCGGGCCGTGTGGCCGACATTTTCCAGGTCGTTATGTTTCCCGCCGGCCCGGACGCATTTCTGGGAGGAGGCGGCCCGAGAGTAGGATCGTTTGTCCTCGCCCAGAAAAACCCTTTTGAACTGGTTCATCCCGGCATTGGTGAACAGGAGGGTGGGGTCGTTTTTCGGCAGCAAAGAGGAACTGGCCACGACGGTGTGTCCGTGGGAATTGAAGTAATCAAGGAATTTCTGTCTGATTTCGTTTCCGGTGATCATTATTCCTGCTCCTTAGCCAAGGGCCCAGGGGCCTGCCGTTCCATCACTTCTGAAGCCGGGGGCAAGCCGTGATGTTCCCTGATTTTGGTCTCAATCCGGGTCATGATGTCGTTGTGTTCGATCAAGAATTTGCGGGCGTTTTCCCGGCCCTGGCCCAGCCGCTCTCCCGTGTAGGAATACCAGGTGCCGCTTTTCTCGATGATGTCCAGGTCCACGGCGCAGTCTAAAATATCGCCGGCCCGGGAGATGCCTTCACCGAACAGGATGTCGAATTCGATCTCTTTAAAAGGCGGGGCGACCTTGTTTTTGACCACTTTGACCTTGGTCCGGTTGCCGATGGTCTCGGTTCCTTCTTTCAGGCCGGCCACCTTGCGAATTTCCAGGCGCAATGAAGCGTAAAATTTAAGGGCGTTACCTCCGGTGGTGGTTTCCGGATTGCCGTAACTGATGCCGATCTTCATCCGGATCTGATTGATGAAGATGACGCAGGTATGGGATTTGCTGATAACCCCGGTAAGCTTGCGCAAAGCCTGAGACATCAACCTGGCCTGGAGACCCATGTGGGAGTCACCCATATCGCCTTCGATCTCAGCCCGCGGGACCAGGGCCGCGACCGAGTCGACCACGATGATGTCGATGGCGCCGCTGCGGACCAGGATTTCGGCGATGTCCAGAGCTTGCTCACCAAAATCCGGCTGCGAGACCAGGAGATCATCCACGTTCACGCCCAGTCGCCGGGCATACTGGATATCTAAGGCGTGTTCGGCGTCAATGAAGGCTGCGATGCCGCCCCGTTTCTGGGCTTCGGCGATAACGTGCAAGGCCAGGGTCGTCTTGCCGGATGATTCCGGCCCGAATATCTCCACCACCCGTCCCCGGGGAATCCCCCCCACGCCCAGGGCCAGGTCTAATCCGATGGACCCGGTCGGGATGACCGCCACCTGGGCCGTCTCCTGGGCCCCCATTCTCATGATGGAGCCCTGGCCGTGTTGCTTTCTGATCTGGCCCAGGGCCATTTCCAGGCTTTTGTCTTTGTCTTTTAATTTATCCCGTTCTTCGGCGGCGGGCATGGGGCCGGCTCCTTTCTTCAAAGAGATTCTCCTTCCTGGTGCGGTGTTGCGGGTTACGGGTTACGTGTTTCGGGGTTTGTTCGTCACGGCTGCGGGTGGTCATTTTTTATCGGTCATCCGGGTTAAAACAATGTCCTTGATGCCTTGCTCCAGGGGGGCGGATATCGAGGCGATGTCGCCCGCCGGATCGGTATTAAAGCTCAGCCTGAGACCGGCCAGCTCCGGCGGCTCTTCGGCTGTTTCAAAGACGTCATAATGATAATGGGTCAAAAACGTTGATTTGTCGCCGGTGGTCACTTTCAACCGGTCTCCCTCTGGGGTCACGGTGATAAAACCGTAGGCCGGGTGCCCATATATGCCCCCATAGGCATCGAGGGGATGGGATGGTTTAGTCCCGGTTTTCCGGTTCTTTTCCTTGTCCGCCTTCAGCTTGGCTTGAGCTTCTTTCATCTGGGCAAATTTTTGTTTGATTCGTTGATTCCAGGGGGTTTCCGGCAGACCCAGCAGACGGTCATAGGCGTTAAAGGCGACTATCCCAGGGACCGGGCATTTATCGGACTTGTTGACCAGGACGACGATTCCCAGATTATCTCTGGGCAGGAAGGACACACTGGAGTGGAACCCGTCGATCTCACCCTCGTGGGTCACCATCAGCCGGCCCTGATAGGTGGTGACCATCCAACCTAGGGCATAGGCGCTGAAGGATTTTTCGTCGTATTCCGCCCAACCGGAAGCGATGACTTGGGGCGTCAGGATATCTTGTAAGATTTTCTCGGTAATAATTTTTTTGCCGTTAAATTGACCTTTATTCAGCCAGGCCAGGAGCCAGTTGGCCATGTCTCGGACATTGGAGTTAATCGACCCGGCCGGGCCGGCGGCTTTGATCTGGGCAAAAGGAATTTGTTTGACTACGCCTTTTTCTTCCCCATACGGCAGGGCGAAATCAGGAGACCTTTGCATCTCATCGGGTGAGAAATTAGTGCTTTTCATATTCAAAGGAGTCAGGATGCGGGCCCGGACCAGGTCTTCCCAGGTTTGGCCGCTGACCTGCTCAGCCAGGAACCCGGCGACGACATACATGAGGTTGCTGTATTCAAAGCCGGATCTGAATCCCTTGTTGGGCTCCAGATATTGCAGCCGGTCAACGATTTCTTTGCGTGTCTGGGGGATATCGGAAAGCAGAGAATCATATCGGGCTAGACCGGTGCGGTGAGTCAACATGTCGCGCAAGGTAAGGTGGGCGGTGACGTAGTCGTCGTACATTTTGAAGAAGGGAATGTAATCTCGGGCCGGTACGTCCCAGTTGAGTTTCCCTTGGTCAACCAGGGTGCCCAAGACCATGGCGGTAAAGGCCTTGGTACAAGATCCGATGGCGAATAGGGTGTCGGGAGTCACCGTTTGCCCGGTTTTGACCTGGCTGAGGCCGAATCCCTGGGTGAGAATGATCTTGCCGTCCTTGACCACGGCCACGGCCAGACCGGGGACCTGCCAGTCTTTCATCACCTGGGTGATAAACCGGTCGATTCCGGCCAGGCGATCTTCGTTGGGCGCAGCCGCGGCCGATCCAAGTAAGACCAGGGACCAGAAAATGAGGATCGAGACAAGTCGGGGAAATCGTCTATTCATGTTTGAATCCTGTGACCGGGCACACACTGGATAGGCCGGAAATAAAATAAGAGGAGACAAAAGGCGATCGGCAAAAGCCGGCAGCGGCTAATATTGATAGGAAAACGGCCCGGTGTCAAGTTAAATATCGGGGCGGCGGGTGCCGCAAAGGGGCATCATTCCGGCCTTGAACTCCGGTTAAGGTCAATGATTTTCGTGTCCCCGACATAGTCTATCTGTTCATATTTAGTATTTTTTTCAAGTTTTTTGGTAATCTCCGCCATTCGTTTGATTTCGTGCCTTATTATCGTTAGTTCTTCATTCCAGGGGTTATCCTCTGGGATATCCTCCAACAGCAACTCGGAGTAACCTAAGACCACCTGCATTGGTTGGTTCATCTCATGGCAGACAGCTCCAGCCATCTCTAACACACCTTGTAATTTTATATTATTATCCCGCTCTCTCTCTATCTCTTTATCTCGCTGATGTCGGTTAAGAAATTCAAGGTAGCCGGCCGTTCCTCCCATTCGATCAATACTGCATTTATCTCCATACATCTGACTCGGCCGTAAGCATCAATCACTCTAAACTCATATGGTGCAGAAACATCAAGCCCTTCCATTCGCTTGAAATAACGTTTCACGACCGACTCTCTATCTTCAGGATGGATGTATTCTACAAATGGTTTACTCAAATATTCCTTTTCCGTGTATCCTGATATTTCCAAGGCCCGGCGGTTAAAGAACTTGATCATTTCATCTTGGACAACGATAATGGCGTCATTGGCATTTTCCACCACGTCGCGATATCTTTGCTGACTTTTTAGGACTAACTCCTCTGCCTGTTTTCGTTCGGTGATGTCTTCAACCAGGCTGACTGCCCCGATAAAAGTACCATCTTGGGATACAATTCTCTGGAAGATAGCCCGGATCGGAGTAATCTTTCCGCTGGTTATAGACCGATAATCGCCTTCATAATAGCCTGATTCACCGTTTAAAGTGTTCTGAACCGCCTGGAGCATCCCCTGGTCTTGGAGTCGTTCGAGCATGTTAAAACCACAGAGAAGTTCTCTTGAGGAACCGAGAATTTCAACAAATTTATCGTTCAAATCGCGAATAACACCGTGATGATCAAAGTGCATAATTCCCAGCGGCGAATGGCTGAAAATCATCCGATACCGCTCTTCGCTTTCCCGTAATTCTTTTGTGTGTTTGGCCACCAGGCTTTCCAGCAGCCGATTCCGTTGATTAATTGAGTGAATCCGCCGGCGGTGTCCGACGAAAACCAGAACAGCAAATAATCCCAACATGGACACCATAAACCATTTGGCTTTCCACCAGGGCGATAAAATGACGAGTTTAACCGAGGCCCCTTGTTCATTCCAAAGACCATCATTGTTTGACCCCTTAACCCGAAAAACATACTCACCAGGGTCCAAATTGGTGTAGTGGGCAAACCGACCATCGCTGTCTGCGGAAATCCAGTCATGGTCAAACCCCTCAAGCATATAAGCATAGCGGTTCTTATGAGGTGCGCTATAGTTTAAGGCGCTGAATTCAAAGTTAAAAACAGATTGATCAGGAGATAAAACGATTTTTTCAGCATGGGTGATGCTTCGTTGCAGCGGATATCCGTCTCCGATGCGCGCCGTTTCATTGGATATTTTGAAACCGGTCAATACAACAGGTGGAATATATGGATTATTCTTTATGTCTTCAGGGTAGAACGCATTAAACCCCTGAGGCCCTCCAAAGTAAAGTCTTCCGTCCCGTGCCTTGGCAACTGCCTGATAGTAAAAGATATTACCCTGTAAGCCGTCCTGGACGTCATAATTCAAGCATGTTTCCGAGATAGGATTGAATTTGGACAGTCCTTTATTTGTCCCCAACCACAGGTTGCCGTGATCGTCTTCAACAATGCTGTCTATTCGGTCACTCGACAGCCCGTGTTTTTCAAAATAATGGGTAAACCAGCCTGTCGTTCGGTCAAACTTGTTCAACCCCATCCCCGTTCCGATCCACAGCGTTCCTTTCTTGTCTTCATAAATACCCATAACGGTATTCTCGCTTAAGCTGTGAGGAACTTTGTCATCGTGCTGATATCGGATAAACCTTTCCGTGGCTGGTTCAAACCGACACAGCCCGTTACCGGTCCCAATCCAAAGGGTTCCGGTCCGGTCGCGGAAAAGTTTCCAGATATTGTTACTGCACAAACTGTATGGATTATTCGGGTCAAACTGATACCGGGTAAACGTGTTGTGTTCTCTGTCGAGTTTGTTCAGTCCGCCATAGGTCGTGCCAACCCATAGATTTCCCTGACCGTCTTCGCATATGGCCCTGGTACTGTCCTCACTTAGACTGGCTGGGTTTTTGATTTCATTTTGATAACGTGTAAAGGTTTCCGAGATACGATCAAATTTATTCAGCCCCCCGCCAAAGGTGGCCACCCATAATACTCCATGCCGGTCTTCATATATTTGGTAAGCATTATTATGGCTTAGGCTACGCGGGTCGTTCGGGTCATGCCGATAATGGGTATAAGTCTCGGTGGTTGGATCAAATTTATCCAGCCCCCGGCCCGTGCCGATCCAGATCGAGGCGTGAGAGTCTTCATAAAGACCAAACACTGAAGGGTGAGACAGGCCTTTGAGAACATTGGGATGATGTTGATGCAGTCCAAATTTTTTGCGATGGGGGTCAAAACGATTGACTCCGCCGCCCCAGGTTCCAACCCACAGCGCTCCGGCCTTGTCCTGACAAATCGGATGAGCGTTGTCATTGTTGAGGCTGTTCGGATTATCCGGATCGTTGCGATATTGAATGAAGGTCTCCGTCATCGGGTCAAGGTGGTTGAGTCCCCCTCCTAGAGTGCTGATCCATAGTGTTCCGTCCCGGTCAGGATAGATGGTATACACATCGTTGTGGCTCAGGCTTTTAGGATTATTGTCGTCATGTCGATAGTGCGTGAATTTTTCAGTGGAAAGATCTAATTTATCTAATCCGCCGCGGGTGCCGACCCAGACCACGCCCCTCGAAAGATCCGCATATAAGGCCATGACAATATCGTTACGAAGGCTATGGGGCTCGGAATCATCATGCCGATAATGAATGAAGGTTTGCGAAGAAGGATCAAATCTGTTCAGTCCACCTCCTTCCGTGCCAATCCAGAGAGCAGGTGTTTGGTTCGGTAAGGCTCCAGGACAAATGGCCCTGATGGAATCATGGCTGAGACTGTGGGGATCTTTATCGTTATGACGGTAATGGGCAAACTTTTGGGTGACCCGGTCGAATTTGTTCAGCCCCCCGCCACGCGTTCCGACCCACAGCACTCCAGCGGTGTCTTCACATATCGGCGCAATCATGAGGTAATTATAACTCAAGCTGCCGGGGTCGTTATCATCATGTAGATAACGGGTGAATGTCTCTTTAACCGGATCAAACTTATTCAGTCCCTGGTTGCGGGTCAATGTCATTAACTTAAGGTCAAGTGGGCTCATCTGTTGGTGGAAGACAAAAAAC
>JADFYN010000004.1:0-1983 GCA_015233055.1 Deltaproteobacteria bacterium
AAAAACCACAAATATGACCGTTAGTTTTGTTTTGAGTAAGGCAGGGTACCGGGTTACCTCGGTAGAGGACGGCCAGGAGGCTCTTGACCAGATTGTTAAGCTTAAGGACTCGCCTGACCCTGTTGATTTCCTCGTTTCAGATATTCAGATGCCGGGCTTGACCGGTCTTGAATTGATCGATCGATTGGAAGAAATGAAAATATCCATCCCCACCCTGGTTCTGACCGGGTACGGGGATAAGGACATCGTCATCGAATTAATGCGCAAAGGTGTCTCGGAATACTTAGACAAACCGTTTGAATCGGATGAATTGGTCAAACGAGTTTCCGGTGTCTTGGAAAAAGCGGAGAAACTTAAGGCTGAAAGCCAGGCCGTGACAACTCAAGTGGAACAAGAAAAGGCTCGCTTGAATCGGGAACTGGAGGCATACCGGCTTAATTTTGAGAAGCTTCGAAAACAAGTGGATCTGGCTGTGGACGCGTATCAGAGCCTCGTTCACATTCAACCCGATCTGGACCTGGTTAATGTTGTTTATAGACATCAATCGCTGGCTGATCTGGGTGGGGATTTTTTTGACATTCGGAAGACAGCCGTGGGATGCGACATATTGGTGGCTGATGTCTCCGGCCATGACATGGGGGCATCATACCATACTGTTTTGCTGAAGGCTTTTTTCGATGAAAACAGCCGGATTGGAAAAGATGGCCGGGATTTTTTCCGCATCTTAAATACCCAATTACTGGAGCACGGCAAGAATGAACGTATGGTCACGGCTATTTTTGTACGTTTGGATTTTGTGTCCAGGCAGGGAGAAGTGGTCACGGCCGGTCATCCACCCCTGATTAGATTGGAGAATCAGCTAGCTGTGCCGACGCCTGTCTACACCGATGGTGATGTCCTGGGGTTAAGTGATCAGGTTGATTTCGAGAACCGCACTTTTCCCCTGGCTTCGGGGGATCGCCTTTTCCTTCATACCGACGGGTTAGTGGATGCCTTTCGGATTGATGGCTTGACCGGGGCGAAAATCAAATTTTCCGAGGCGGGATTTGACGACCTGATTAATAAATACCGGAAGCACGTCTTCCCGGAGATGGTATACGCGATGTGGCAGGATGTGCTTAATTTTTGTCGAAATAAACCTCACGATGACATGCTCTTGGTCGGTTTGGAGATTAAATAGACGGGATGGACGTCGTGATGTCTGGTTGGGCGAACTAAGGCCAGCTTGGAATCTGCCGGGAGGGAATTTCAATCAATGCCGTCTGAATTGAGACTTCGGCTTTCGGTGGTATAATATTTTAGGAGAACAACATGTTTAATGTGAATGAAGAAAAACATTCAATCACCTTTAAGCTTACCTCTGAGATGCGTCTGGTGGATCGGGTGGTTCGTGACACGGCTGAATATTTAAAACAGTATGATATTTCTGAACTGGCTAATTTTAATATGGTTCTGAGGGAGTTGCTGAACAATGCCATTGAACATGGCAACAAAAATGTGATTGAACGCCTGGTCACCTGCTGTGTGGAACACCTCCAGGATACTCGCTTCAAGATAACCGTCGAGGACGAAGGATCAGGATTTAACCATAAGAAGGTAGACTTGACCATTCCGCAGGACCCGCTCGAGCCCCGCAGCCGAGGATATGGGTTGATCAACGCCTTCGCCGATGAAATAGTGTTTAATAAGACCGGAAGCCAGGTTACGGCGTATTTTCACTTTACTTCTGAAACGGGTTTTACAATTACGGAGGAAGACGGCTGGCAGGTCATCTCCCCAACGGGAGACGTCACCTCAAGCGTGGTGGATAAGTTTAGAACCCTCTTGATAAGTTTGATTGACCAGGGTTACGCCCGGTATAGATTTGATCTAATCAAAGTGGAAGATATAGACTCGGTCAGCCTGTCCGTATTCATCTTGTTCGCCAAGATGTTGACCAAACAAAAGACGCCGGCTGAACTGGTGATTGTAAATGCCAATCGG
>JADFYN010000004.1:2038-49213 GCA_015233055.1 Deltaproteobacteria bacterium
TTACCGGGTGGTGACCTAGACCGGTAACCCTAACCCCTAGCTCCTACTCCGTAACAGTTAATGAAACCTCCCAAGCTGCGCGTCGATAGTTTAAGGAGATAACTCGATGGATTTTGATAGATCGTTGATTGACGAGTTTGTGGCCGAGGCTAAAGAACATTTAGAGACCATTGAAGATGATTTCCTCGATTTGGAGAAACAGAAGGACAACCCGGATTATACCCTGGTAGACAAAGTGTTTCGCGCCATTCATTCCATCAAGGGCGGTGCCGGTTTCATCGGCCTTAATAATATAAATGATTTGTCCCACAATATGGAGACGTTGTTGTCGATGATGCGGTCGGGGGATATCAAACCCGAATCCCGGTTCATCGATACCTTACTGGCTGGGGTGGATCTGCTCAGCACGCTGCTTGATGATGTGGAGAACAGTAACGAGATCGACATCTCCGAAATCAGAGACCGGCTGACCGCATTGCTGGCCAAGGAAATCTCGCCGGAAACCAAAACTGAACTCGACACCAATGTCCCCCTGACTAATGGCGGAGGGCGTGATCTGGGTTTTCAAGTAAACGAATTTACCCTAAGGAATATAACCGCCACCAAAAAATATCTCTATGTCTTGAAGTACGATTTGAATATCTTGGCTCAGCAACAGGCCAAGAGCCCGGTGGCCTTGATCAAGGCTCTGTTAAGCACCGGGGAAATCGTGGATGCCAGGATCGAAACATCCGGTGATGACCTCCGGGCCGGCTTGCCCACAGGCCCGTTACTCTACGAAGTGTTGTACGCCTCCATTATCGAACCGGATATCATTCAGTTGGCCACGGGAGTATCGCCGGACAATATCATAAACGTGAACCTGGCCGGAATACAGCCGGCAGCCACGGCGAGGCCTGCTCCAGCGGCTCCCGAACCAATGACGGCACTTGTTCCCCTAGTCCCCCAGGCCGCACTTGTCAGTGCCATAAATGATTCATCGGAAAAAAAACAACTGACGATCAGAGACGAGAAAATACTGTCTGGAGATGTGGATCGGATGCCTGACCTGGATACCGAAGGCGAAGACCAAGAAGCCAGGCCCGAATCCGTGAATGGGGATCGGGACGCGGATTTGGCCGCAGCCGCTAAAATAAAAGGGGAGCGGCCGGGAACCATTCGGATCACTGTAGATATTCTCGACAAACTGATGATGTTGGCCGGAGAATTGGTCTTGGTCCGGAATCAACAATTGCTGGCCGTGGATAAAACCGATCCTGTTGCCCGTTCCGTGGTGCAACGGCTCGACATTGTGACCTCAGAGCTGCAAGAAAGCATCATGCGCACCCGAATGCAGCCCATCGGGAATGTTTTTGGCAAATTTCCCCGGATCGTCCGGGAGCTGGGCAAAAAACTGGGCAAGCGGATCGAGATTACTATTTATGGCAATGAAGTGGAGCTGGATAAAACCATCCTGGAATCCCTGGCCGATCCATTGACCCATTTGATTCGGAACGCCTGTGACCATGGCATTGAACCTCCCGATGTTCGAGCTAAATCCCGGAAACCGGAAACCGGGCATGTTGTCCTGCGGGCCTCCCACGAGGCCGGCCAGATCAACATTGAAATCAGAGACGACGGCCGGGGGATAAGCGCCGATAAGGTCAAAAAGAAGATTCTGGAGAAAAAGCTCAAAGGGGAAGTGGAACTGGCCCAACTGAGCGAAAAAGAGATATTGAGCTATATTCTGTTGCCCGGTTTTTCCACGGTGGAGGCGGTGAGCGATGTTTCCGGCCGAGGCGTGGGCATGGATGTGGTCAAATCCAGTATTGAGAAACTGGGCGGCACCCTGGATCTGGAATCCAGACCGGGCGAGGGGACGGCGGTTTTACTCCGGCTGCCCTTGACCCTGGCCATTATTCCCTGTCTTATCGTAATGATGGGTGATTATCGATATGCCATTCCCCAGGTCAATCTGGAAGAGCTGGTCTGCTTATATGACGAAGACGTGGTGACCAAGGTCGAGTATGCCGGAGATAAGGAAGTGTTTCGGCTTCGGGATCGGCTCTTACCGCTGGTCCGGCTGGGGGAAATTTTGAAAAGGCCCCAACCCTTTACCGAGGATATCCGGGCCGAGATTTCGGAGAGCCATCGGCGGGAGTATGAACAAGCGTATCAGGAATATCTGAATGTTAAGAAGTCAGGGAAAGATTCGGAAGTCTATTTTTCCCGGTCGCTGAACTTCTGTGTCTTGAAGGTCGGGGCCAACCGGTTTGGTTTGATCATCGACCGGGTGATCGGCACCGAGGAGATAGTGGTCAAACCCATGCATCCCGCGGTTAAGTCCTTGAGCATCTATTCAGGCGCCACGGTCATGGGCGATGGACGGGTGGCCTTGATCCTCGATATTGAGGGAATTGCCAAGCATGGGGGCATCTCTCTGGAGGGCGCGGCTGAAGAGATCATTGACCAGCTCGACAAGGGGGCCGGTGATCAAGAAACTCAAACCGTCTTGTTGTTCAAGAATGGACCGGAGGAACAATTTGCCGTGGCCTTACCGTTGGTCAAGCGGGTGGAGCGGGTCGAGGCCGCCAAGATTGAACGGGTGGGGCAACGGGAATACGTGACCATCGATGGGGTATCTACACTTATTTTGCGGTTGCATGACCATCTGAATGTCAACCCCACGGTCGAACGAGAGGAAATGTTTCTGCTCTTACCCAAACATATCAAGAAACCCTTCGGCATTTTAATGTCCAGCATCATTGACATCGAAGAGACGTCCATTGAAATGAATACGGAAAGCTATATGGAAGACGGCCTCTTGGGTACGGATATCTTGCGGGGCCACATGACTTTGTTTATCGATATCTACCGGCTGATCGAAAAGGCGGAGCCGGAGTGGTTTTCTGAGCGCCGGTTGAGGACGCCGCCGCCGGAACAGGTGCGACGCATATTATTGGTGGAAGACGCCTCCTTTTTCAGACATCTGGTCAAAGGCTATCTGGAGGCGGACGGGTATGAAGTGGTCATGGCTGAAAACGGCCAGATCGGCCTGGATAAGTTCAATGAAATTAATTTTGATCTGGTGGTGTCCGATATCAATATGCCCGTTATGGACGGGTGGGAAATGGTGAGAAAAATTCGAAGTGGCCTAAAGAATCGTGATGTCTCGACCATCGCCTTAACGGCCCTGGACTCGGATGAAGACCGGGACAAAGCCAAAAAAGTCGGATTCAACTGGTATCGAACTAAAATTGACCGTGAACTCCTCCTTACCACTGTGGCTGAAGCTATGCAAAAAGTGTAGGGGACCGGAAAGGAGTCTTATTTGATGGAAGCTGTCAGAAGCGATGAAGTCTTTGAGACGGAAAGGAAGCGGCAGTTTTGCTCCTTTTGGCTGTCCGGACGCCTGTTCGGGGTAGATATCCTGGATGTCAAAGAAATTAATTCCGAAATCACCTTCACCCCGATTTTTCATGCCTCTAAAGAAGTTAAGGGATATGTCAACATCCGAGGTCAGATCCATCTGGTCATCGACCTGCGGTTGTTGCTGGGTTTTGAGCGGGCTGACGACGTCGACGGCCGGAGGCTGATAATTTTCAAAACCAAGGTGGGAGAGCCGTTCGGGGTTCAGGTGGATCGAATTGGAGATGTGGTTGAGGTGACCGAAGGCCAGATCGAACAGCGGACAAAGGTTGATGATAAGCTGGATCGGATTGTCGACGCCGGGGACGTGATCGAGGGCGTCTGCAAGCTCAAAGACCGTCTGCTGGTTATTTTGAATGCCAAGAGTTTCTTGCGAATCATAGAAAAAGGCAGGAGCCGCTAACTCGAAAACCCCAACGTTTTTGATGAGACAACCATATTTTTTAGGGAGGAATGAATGAGCAATTTGAAACTGGCGACTCGAATCGGTCTGGGCTTTGGCGTATTGATTTTATTGGCGGTGGCGCTTGGTACCCTGGCGGTGGTTAATATGAAATCCGCCGAACGCCGGGCCGCGGAATTGGCTCAGGAATACATGCCGGAAGTGGATATAGTCACCGACCTTGAATCAAATTTTAGGGAGATGAGGTTCGGCGTTCGGGGATATTCCCTATCTCGAAATGAGGATTATCTTAATACCGCCATGGCGAGTTTGGCTAAAATTAAAAAGAATATTCAAGATTGCAAAGAGTTGTCTAACAAATACGTTGAATTGACTAAATTGCGGGAAAATTTGGGCAAGATTGATAGTGGCATTGGAACGTATGAGAAACTGATCAGTGAAACCGTGACCCGAGTTAAAGAGATCATTGAAATTCGGAAACGGCTGGATGCCTCGGCCAAGAAATATATAGAGCAGTGTAATGGGTATCTCGCCCACGAAAATGAAATGTTTGAAAAGGAAATCAAGGCGCGGGCTGAATCCGCCGGCGCCCTAGATCGTTTTAAGAAAATTAATACAATGAATGAAATAGTAGGATTGGGAAATTACATCCGCATTTCAAATTTTAAGGCCCAGGCAAATAACGACGTTAAGATGTTGCATGAAGTTTTGAAAGCTTTTTCTGATATTGACAGGAAGCTTGATGAGCTTAAGCCCGTGACCACCCGAGAGGCCGACCTTAAGACCCTGGCCGAGGTGAGGACAGCGGCTCAAGAATATAAACAAGCTGTGATTGACTACATTAAGAACCAGGAAGAACAGGACGAATCGAACAAAAAACGTAATGTTGTGGCTGATGAGCTTCTAAAAATGGCCTCGGAAACCTCCGACGGCGGGCTGAAGAAAGCTACGGAACGGGCCAATCACTCCATGGCCACTTTGTCCCAAGCCTCAATGGTGATGATCATCGGGTTGATCGTGGCTATTATTTTGGGCGTCATCATCGCCATCGGTATCGCTAAAGGAATTATCAACCCGATTGGTAAAGTGGTGGATCTGGCCAACGCCATTGCGGCCGGCGACCTGACCAACCGGCTGAACATGACCACCAAGGATGAAATCGGCGATATGGCCCGCGCTTTAGATAAGTCGAGCGACCAGTTGGTCTCCATGATCAGGCTGATTCAGGAAAACGCCAAGAGCCTGGCCTCCCAATCGGAGGAGTTGTCCACCGTGTCTTCCACCCTGGTGGCCAATTCGGAACAAATGACCGCCCAGTCCAACAACGTGGCCGGGGCTACGGAACAGATGTCTACCAATATTAATACCATGGCCTCTGCGGCGGAAGAGATGAGCGTCAATATCGCCACCGTGTCCTCGGCTGCGGAGCAAATGTCCCAAAACATGAACACCGTGGCCAGCGCCATAGAAGAGATGACGATGTCCATAAACGATGTCTCTAAAAGTGCTGAAGATGGGGCCAAGATCTCTAAAAAAGCCACCAAAATGTCGGCAGAGGCGACCACGACCATGAATACCTTAGGCGGTGCGGCCCATGCCATCGGTAAGGTGACCGAAGTGATCAAGCGGATTGCCGAGCAGACCAATCTCCTGGCCCTGAATGCCACCATCGAGGCCGCCTCGGCCGGCGACGCGGGAAAGGGGTTTGCCGTCGTGGCCAATGAGATCAAAGAACTGGCCAATCAAAGCGCCCAGGCCGCGGAAGACATCGCCAATAAGATTGAAGGAGTCCAACTGAATACCAAAGAGGCGGTCGAAGTCATCAAGCAGGTGTCTGAGATTATCAACAATATTAGTGAATCAGTCGAAATCATTTCCACTTCCGTAGATCAGCAAACCAAGGCGGCCAATGAGATTTCATCCAACGTTTCCCAGGCGGCCACCGGGGTGAACGACATCGCCGGCTCCATTGCCGAAGTGGCCAAGGGTGCCAATGATATGTCCCGGAATGTGGGGGAAGCGGCTAAGGGGGCCAATGAAGTGTCGGCTAATATCCAGGGGGTCAGCCAGGCCTCGGTGGACAGCAACTCCAGCGCCCGTCAGGTTAACCTGTCTGCCTCGGAATTAGCCAAAGTTGCCGGTCAATTGTCCGAAGTGGCCAACAAGTTCAGGATCAGCCGGTAACAAGTAACACACCGGCCGAGAATGTCTTAGACCAAACCCAGGGCGGCGTCTGATCGTCCCTGGCCTAACCTATGGAACTTCTTCGGACTATGGCCAGGTTGTAGTATTCTATATACGCCAGGCCGGCCGCAATCCGGAGGGGATAACAATTGGAGATATGGGCAATTTCATGGCTGAAAGACTTAAGATATTAATCATTGACGATTCAATAATTTTTCGTAATGCCATCGCCAGCGCCCTATCCGGCGAAAACGATATCGAGGTGACCGGGACGGCCCATAACGGGGCCAGGGGCATCGAATTAATTAAGCTGAAACCTCCCGATTTGGTGACCTGTGACGTAGAAATGCCGGTCATGGATGGTTTGGCGACACTTAAGGCCATCCAGGAGTATAATGCCGCCCACCCGGACCTGCCCGACATTGGGGTGATCATGGTCAGTTCGGTCACCACCAAAGGGGCTGAGGTTACGATTAATGCCTTGGAGTACGGGGCCTTCGATTTTGTGACCAAACCCGATGGAAAGAACTCCCAGGAAAACACGGCCTATTTACGGCGGCAGTTGCTGGTGAAAATTCGACTGTTCGCCTTGAGACGGTCTGCCGCGGCTCAAAGGAAAAAGGCCCAGGCCTCCAGTCTCGCAGCCCAACTACCCCCTCCGCCGTCTCGGGCGACTCCTGCTTCCGTTCCTGCCGGCCAGATCAAAGCCGTTATCATCGGTGTCTCCACGGGTGGCCCCCGGGCTTTGTCGGCAATTATGCCGGAGTTATCCAACACGATTGAGTTGCCTATTTTTATCGTGCAACATATGCCCCCGACCTTTACCCAGTCGCTGGCGGAAAGCCTCAATAACAAATGCCGCCATCAGGTAATCGAAGGCCGCCATAACGACATAGTTGATAACGGCTGGGCCTATATTGCTCCGGGCGGCCGCCACATGTTGGTCAGAAAGAATACCTTGGGTCAGGTTATGACGACCATTAACGATCAGCCGCCGGAAAACGGGTGCCGGCCTTCCGTGGACGTCCTGTTCAGGTCTGCCGCGGCTGCTTACGGAGGTGACGTCGTGGCCATTATTCTTACCGGGATGGGCAATGACGGGACCAAGAGTCTGGGCCCGCTGAAACGGGCCGGCGCCTATGTTATCGCCCAAGATGAAGCCACCAGTGTGGTTTGGGGCATGCCGGGATCGGCCGTGGCCTCCGGTCAGGTGGATGATGTCCTGCCGTTGGATAAGATCCCGACTGCGGTGGGCAGACTAACCGGGAAGAGATGAGTTATCGGGAATGGAACTGTCACAGGCGGATTTTCAAAATATAAGAGAATACATTTACAAGATTTGTGGCTTGGACATAAAAGAAGACAAGAAGTACCTTATCCGTCAGAGATTGGGAACGCTCGTCTTGGATGCAGGCTGCAAAAGTTTTGCCGAGTTCAACGAGAGACTGGTGAGAGAGAATTCGGCTCCAATGAAGGACAAGGTAATTGGAGCCATCACCACCAATGAGACATCGTTTTTCCGGGACAAACACCCGTTTGATACCTTTAAGAATTATATCCTGCCCATACTCGGCGAACTGATCAAGGTCAGAAAAAGCCGTTCCATGGACATCAAAGGGCCAAAGGTACGCATTTGGTGTGCGGCGGCTTCAACCGGCCAGGAGCCATACAGCCTGGCCATTCTAATCCATGAGTACGTCCAGCTCTGTCGTTTATTTGGAATTTCAACCAGCGACTTCGGGATTCAGGCTACGGATATCTCACCGGAAGTCCTGGCCAAGGCCATTGCCGGAGAATATAACGCCGTAGAAGTCTCACGCGGGTTGACCCCGGATCAGCGGGCCAAGTACTTCGTCAAGGCAGGAAACTCGTTGGTCATTCAGAGCTGGATTCGGAGTATGGTTGATTTTCGCCGGGCCAACCTGATTGAGCCATTCATGTTGTTTGGTAACTTTGACGTCATCTTATGTCGAAACGTCTTGATTTATTTTGACGACGAGACAAAAAAAAAGATTCTCGACAAGTTTTTTAATTCCTTGAACGAAAATGGCTTGTTGATGCTTGGGGCGTCGGAGAACATGTTTACGCTGACTAGTAAGTTTCAGCCCATCCGCGTTGGCGACACGAACCTGTATCAGAAGAAGTGTTCCCCTCCATCCAACCTTCCACCGGTTCAACCCAAATTTAAGTCTTGATTCCAGCCCGGACGCGCGAAGGAAAGGCCGCCGGTTTCAAGAAGGTTTCGGTCTCAAGAAGGTTTCGATAGTTATGAATTGACTCTGGCCGCATAGTATTTCAGGTCGTGGGCAACCATTTCTTGAATCAATGATTTGAAGTCAATGGTGCTTTCCCAGCCCAGGATTTGTTTGGCTTTGGTCGCATCTCCAACCATTAAGACCGCGTCCTGGAATTTGCCGAGGCCGGTGTCTGTTTCCAGGTACTTGTAAGGGTCCAATCCGCAGTAATCAAAAGCAATTTCTAAGCAATCCCGGACAGAATGGGTTGTCCCGGTGGCGATGACGTAATCATCGGGTTTATCTTGCTGAAGCATTAGCCACATGGCGCGCACATACTCCCGGCTGTGGCCCCAGTCGCGTCTGGCCTCTATATTGCCCAGCCCTATTTTGTCCTTAATCCCCAACTTGATCTGGGCGGCATGGGCGGTTATTTTTCTGGTCACAAACGCGGCGCCGCGGCGGGGAGATTCGTGATTGTATAAGATCCCGCAACTGGCGTGCAATCCGTGCCTTTCCCGGTAATACTTGGTCATAAAATAGCCGGTGACCTTGGAAATTCCATAGGGTGACCGGGGATTGAAGGGAGTGTGTTCGGTCTGGGGGGGCTCCCTCGCGTTGCCGAACATCTCACTTGAGCCGGCGAAAAAGAGCCTGGTCTTGGGGCAGAGCAGGAGGAGGGCGGATAGGATATTCTGAATGCCCAGGATATTGATTTGGGTTACGGCAAACTCTTCCTCCAGGGACGAGCCGACCTGACTGTAGCCACCCAGATGGTAACACTCGTCTGGGCGAGTTTTCTCCAAGGCGGCAAATATGCTGGGAAAACTTTCCAGAGAGCCGTAATGTAATTGTATCTTATCCAGTACCTGGCTGAGGTTGCCGAACCGGTGTTCCGGGTGTTCATCAGCCGTCCGGCGGACAAAGCCATGGACCTGATAACCCTGGGAGAGCAAAAGTTCGGCCAGATACGAACCATCTTGCCCGGATATTCCGGTGATAAAGGCTTTTTTCAATTTTGATCTCCTATATAGAAATGGCGCCGCACACTGGTCCACTGGTGGTTAGATGTGACTACCATCGAAGCACACGACCCCGTTTTCAACAGCTTCCCGAGCCAATGAATTAGCAATTTGTTTCGTGTTATCCAGTTCTTGGGGAGTCATGATGAACACGTCTAATGAGAAAGTTGGATGTCTGAATAATCTATAGATGTCCAACTCGATCTCCCGCTTGGATTTTGGTCCGGAATATACCACGACCAGATCAATATCGCTTTCATGGCCGGCCGTACCTTTGGCTCGGGAGCCGAATAGAATTATTTGCTCAGGTCTAATTGCTTCAGCAATTCGTTGAACCACACTGCAGACCAGTTGGTCCTCTTGTCGGATCGACGCCGGTTCACTCGTCATCGTCGCCCTTCCTTAATTTCTTACTGTATCGCCTTCATTTCACCCCAGTTGGGGCCGGCCTTGAGATCCACCACTAAAGGGACGGCCAGAGTGCAGACGTCTTCCATGGAATGTTTGACCAGTGCGGTAATCTGATGGAGTTCCGGTTCCGGAACCTCGAAAACCAGCTCGTCATGGACCTGCATGAGTAATTTCGCCTTGAATTTATGCATGGATAAGGCGGTGATGACCGCGATCATGGCCTCCTTGATAATATCTGCAGCGCTGCCCTGGATAACGGTGTTAAAGGCCATCCGTTCGGCGTTTTTCTTGATGGTATGGTTGCGACTGGTGATCCCGGTGATGACCCGTTTGCGGTTTCGAAGGGTGGTGACGGCCCCGGTCTGCTCGGCCGCGGCAATGACCTTTTCGGTAAATGATTTGACCCCTGGGTATTGAGCGAAATAGTCTTCAATGTATTTGTTGGCCATGGCCGGGGTGATATGCAGTTCCTTGCTCAGCCGGAAGCCGCTCATACCGTAAATAACCCCGAAGTTGACGACCTTGGATAATCGGCGCATGTCGCCGGTGATATCCGGTGGCTTAACCTTAAACAGTTTTATGGCTGTGGCCGTGTGGATATCTCGCCCTTCCCGAAAAGCCTGAAGCAGGGTGTCATCTTGGGTGAAGTGGGCCAGAACGCGCAATTCGATTTGGGAATAGTCGGCCGACAACATCACCTGCCCCGGCGGCGCAATAAAGGCGCGTCTAATATTGTGGGCGTGTTCGTCACCCACCGGGATGTTCTGCAGATTGGGTTGACTGGAACTCAACCGCCCCGTGGCCGTAACCGTTTGATTATAAGTGGTGTGAATTCTGCCCGTGGCCGGATTGATCTCGGCCAGCAGACCGTCGACAAAAGTGGATTTCAACTTGGCCAGACCGCGGTAGTCCATGACCTTGGCCGGGAGGGGATGGAGAGGAGCCAACAACTCCAAGACTTCTTCATCGGTGGAATAGGCGGTCTTTTTCTTGGTCTTTTTTTGTTGCGGTAGACCCAACTTGTCGAACAGGATAAATCCCAATTGTTTTGATGAATTGATGTTAAAGGATTGGTCGGCCAGAAGGTGGATTTCTTTTTCCAGGTCATTCAGTTTCTGGTCAATATCCGCAGAGACTTCCCGCAAGTAGTCCGCATCCGGTAAAACTCCCGTAGACTCCATCTCCGCCAGAATCGGGACCAGGGGCATTTCGATCCGACGGTACAGGTCATATAAGTTCTGGGCCTGAAGTTCCTTGACCTTCTGATCAAAATGGCGGCTGACGGCCTGCGCCGCGGCACACGCCAGGGGGGCATATGTTTTGGGAGAAGTATCCTGAGCTAAGGGCAAAGCCAACTGCCGGCGCGGTTGATCACCGTCTGGAACTAACCGGTCATCTATGGCCGTGATGTCGTGTAACCTTGTTTCCGGGTCGAGTAAGTAGGAAGCCACCATCAAATCGTCCAGCGGACCGCCCGGAAGAAGCCCCATTCGGACCAGCCGCGGCCATTGAGCCTTGATGTCATGACTGGCCTTGGGCAGCGCCGGTTGACCCAGCAGATTTTGGAGCTGGACGACCGAATCCTGGTCGCACGGCCAGGGAACATACACCATCCTGGAATCGGCCATGAGGGCCAGACCGGCCGGGATGGCGGCTGCCTTGGGACCGGGAGCACCGGCACAGTAGAAAATCAACCGGTCGGTTTCCCGGATGGACTCCAGATAAGATCTTAGCCCGGCATTGTCCTGGATTACCAGATAGTCGGGCGCCTTTTCGGGTTCCGGTGGTTCGATCTGCTCGACCGGTTCGGTGGCCAGTTCAGCCGCCAGTTTCTTTAGCCCCAGGCGGGAGAAAACATCCAACAGCCCACGGTTGTCTCTGGGGCCGGGACAAAGCAATCCGGGATCAACATCAATCTCAGCCTGGGTCCGGATAGTCACCAGGTCTTTGGAAAGATAGGCAGTATCTTTGTGTCTGGCTAGTAACTCCCGCTGGCGTTCGGGCTTGACCTGATCCAGGTGCTGGTATATGGCGTCCAGCGTTCCGAAAGACTCGATCAGTTTTTGGGCCGTCTTGGGACCGATCCCTGGGATACCCGGCACATTGTCGCCGGCGTCGCCGGTCAAGGCCATGAAATCAATCACTTGATCCGACCGGACGCCCAATTTTTCGACCACTTGAGCCTCGCCGAGCCACAGGTCTTTTTGGCCGTCCCACATGAGGATGTCTTGGGAAATAAGCTGCATAAAATCTTTGTCCCCAGAGACGATGACTACTTTTTTTCCGGCCGCGGCTTCTCGGGCGGCCAGCGTCCCGATAATATCGTCTGCCTCCCAGCCGGACCGGGCCAGATGGAAAATGCCTAGTAGCTCTATGAGTTGAAGAATGACGGGGATCTGGACAATCAGATCTTCGGGCATGATGCTGCGGTTGGCTTTGTAATCAGGATAAATATCTTTCCGAAAGGATGGCTCGGGAGAATCGAAGATCACGCCGATGTATTTCGGTTTTTTTTCTTTCAATATCTTTAACAACATATTGCCGAAAACCATGACGGCATTGGTTGGTGTCCCATCAGGCGCAGTGAGGTTGCTGACCGCATAAAAGGCCCGGTACAGGTATGAGCTGCCATCAATAAGGTAAACCACCTGCCTTTGCTCCGGCATGAGTTCCTCCCAGATTATTGCCACAGTTGGGCGCGGCGGATGAGTCGGGTTCGATACTTTTCAGTTCGGGGTGCTAATTGTTGACCAGGATCAAGAATTCCGGATTGTCCTTTAATCCGTCGATGAAGGGCTTCTGGTCCGGTTTGCCGGTGGCGGCATCGTAACGAAGAATCTGATTGGTCAGGCGACTGGCCACATAAAGGTACTTGTCCGGACCAAAGGCCAGCCCCGACGGCGATGACAAACCGCCCGATTTGGGGGTGATGAAGTCTTCCGTCTGGCCGGTTTTTAAATTATATCTTGGAACTGCATCGCGGCCGGAACTACCGATGTAAAGGTAGTCGCCTGCGGGGCTGAACAGCAGATGAGCCGGCTGAATCAATTTATCGGAAACGATCTTGCCCAGATAGGTGGCGGTTTGTCCATCATATTTTTTGATACTGTTGTCATCCCGGTCGGCTACGTAGAGATTCCCATCGGGTCCGAACGCGGCATCCTGGGCGGCTTTCAGGCCATTCTGTATTTGGGTTGATGACGGCACAAAGGTGCCTGGATAAAAGTTTCCAACTCCCAGGAGGGAGGACGGCAACTTCATGGGCTGGGCAGGTTCAAATATTGTTGATTTCGGGCCATAATAGCGTGAAATAACATCTGTATCCTGACTGGAGAGGTAAAGATTTCCGTCAGAGCTGAAGATTGCGCTCAAAGGGTGATCCAGGCCGGGATTAAGGCCGGCAGAGTGTTGCACAAAGACCTTGCTGAAATCGTACTGGCCATTAGCATTCAGTTGGCCTTTAAATTGGAGCACCTGGCTATAGTCCTTATAGGCATTGACTACGTAGAGATTAGCGTCGGGACCAAAGGTGAAGCCGCGCAGTTCCCTCAAAGTAACACCGGCCGGTAGGCTGCTCTCATTCAGGGCCTTACCTTTTGCTGTTCCGTCCAGGCCGTAAATCATGATGTTGTTAATTGAACTTGAACTACTGCCACCAGTAAAGCTGATATACCATTTGGGTTCTCCCGAGGAGTTGGCCGGGGTATCGCCTCCACCGCCGCAGGCTGCCAAGAACAACAGGGAAGTCACCAAACCAAAGACCAAGAGCAACGGTTGAAGTTTTTTTCTAAACATTGATTCCTCCGATCATGTGGTTATCCGGGATTTGTATTATTCGATGGAAAAAACGAAAATTTGTCTTTTGTCTCCGGAAATCGGCAAGTCTAGCTGGAGGTGGGTGACCAACTTGAACGGTTTGGCCTCAGCCGACAAGTGGTTCACATTTGTCCCTGGACCGGCCATAATGAGCAGACGGCCATGGGGATTCAGATATGGCTGAGAGATTGTAAACATTTTTTCGGGAGCGGCCAGGGCGCGGGCGGTAACTAACCCATGACCCGGCAAGTCGGGAGGAGGATGAAAGATATCACCGTGAATAAGCCTTATTTTTTTTAGCCCCAGCAGACCGCTGACGTAACGGAGAAAGTTTATTTTTTTGGCCGAAGATTCGACTACCGTAATATCCAGATCCGGCGCCATGATTCCTAACGGGAATGATGGGAAACCGGCCCCCGCCCCTAAGTCGGCCAGGTTGTCAGCCGCCGCCGAAAAAGGCAGAATGGTCAGAGAATCAATGAAATGCTTTAAAATAATGTCCCGGTCGCCGGTAATGGAGGTCAATGAAGCAATTTTATTCCATTTTTTAAGCTCAGCCAGGTACACCATGAACCTGTCTATTGTCTCATCAGTCAGGTTCAGGTCAAGACAGGCCGCGGCTTGCCGCATTAACTCTCTGTTTTTGTTTTCTGCCGGCATGGGCTATTTCCCAATACAAAAAGAATCAAAGATCCGGTTCAGTATTTCGTCGGGATAGGTCTCACCTATGATGGCCCCAAGATGTCCCAGGGCCACATTGATGTCCGCCGCGACGAATTCAGGGGACAAGTTGTTTCGGATGGCGTTTTCGGCAGTTAGTAATGAGGTCCGAACCAGGTCCAACAGTTCGGCTTGACGTCGATTTGGAACCACCTCCGGCAGAGATGAAAATTCATGTTGCCCCAGAACGACTGATTTAATAGTCCTTTTAAGCACATCCAACCCCTGGCCGGTAACCGCGGAAATGGCCGCCACCCGGTCGGAATTAAATATTTCTTTGAGCTTATCCAACTGGTTGGCCGGCGGCAGATCACATTTATTGGCCACTATAATCATCGGCTTATCTCCGGCCAGGCCGACCAGGGAAAGATCATCAGGGTGGATTTTAACCGACCCGTCGAGCACATACAATACCAAATCGGCTAGTTGAAGCAGTTCCATGGTTTTTTCTTGAGCCAGGCGTTCCGGTTCATCCGCATGTGACCGGATGCCGGCCGTGTCGCAAATAACCACCGGTAATCCTTCGATGGACATAGTCTCTTCAATGAAGTCCCTGGTGGTGCCTGGTACGGCGGTGACGATGGCCCGTGATTCATTGAGCAAGGCATTGAGCAGACTGGATTTGCCGGCATTCACCCGGCCCAGAATGATGGTTTTGATACCCTGGCGATAAATTCGGCCTTGCTGGTAAGCCTCGATCAGGTCCGAGACAGGGTCAATGGCTTTCCGGCGGAGGTAAACAGCGGCTTCGGAGTAAGAAATAATTTCTATTTCTTCGTCCGGGAAATCAATGGCTGTCTCCAGATCCATCAACAGACTGATCAAGCCTTCTCGGACGGCCTCAATGCGGCTAAGCAATCGTCCTTGAAGAAGGTGGGAGGCCATTGCCGCGGCCCGGTCGGTCTGGGCGTTGACCAGGTCCATCACGGCTTCGGCTTGGGTCAGGTCAATGCGGCCGTTCAGGAATGCCCGCTTGGTAAATTCACCCGGCTCAGCCGGCCTGGCTCCGTGGGCCAAAACCAGCGACAGAATGGCATCGATCACTGCCGGGCCGCTATGGCACTGGATTTCTACCACATCCTCCCGAGTATAGGAAAATGGGGCGCTCATCACGGTCAACATGACTTCGTCTAACCAGGAGTTGGAAGATGGCTCTTTGATGTGACCATAATACAAATGATGGGACGTAAACGAGCAGGTAGGATTTTGGGGAATGAAGATGGCCCGGGCGATGGACTCGGCTAGCGGGCCGCTGACCTTGACAACTCCGATTCCTCCCCGGCCAAAGGGAGTAGCCACTGCGGCGATGGTGTCTGCGAGTTCCGGCATACCTACCTGGGGGAAAGTCGGCCAGACGCAACGAAGGCCCGAGTTAGTAGTCCCAAGCCGGTCTTGTTGCGTCTGGGAGTTGACTGATAGGGAACGAATTTCACTCCGCCGGTTGTTGGGGGGCTGACTTGTCAGAAGATAGTTTCTGGGGAATGATGACGATCTTCTTCATCAGGCCTTCACCTTTACTCTTGGTGCGGACGCCTTGGATATTTTGCAGAGTGAGGTGAATAATCCGTCGATCATGAGCGTTCATCGGGCTGATGGTTACCGGTTTACCGATTCTCTTAGCTTTCTCACTCATTTTCAGGGCTAAATCGGACAAGGTCCGGTCTCTTCTTTTCCGATACTCTTCGGTGTCAATGGTTACTTTGACTTTTTCAGAAAAGGTCTTGTTGATTATTTTGTTGACGATATACTGCAAGGCGTCGAGTGTTTGGCCCTTCCGCCCGATGAGAATGCCGATTTTTGAGCCGTGGATGGACAAATGGACTTGACTTCCCGATCCTTCAGCCGAAACTTCGTTTTCAATTTGAAAATGGGAGAGGATATTGATCAGTATGGTTTTGGCCACGGGAGCAGCCTCTTCACCGGTCTTGTTTTCAGGTTTGTCTGGTTCGGCCGGGGAGGGCGATTCTTCCGCAGACACCGCAACCGGGGCCAAAGTCTTACGAGGTGGTTCACAACGGCATGTTTCGTCCTTAACTCGGACCTTGATTTTGGCTTTCCTGACTCCGACCAGACCAAAAATTCCGGTGGAACCTTTTGAGATAACCTCATATTGTAGCTTATCTTCGGCTATTTGGAAGCGTTTGCTGGCCTGCTTAATCGCTTCTTCAACGCTTCCAGCTTCTATTTCTTCAAAGGACGGCATGTTTTCCTCCGGTAATCAGGAGAGGTTACGATTGATGTAGGCCTGCTGCCCAATAGAAATGATATTATTCACCAGCCAGTAGAGGACCAGTCCTGATGGGAAGTTGATGAACATGAAGGTGAATACGATGGGCAATGCCATCATTACTTTGGCTTGGGTGGGATCGCCTGGGGCCGGGGTCATCTTCTGTTGAAGAAACATAGATGCGCCCATTAGAAGGGTTAGGACAGGTATCCCGCCGACAAAGGGAATGTCGAAACCGATATGGAGGCGATCAGGAGCGGACAGGTCGTTTATCCAGAGACAAAAAGGTGCGTGCCGAAGTTCGATAGCCCCCCCAAGTAGCCGATAGAGGGCGATAAAAACGGGCAGTTGGATAAGCATGGGCAAGCAGCCGCCAAACGGGTTAACTTTGTAAGTCTTGTACAAACTCATCAGCTCTTGATTTAACTTGGTTTTGTCATCCTTGAATTTCTCCCTTAATTTAGTGATCATTGGTTGGATTTTCTTCATGTCGTTCATCGATTTATAACTTTTGTGCGTCAACGGCCAGAAAACAATTTTGACCAAGATAGTCATGAAAATAATGGATATGCCGTAATTGTGAACGACTTTATAAGAATAATCAAAGAGATACAAGAAAGGCTTGGCGATGATGTCAAACCAACCGAAATCAATCGCTCGATCAAGAGAGATGTTAAGACTTTTTAGTATAGCCAGATTCTTTGGGCCGAAGTAAAGTAAATAACTGGAGGTATGCTTTTCCTGCGGCCTTATCTGAATGGCGGGACCGATAAATGAAGCTTTGACCACATGTTTGGCTTTGTCTAGAAGACCGGCCTGGACGGTGGCCTCAATTGACTGTTTGGGGATGACGGCGGAAATGAAGAAGGGATTTTCATAACCTACCCAACCGATAATCCCTGTTTTTTTAAGCCCTTTCTCCAGACTGCCAACTTCTTCTTCTTCGAGATGGCGGTCAATCAGCGCCCCCAACCCGGTGAACCCATATTGGTTTCCGGTCGTTTCAAAAGGCCCGGAGATAATGTTTAAGATCAAGTTGTCGTTTATGATCTCATTTGAGTTGTTTTCTATGGTTACAGACAAATCAAAGAGGTAGGAATCAGATTTGAACTCGAAGACTTTCTTGATGGTCACCCCGGAGAGCGTGATCAGGCTGAAGGCCACGGCCCCGGTGTTTTCGCGATCCCCAAGAGAGAGTTTATCTTTATCCGCGGTGAATATAGCCTGGTCCAGGTCCGGGATTGACTTGTTGGTTGATTCAAGGCCCAGTGGTGTTCGGTCCAGCGCCTGTTCGTTGACCATTTCCATCGGCGGTGAGTCGGAAGCCACAGTTTTTCGATATTTTTTCAACTGGAAGCTCACCAGCCTGGCTCCGGCTTCAGTGAATCCTGCCTTGAACAGGTCGTTTTCAACCGTAATGATACGGGGCGCTTTAGATGAAGAAGGTGTCACCGCTGGTGATGATTTGATCTGGGGCTGCGCCGCGGCAGGACTGGTTGCTTCGCCCTGTGGCGCCCCGGCTTCCTTTTTTTCCGTCTGCTTCTCGGGCTGATTGAGGCCCCCGGCCGGAGGAATCGGTCTGACAAGGGGAGACACAAACTGCAGATACACAAAGAGAATAATCATAGAGCAAACAAATGCCAATAGCGCATTTCTTTCCATTGAGACTCCTGACCTGGGTTATCTTAAAGGGTCATAACCGCCGGGATGGAATGGGTGGCATCTCAAAAGCCTCCAGAGCGTGAGACAACACCCTCGTATCAGGCCATATTTCTCCACAGCCTGGTAGGAATATTCTGAGCAGGTGGGATAAAACCGGCATGTGGGGGGCAATAGCGGCGAAATAACATATTTGTACGCGCGGATTAGGTTCAGCGTAAGCTTAGCCGGGGTTAATTCTTTCCACGCCCCGGATAACGTTTTTGAACTCATCAGACACCTGATGAAAGGAGAGATCTCGCCAGACGGGTTTGGCGATGACTACGAGGTCAATGCCCTGGGGAAAAGCTTCTCTGTTTTGTCGAAAGAATTCTCGAATGAGGCGCCTGATCCGATTTCTAACAACGGCATTCCCCACCCGTCGGGAAATTCCCAGGCCAATTCTGGTCACACCAACATCATTATTGCTATATTTAATGATAAAGTGCTCAGTATGGATCTTCCGCCCACGTAATCTGTTAGCTTCATGATCCTTTTTATTCCGGATGCGGAGTGACCGGGACAGCCCGTGTGGTTTTAGTTTTTCTCTTTTCAAATGCGTTACGCGAACCAGCCGGTTAGGCACTTGCCACTAATGTTGATCCAGACTAGGCGGCCAGTCGCTTCCGGCCTTTGGCTCGTCTGTTTGCGATGACCAAGCGTCCGCCCTTAGCGCTCATGCGCTTAAGAAAACCGTGGGTTCTCTTCCTTCGTAGATTGTGCGGTTGATATGTTCTTTTCATGTTAATTATCCTTTGCTGAAGAAGTTGGCTCTGTTAACCATAAGATCAGTCCTTTGTCAAGAATATAATTGATTCTGTGTAAATTAAGAGCTGGTTGAATGAATTCTCTCGACAGGGTCGTTTTTTTCTGTTAATTACTTTTGTTGATTTTCAGTAGGCACTTTTTATTGATAAGGAGAGAATGGAAATGATTTTAGATCCTATACTGGGTCTTTTTTCAAACGATCTGGCAATTGACTTGGGAACGGCAAATACATTAGTTTATGTCAAAGGTAAGGGGATCGTTCTGAGCGAACCATCGGTTGTTGCCGTCCGGAAAAATGGCCGTAGCGGCGGCAACAAGGTCTTAGCTGTGGGAAAAGAAGCCAAAATGATGCTTGGACGGACACCCGGAAATATTGTGGCCATCAGACCGATGAAAGACGGCGTAATTGCTGATTTTGAGGTCACTGAGGCCATGCTGAGACATTTTATCCGGAAGGTCCATAACCGCCGTAATTTGGTCCGACCCAGGATAATCGTCTGTGTTCCTTCCGGGATTACTCAGGTGGAAAAAAGAGCGGTCAGGGAGTCTGCAGAATCTGCCGGGGCTAGAGAAGTCTTTCTGATCGAAGAGCCGATGGCAGCCGCAATTGGGGCCGGACTACCCATAACCGAGCCCATCAGCAACATGGTCGTAGATATCGGTGGCGGCACAACCGAAGTGGCGGTTATTTCCTTGGCCGGGATCGTCTATAGTAAATCAGTCAGAGTAGGTGGCGACAAGATGGACGAATCCATTCTACAACACATCAAAAGGAAATATAATCTTTTGATTGGCGAGCGGACGGCTGAGATCATTAAAACTACCATTGGCACGGCTTATCCTGAGGAACGAGTCCAAACCATTGAAGTGAAGGGCCGCGACCTGGTCTCGGGAATCCCCAAGATACTGGCTATCGACTCGGAAGAAGTGCGCAAAGCCATCATCGAACAGATTGACGCGATAGTCGAAACCGTCCGGGTGGCCCTGGAGCAAACACCTCCTGAGCTGGCCGCCGACATTGTGGACCGCGGCATATTCCTGACCGGCGGTGGAGCGTTGCTGAAGAATCTGGACAAGCTGTTACGGGAGGAGACCAACTTGCCTATCACGATTACCGAAGATCCGCTTTCTACGGTAGTCCTAGGCTCGGGCAAGGCATTAGACAGCATGGCCATCCTAAAGGAGGTCATGATCAAATAGGCTTTTCGGTCGAACCGCGGCCGGCCTATTCATCGGCTTAATCCACACCCAGATTAGGGGCAAAACAATCGTCCCCAATTATCGGCAAATTTCTAACCCCCAGCCATGCCTAAGCACCTTGAGGACTAGTGTCGTTTTTCAATAGATTCCAAGCGCCAATTATCACTGGCCTGGTGGCTGTCGCCATACTGACTATAATCTCTTTTGATTTCGGTCGACAAAAGAGTTTTAGTCCCGTTGAGAAGTTTTTTGTCGAACTCATCGGTCCAGTCCAGAAATCAATTGCTTCCTCCCAGAAATCCCTCGCCGGTTTTCTCAAGGATTATCTGAACCTATTAGATGTGCGCCGGGAAAACGAATTACTGAAAGACGAGATCGACCGACTTAGATTTGAGAATGACCGGTTTCGAGAGGACGCCTTAACGACTCAGCGTCTTAGAGACCTTCTCCATTTTAAGAACAACACCGGCTTTGACATGGTCGGGGCCAAAATTGTGGGCCGGGACTCCTCGGCCTGGTATAAAACGGTGATTATCGATCGCGGCTCAAAAGACGGGATGGAAACCAATTTGCCCGTTATAACCCACCGAGGACTGGTGGGGCGGGTTATCAGCACGTCGTCCCACTATTCCAAGGTATTGTTGATTATTGATCATAACAGCTCGGTCGACGCCGTTATTCAAAGCAGCAGAACCAAAGGCATCTTGGTTGGACAATCGGAAACCACCTGTCGCCTTAAATACATTTTACGTAAGAATCAAGTCGTCGCCGGAGACAATATCATTACTTCGGGGCAATGCGGTATCTACCCCAGCGGCATTTTAATTGGCCGAGTAACTAGGATCTGGCCGGCCAAGACGGGAATTTTTCAGGAAGTGGAAGTCGAACCTGGGGTGGACTTCACGCGTCTGGAGATGGTCATGGTTGTTCTTAGATCCGCGCAACCTGATTTTTATGAATCTTCGGACGGAAAATGAAATCCTTCGTGATCTTTTTTTTCTTCGGGCTGGCCGTCCTGGTTAGTCAAACGGCCATTTTGGCCGGGTTGCCTTACGCTGAATACCTTGATTTGGTCAATATTTTTGTCATCTATCTCGGGTTTTCACAAACTTATCTGCCTGGCTTATTGATCAGTGTCCTAATGGGTTTTTTAGTGGATATGTTGTCAGGAGAGTTCCTGGGGCTCTACATGACCATATATTATGTGGTATTCATCATCACCTATCAAATTTGGATCCATTTTAATATCAGAATGGCCTTCTATCAGGCTTTTATCGTTTTCATCTCAAGTATTGTAAAAGGCTTTGTTTTATTGGGCGGTTTAGTTGTGTTCACTTCGGATAGCATTCAGGTCTTACCTTTCTTGAAGTTCTCGTTCGTTCAGGCCGTCACGGGGGCCCTGGCCAGCCCTATTATCTTTTATTTTTTTGCCAAATTTGATCAATACCAAAGGCGGCTGCTTCAGAAAACACCTCACGCCGAGCAGAGTGGATAATCTGACCACCAATTTCGTTATATATCGGCCGACTTCACCTGTCGGTATCGCCCGAAAGCGAGGACATCATTGTCTTGGGGGTGAATTCTTTGAAGCATAGCGATCTGTTGGATACCTATGATCCTGAAGAACATCGTCTCCGGATTTCCATCTTCGCCATATCAATGGCCGTGGTTCTCCTTTTGCTTCTGGTCCACTTGTGGTATCTCCAAATCATTAAGGGGCAGGAATACAAGCACCTGTCAGAGAATAATCGGGTCAGGTTTCTTGACGTGTTGCCGGCGCGTGGGCTGATCCTGGATCGTAATGGAATTTTGTTGGCCGACAACCGGCCCTCTTACAATCTCGCCGTGACCTTGGAAGACGTCCCGGACCCGGATGCCCTGGTCGCAAATTTGTCAAAAATTCTTGACATGCCCGCCGCGCTTTTGGAAGAACGAATCAACAAGGCCCGGAACGTGCCGTTTAAGTCTCATCGGATCAAGAGCGATATTCAATGGGATGAATTAGCTAAAATAGAAACGAACAAACTGATTCTACCCGGTGTCTCCATTGAAATTGAGCCGCGGCGAAACTATGTTCTTAAAAGTGCCGCCTCCCATATGATCGGGTACCTGGGCGAAATAACCCTCCCCCAGCTCAAAAGCGGCCGATATACGATTAATAAACCGGGTGACCAGGTTGGAAAATCAGGCATCGAAAAAGAATGGCAAGTCTCCTTAAACGGGCAGAGGGGACAGCGACAGATAGAGGTGGATGCGGCGGGCCGGGAACTAAAAGAGCTAAGCCACCAAGATCCCATACCAGGGAACAATCTGTATCTGACCATTGATATTCGTCTTCAAATGGTGGCCGAGGAGGCGCTCCGGGGCAATGCCGGGGCCATCGTGGCCATGGACCCGCGCAATGGGTTCATTCTGGCCATGGCCAGCTCACCGGCGTTTGATCAAAATGTGTTTGTCCGAGGATTGAGTTCCGGAGAATGGAAAGATCTGGTTAATCGACCAGACCATCCCCTGGAGAATCGGGCCATTCAAGGCCAATACCCGCCTGGGTCCACTTTTAAGATTATTACCGCCATCGCCGGCCTGGAAAAAGGGGTGATCACACCCGATACCAGATTAAGCTGTGCCGGTTCATATGCTCTGGGCAACGGCGTGTACCGATGTTGGAGAAAAGAAGGCCACGGCAGCATCAGCCTGAACCGGGCCATAGTCGATTCCTGTGATGTCTATTTTTATAAAGTCGGCCAGAAGCTCGGCGTAGATAACATCGCCACTTACGCCAGAGACCTGGGGCTGGGTCAGGTTACGGGCATTAACTTGGCCAACGAAAAGCCGGGCCTTGTCCCGGACAGAGAATGGAAGGTTCGCCGGTTCAAAGAATCTTGGCAGAAGGGAGAGACTTTGCCGGTGGCCATCGGCCAGGGTTTTGATCTGGCCACCCCGCTGCAAATGGCACAAGTTATCTCGACCATGGCCAACAAGGGCATTATTTATAAACCAACAGTGGTGGCCCAGATTGAGAAAGTCGGCGGCGGCGGGGTGACCAAGATCGCGCCAGAGGTGCTTCGTCACATAGATGCGTCACCTCGAAACATCGAAGCGGTTCGGAACGGCCTGCTGGGGGTGGTGGAAGGCGGGACCGGGACGCGAGCCAAAATACCGGGGATAAAAGTGGCCGGTAAGACTGGAACAGCCCAGGTGATCAAGATAGGAAAAATCAGACTGAAGCTACAGCAGTTGCCCTATAAATACCGTGACCATGCCTGGTTTGTCGCTTTTGCCCCTTACGACAGCCCGGAAATCGCCGTTTCCGTTCTGATGGAACACGCCGGACACGGAGGCAGCACGGCCGGACCAATAGCTAAAAGGGTGATCGAGGCTTTCTTTGCTTTAAAGAACAATTCCAAGGAATGGGAGCAGACCTTGCAGGCCTTGCTCAAAAACTATACCGAAGATCCCGGCGACCTGGCCAATCAGTTCCATGAGGCTAGATCGCATGTTGATTGACCGCAGACTAATCAATAACTTCGATTGGCTCCTGTTGATGGTGGTTTTGATCATCGCCTCGATCGGGGTGCTTAATCTTTATAGCGCAACATTTTCCACCTATGGCGGGATCGGCCAGAGAATCTATGTAAAACAAATATATTGGGTGATTATGGGCTTGTGCTGTATGATTGCGAGCCTGAGTTTTGACTATCATAAGTTTCAGAGCTACGCTTACCCGGCATATTTTATTAATCTGTTTTTTCTAGTTGTCGTGTTGGTCATCGGCCGGGCCATATCAGGTTCCCAGCGGTGGATCAACTTGGGTTTTTTTTCCTATCAGCCTTCAGAGTCCATGAAGGTAATTCTAATCATGGTCCTGGCCAAATATTCTTGTCTGAATGAAGTTAAGGATGGATATTCACTTAGAGATCTGGTTACGCCTGCGCTCTTGGTATTGATGCCGGCGGTTTTGATTCTGAAGGAACCTGATTTGGGCAGCGCCTTTATTCTGGTTCTGCTGTCGAGCATCATGTTTCTATTTGTCCGAATAAAATGGAAAACGCTAACCTTGATAACTATTTCAGGGATAGCCGCGGCGCCCCTGGCCTGGCATTTTATGAAAGATTACCAAAGGAATCGGATCCTGACCTTCATCTCTCCCGACAATGATCCACTGGGCGCGGGATATCACATCATTCAATCCAAAATTGCAGTTGGATCAGGGCAATTTTGGGGCAAAGGTTTTCTAAAAGGCACTCAAAGCCAATTGAAATTTCTACCGGAGCAACACACTGATTTTGCTTTTTCAGTGCTGGCTGAGGAGTGGGGATTAATGGGGTCGTTGGTTTTGATCTTGCTCTTTCTCATCCTGGTTCTCTGGGGTCTTAATATTGCCCAAAGATCTCGAGACCAATATGGCAACATGCTGGCTTTTGGGGTTGTTTCTTACCTTTTCTTGGAGATAGTCATAAATGTGGGAATGGTCACCGGCGTTTTACCGGTTGTCGGAATTCCGCTGCCACTCATCAGTTATGGCGGGTCGTCGGTCATTTCTACCATGATTTCCTTAGGGATACTCATGAATATCAGCATGAGACGGTTCATTTTTCATTCCGCAGGGAGTGGGCAAGAAACATCTTGACGGGTTTTGCTTACCGGGATTCGCCCCTGGGTCCAATGCCTCAATCGAAAGAGGTTATTGGTCCAGGTCGGGGGTAAAAGGCACGATTAAGGGAGATTCCGAACATGAAGAGCAGGTTCCAGAAGCATAAGACCGGAGAGATTAAAGCTTTCCTGGGCAAAGACACGGAATCGGAAGGGAAGCTCACTTTTACCGGTACGGTTCAAGTCGATGGACTTTTCACCGGAGAAATTAATTCCTCAGGGGTTTTAATTATCGGCCAAACGGCCAAGATTAATTCTCAGGTGCGGGCGGATGTAGTGATTATCAGCGGAGAGATGAGAGGTGATCTATTCATCCGAGAAAGAGTTGAAATAAAGGAGCCGGGGCGATTTTATGGAAAGGTGGAAACTCCCTGCCTGGTCATCGAAGAAGGAGCCATTTTTGAAGGTTTTTCTAAAATGTCTGTGCCTGAAAGAGTGGATTCACCCCTTGGCGGAGAATCGGTTGATCCTGAGAGACCGATATGATGTTCCCAAACGCCTGGATAACCGGGCATGACGTCCAAGAAGCTCAGCGAGTTGCGCCAAAGCAGGGGAAAAAAAATGGTTCGTTTTCAAAAAAACCTTTGACAGATGAACCAAAATAAGGTAATGGTTTTTTCCGTTTGGCGTGCTGTTTTTACAACTAATCTAACCTATTAATCAATATTTCCACCAGCGGGGTGATTCATGGTTAGCATTGACGTTTCCCTATTCATCCAGATGGGAAATTTCCTCATTCTGGTCTGGCTCTTAAACATGTTCCTCTATCGGCCGATCCGAGAAATCTTGCGGAAGCGCAGCCAAAGGATTGCAACTTTGCAGAATGATCTCAACAAGTTCGAGCAAAGTATCAACCGCAAGAAAGAAGAGATTAAGGCTGCCCTCGACCTGGCCAAGGCGAAAGGGTTGGAAGAAAAGAGCAGACTCAAATCCTCAGCAAAGGAAGACGAAAAATCCTTACTGCAAGAGGCGAATCAAAAGGCCGATGAAATAATGAAGAAGATAACGGCCCAGATATCCGACGAATTCTCCCAGGCCAAGAAATCACTGGAGACGCAGGCAGAGACCTTTTCCACGGCTATGGCCGAGAAGATTCTAGGTAGAGGGATAAAATGATAAAATCAAATCGGATGAAGTCCATAATTAAAAAAAGTTGGCCGACGGTCTTGGCCGCCGTTCTGCTGGTGGGTCTTTACTCGGTGGCGCTGGCTTCTGGCGATGGCGGCCACGAAGGCGCCGTTGACTCCGCCAAGATTTGGGATCTGGTTAAGAGAGCAGTTAATTTTATACTGCTGCTGGGTATCTTGATCTATGTCCTCCGGAAGCCCATAAAGGAATTCTTCAGCCACCGCCGGGAGGATATCAAACAAACGTTGGAAGATATCGAAGCGAAGAAGGAATCTGTTCGGCTGGCCTACCTGGAATATGAGCAGAGGTTGTCCGTCCTCAAAGGAGAACGGGACAAAATCATCCAGGAGTTCCGGCTCCAAGGTGAGGCTGAAAGGGCAAGAATTATTGCCGGCGCCAAGCTGATGGCCAAGCGAATTCAAGAACAGGCGCAAAATACTATCAAGCAAGAAATTAGTAACGCCAAAAATCTTCTCCGCACTGAGATTGCCGACCTGGCCGCCCGTACTGCCAAAGATATCCTAGAAAGAGAAATCCAGCCGACGGACCACGCTCGCCTGATTGATGACTTCATCTCGAAAGTGGGGGAGACAAATTGACCAACACATCTATCTCCAAACGTTACGCCAAGGCTCTGTTGAATATCGGAACGGAGGACGGTAACCTCCAGCTCTATGGACAAGAACTGGATATTTTTTCCCAACTGTGTCTAAAAAGCCCGGATTTCCTGCATGCCGTCTCAAATCCAATATTCGATCAAGAAACCAGAAAAAAGGTCTTGCGGGCCGTGTTGGATAAACTTGGTTTATCTATAATTGCTAATAATTTTTTGCAGTTGCTCTTGGAGAAACGCCGAATTGGTTATATCCAATATATAACTAAGTATTATCACCAACTTACCGACGCGATATCAAACGTTGTCAGGGCTCATATCACTTCCGCGGTTGAGATGACGACTGATGCTCGGACAAGGATTATCACGGCCCTTGAGTTAGTGACCAAAAAAAGGGTCGAGGTTGATGTTGCTATTGATCCCTCGTTGATCGGTGGGGTGACTGCTAAAGTCGGCGACCTCATCTTTGATGGAAGCGTTAGGACGCAACTGGCGACTTTGAAAGAATCTCTAAAAATGGGAGAGTTTGCCTGATGGAAATCAAAGCTGAAGAAATAAGCCAGATTATAAGAGGCCAAATCAAGGATTATGATAAGAAGGTAGAGGTCTCCGAAACGGGCACCGTTCTATCCGTCGGCGACGGCATCGCCCGGGTATATGGTGTTGAAAAGGCCATGGCCATGGAAATGCTTGAGTTTCCCGGCGGTATTTTCGGCCTTTGCCTGAATCTGGAAGAGGATAACGTCGGTGTGGCCATTATGGGCGATGTCAGCCAGATCAAAGAAGGCGACACTGTCAAAAGGACCGGGCGCATTGCTGAAGTCCCCGTGGGCGATGCGGTCTTGGGCCGGGTTATTGATGCCGTAGGGTTGCCTATTGACGGCAAGGGGCCCATTGACGCCAAAGAGTTTCGCCGGATGGAACTGGTTGCCCCAGGCGTTATCGCCCGGTCGCCGGTCAACGAACCCATGTATACCGGGATCAAGGCCATCGACGCCATGACTCCCATCGGGCGCGGCCAGCGTGAATTGATCATCGGTGACCGGCAGATCGGCAAGACTGCGGTTTGTGTCGATGCCATTCTGAATCAGAAGAATACTGATGTTTATTGTATCTATGTTGCCGTCGGCCAAAAGAAATCCACGGTCGCCCAGGTCGTGGACATCTTTAAACAGCATGGCGCCATGGAGTACACCACCGTTGTGGCCGCCTGCGCCAGTGACCCGGCCACCATGCAGTACATTGCTCCCTATGCCGGCTGCGCCATCGGCGAATACTATCGAGACAGCGGCCGTCACGCCCTGATCATTTACGCCGCTCTGTCAAAACAGGCCGTGGCCTATCGTCAGGTCTCCCTGCTGCTCAGGCGGCCACCGGGACGTGAGGCTTTCCCCGGCGACATCTTTTACAACCACTCTCGGCTGTTGGAACGGTCCGCCAAATTAAATGAAAAGCTGGGATTCGGCTCCTTAACCGCCCTGCCGATCATCGAAACTCAGGCCGGTGATGTGTCCGCTTACATCCCGACCAACGTTATTTCCATTACCGATGGTCAGGTTTACCTCGAACCAAGCCTGTTCTTTTCCGGCGTCAGACCGGCCATCAACGTTGGTCTGTCGGTCTCTCGAGTCGGCGGCGCCGCTCAAACCAAAGCCATGAAACAGGTGGCCGGCAGTTTGCGTCTTGACCTGGCTCAATACCGGGAGTTGGAAGCCTTTGCCCAGTTCGGCTCAGATTTGGATAAGAATACCCTGGCTCAATTAAATCGCGGCCGCCGTCTGGTTGAAGTGTTGAAGCAACCGCAATATAAACCTATGCTGGCCGAGCATGAAGTCGCCATTTTGTTTGCTGGGGCTAAAGGCTTTCTCGATGAGCATCCGGTTGAATCTATGGCTGCTTATGAAAGTCAGATGCTGGAGTTCATGGAAACAAAACACCCGGATCTTCTTAAAGAAATCGCAGACAAGAAGAAAATTGAACCGGCGTTAGAAGAAAAACTGATTAACGCTCTTAAAGAGTTCAAACAGGTGTTTCAACCGTAACTAACTAGCCGGCAAACGGACTGAAAGATAACCTATGGCGACTCTAAAAGATATTCTTCGAAAAATTGGGGCGGTAAAAAAGACCAAACAGATCACTCGGGCCATGAATATGGTGGCTGCCGCAAGACTGCGTGGGGCCCAGTCTAAGATGGAAAACTTCGAGCCATACGCTCGTAAGTTCTCCGAAGTCCTGGGCAATTTATCCTCACGTTTAGAGCCGGATATTCATCCGCTGCTGACTCCCAAGGAAGAGATTAAAAAGATCCGTGTGGTCTTAATGACCTCCGATCGGGGACTGTGCGGTAGTTTTAATATGAATCTCATAAATCGGGCGGAGAAGTTGCTCAAACAAAAGCAGGCTGCGGGTATGGAAGTTGATTTGACCTGCATCGGCAAGAAAGGGCGAGATTTCTTTCGCAGAAAACCGTACCCCATCAACTCGGAATATGTTGGTATTTTGGGCCGGGTTGAAATAGGACTTGTCAACAACATCGCCAGTTCCTTTATAAAGGCTTTTTTGGGTGAAGTTGAACCGGTAGTTGACGAGGTGTACCTGGTTTACTCCCGATTTATGGGTATGAGCAAGCAGGTGCCTGATGTGGTTAAGCTCCTTCCCATCACTCCGCCGGACCAATCGGAGACAGCCCAATTTGGTCCCACCTTGGAATACTTGTGTGAACCTTCAGCCGCAAGCCTGATGATCGACCTGCTGCCTAAGCACATAAGTGTACAAATATATAATGCCTTCTTGCAGACCGAGACAAGTGAACATGCCGCCCGCATGGCGTCTATGGATAACGCCACCAAAAACTGCAATGAAATGGTCCAAAATCTTACCCTGGTTTATAACAAGGCCCGGCAGGCGGCTATAACCAAGGAGTTGATGGACATCGTCGGCGGCGCTGAGGCGTTGAAGTAATATTCTAAGAATAAAACTACTTAAAACTCCTGGGAGGCCGTGAAAAAATATGAACGTAGGCAAAATAAATCAGGTCATCGGGCCAGTGGTTGATGCGGAGTTTGAGGAAGGTAAGCTCCCGTCGATTTTGACTGCCTTAAGTATATCCAACCCCGCAATTAGTGATGAGCCCGGTAATCTTATCATTGAAGTGGCCCAGCATCTTGGAGACAACGTTGTTCGGTGTATCGCCATGGACACCACCGATGGTCTGGTCCGGGGCATGGAAGTTACCGATACGGGCAATCCGATCATGATGCCGGTTGGTGACTCCTGTCTGGGCCGGGTGCTGAACGTGGTCGGTCGGCCGGTGGACGGGTTGGGCGAGATCAAGTCCGACATATACATGCCGATCCATCGCCATGCTCCAGCCTTCGTCGACCAAGATACAACCGTCAAAGTCTTGGAGACGGGCGTCAAAGTTATCGACTTGCTGGTTCCTTTCCCCCGTGGCGGTAAGATGGGGATGTTCGGCGGGGCCGGTGTTGGTAAGACGGTCGTGATGATGGAAATGATTCACAATATCGCCATGCATCACGGTGGTATTTCCGTCTTTGCCGGCGTCGGAGAGAGAACGCGTGAAGGAAACGATCTCTACTTGGAAATGAAAGAATCCGGCGTTATCAATAAAGCCGCTTTGATTTACGGTCAGATGACCGAACCGCCTGGAGCGCGTGCCCGGGTGGCCATATCTGCACTGACCGCCGCAGAGTACTACCGGGATGAACAGGGACAAGACGTTCTTTTGTTCGTTGACAATATCTTCCGGTTTACTCAGGCCGGCGCTGAGGTTTCAGCCTTGCTTGGCCGTATTCCTTCGGCCGTTGGGTATCAACCGACTCTGGGTACCGACCTTGGTGAACTCCAGGAACGGATTACCTCAACCAAAAAGGGCTCCATTACGTCTGTCCAGTGCGTTTATGTTCCCGCCGACGACTTGACTGACCCGGCCCCTGCCACGACGTTTGCTCACCTGGACGGGACGGTCGTTCTTTCCCGGCCTATCGCCGAATTGGGCATCTATCCGGCGGTTGATCCGCTTGACTCCTCCTCTCGAATTCTCGATCCCAACTATGTCGGCGAGGAACACTACCTCACCGCCCGGCGGGTCCAACAGATCCTCCAAAAGTATAAGGACCTTCAGGACATTATCGCTATCTTGGGCATGGACGAGCTATCCGATGAAGATAAGGTTACGGTGGCTCGGGCCAGAAGAATTCAACGCTTCCTGTCACAGCCATTTCACGTGGCCGAACAATTTACCGGGACCCCCGGCGCGTTTGTGTCGGTCCCTGAAACCGTGCGAAGCTTTAAAGACATTTGTGACGGAAAATATGACGACCTTCCCGAACAGGCTTTTTACATGGTTGGCGGGATTGAAGAAGTTGTTGCCAAAGCCAAGAAAATGGCCGGATGATAGCCGTAAAAAAGGGACGGTGATTAAATGACTGAGAAGCACTTGGAACATAGGCTGCTGCTGGAGGTGGTTACGCCCAGCAGGATGGTCGTCAGCAAAGTCGTCGATATTGCTGTCGCCCCAGGGGTAATGGGCGAATTCGGCGTGCTGGTTAGTCACATTCCGTTTTTGACCTCATTGCAGGTTGGAGAAATGAGGTATCGGGTCGGTAAGGAAGAGGAACGCCTTTTTATCTCAGGCGGTTTTGCTGAGGTGTCCAACAATAAGATGACGATCCTCGCAGATGCGGCCGAACCACCGGAAAAGATTGACCTTGAGCGGGCCAGACGGGCCAGAGAAAGGGCCGAAAAACGAGTGGCCCAAGCCGCAAAAGATGAAGCTGTTGATTTCGCCCGAGCTGAGGCTGCCTTGCGACGGGCCATAGCTAGAATAAGCATCGCGTCCAAAAAAAGAATGTGACGTCTAACTTGATTCCTTAGGGCAGGGCCGCCCAGGTCTTGCCCTTTTTTTTTGTTCCGGGTGAAATTTTGAAAGATGTTTCTGCCATTGTCTTAGCTGCGGGCCAAGGGACTCGAATGAAGTCCGGCCTAGCCAAAGTCCTTCATCCTCTTTCCGGCCGGCCGATGCTTTCTTATGTGATTGATACTTTGTTACTCTGTGGTCTCAATAGCATTTATGTAGTCATCGGGTATCAGGCCGAGCGGGTCCGGCAAGTCTTTGATAATCCGAATCTGACTATGGTGCTTCAGGAATCCCAAAGAGGAACAGGTCATGCGGTCAAGTGCTGTGCTGAAGTGATGGCGGCTTTTGACGGCCCGGTTATTATCTTGTGTGGCGACGTCCCATTGTTGGAACAGGCTACCCTCCAAAGCTTCTACCGCCATTATCTGGAAACATCTGCGGTCCTTAGTGTTATGACTGTCCAGGTTGACAATCCTTCAGGGTATGGCCGGATTATAAAAAACGATCATGGGTCGGTTTCGGCCATTATTGAACATAAGGATGCCACCCCTGATCAGCTTTGTGTAAAAGAGATCAACACGGGTATTTATTTGGTCGACTCCCGCCTTCTCTTCAGGTTGGTTAATGAACTGAAGGATGATAATAAGGCCCGGGAATATTATTTGACCGATATTGTTGGACTGGCGTCCAGCCGAGGGCTTCGGGTGACCGCCTTTTGTGTCGAAGATTCATCCGAAGTGATGGGCATCAACACCCGGGAGGATCTGGCCAAGGCCGAAAGTTATCTTAACCTGAAACGGCTTCATAAATAATAGATGTTGAGGGTGTTGGAATCATCGGCGAACAGACAGTGTTTGTCGGCCCGTATGTTTTAGGCCGGCCGTTGGTGTAACCAGGCGGTGAACCCTTCCCGCCCGGCAATTGACGGTGCAAACTATCGCTTGACTTTTATTCTGAAAATAGGTTAACATATATGGGACGGGTTGATGAGGATCAGAGATGGAGCCCAACCGGATTGACTTGCTGGAGGATATAATTAAACGCCTGGTGGCGGGTTATCGCAAGCTATCTCTTGAAAATGAAGAATTATCTATACAACTAGGTAAGTTGACGGAAAAATTTAGACTTAAACCCCAAGCTGAATTGCTTAATCAAACCGAAAAGGATCGAATCATCACAGAGCTCGAATTGGTAATCAAAAAAATAGACTCTATCATATAGCTTGAGGTTTTTGTGAACAAGATTATCATCTTAGAAATAATGGGCCTGGAGCTTCGGGTCAAGAGCGATGCGGACGATGATCGAAACAAGAAAATAGTTAACTATCTAAAGCGCAAAATAGAAGAAAGTATGATAGACAGTGGCTCCCGGCAGAATCTTAAGGCGGTTATCACAGCCGCGTTGAACATTGCCGGGGATTACTTTGAACTAAAAGAGGCCCATGACCGGCTGAATAAGGAGCTGGACAATCGTATTGATCACATGCTGAATCTGATTGATACGCATAATTATTAAATAATTCCCCTGCCTTGCTCGTGATTGGCGGAAACATTTTGAGCCAATAGTTTTGAGCCGGGGGCCTTCCCTGCTCTGGTGTGCATGACCTCATTGCGCAGGTAAGCCTGAAGGAGTAATTTGGGCCTCCACCTTTAAGGTAGGTTCAAGACGCGCCGTCTACACGGCTTGTGCGGGGGGAATAATTTGTAATATAACTGGGTAGAAGCACATCGGTTTGCCGTGATCCGACTCAGGCGGGAAAGTAAGACGGGCAAAGGGCGTATAAGATGCTCAGCCTAGGGCACGAAACACACATGATCTTTATCAGGTCTTGATATTTAAACCTTTAACATAATAGCGCCGGCTAATTAAGCTGCTGCCCCCGCGGGCGGCCGGTATCTGATAACTGTTTCTTGAATATAGAACTGGCACAATAATAACTATCCCCATAGGTATTAGATTAAATAGGGTCGGTTATTTCAAGATAACAAGATCATCAAGTCTACCCCGTCCTGGTTTGGTTTGGAAGCGTGCCTGCCCGACCTTGCAGTCCCCCAGTTTGGTCATCGCCGAATGAGCATTCCCCAGTTTTGCTGACACTAATGTAACTAGATAATTACAGGCTGACTAGTCGCGCCCTGAAAGATGTCTTTTTATAGGGAACGAGACCCCTGCCTTTTTTCTAAAATGATCGGCCCGTAAAAAATTAGGGGAGGTGATTGTTTTGACAGCCACATCCATTTTCATGGTCGGCGCCGCGCTGGTTGCCGGAATTTTTTTGGGTATCCTCATCCGGAAAAGAATGCTGGAATCCAATATAAAATCCGCTCAAACCCAATCCGAACTGATTATCAGCGGGGCCCAAAAAGAAGCCGAAACAGTTCTTAAGGAAGCCAAGATTCAGGCCAAGGATTCCCTGTATCAGATGAAACAGGAGGTCGAACGCGAGACCAAAGAACGGCGTGCCGAACTGCAATCGCTGGAAAAGAGGTTGGTTCAAAAGGAAGATAACCTGGAGAAGAAGCTCTCTGTGGTCGACTCTAGGGAAAGCGAACTGTCAAAAAGAGAAAATGAGATCGTCCAACGAGAGCATCAGGCTAAGGACTTGGAGCTAATGTACGAAGATCTCGTGGCCAAACAAAAACAGCATCTGGAAAGACTTGCTGGAATTACATCAGAAGAAGCCCGGGATATGCTTATTCAGCAAATGGAGCAGGAAGCTCGTCACGAGGCGGCCAAAAAAATCAAGCGGATTGAGGCTGAAACAAAAGAAATATCCGACAAAAAGGCCAAAGAAATAATTGCCCTGGCCATTAAACGATATTCGGGCGATTATGTGGCCGAGAAAACTGTTTCGGTTGTTAACTTGCCCAGCGATGACATGAAGGGACGGATCATTGGCCGAGAAGGACGCAATATTCGTGCCATTGAAGCGGCCACCGGGATTGATCTGATTATAGACGACACACCGGAGGCTGTCATTTTGTCCGGTTTTAATCCAATCAGACGTGAAATAGCAAAATTATCATTAGAAAGACTGATTAACGACGGGCGCATCCACCCGGCTCGGATAGAAGAAGTGGTAGAGAAGGTTACTCAGGAAATGGAGGTTTCATTAAGGGAAGCCGGAGAGCAGGCCACCTTTGATGTCGGTGTTCACGGCATCCATCCCGAGTTGATAAAACTAATCGGCAAACTTAAATACCGAAGCAGCTACGGCCAAAATGTCTTGCAACACTCCATTGAAGTGGCTTTCTTGTGCGGCATCATGGCCTCAGAACTCAACCTCAATGCCAAGCAGGCCAAACGCGCCGGATTGCTTCATGACATTGGTAAGGCTGTTGATCATGAAGTCGAAGGCCCGCACGCTCTTATCGGGGCCGATTTGGCCAAAAAGTATAATGAATCCAATAAGGTCATCCATAGCATTGCCGCTCACCACGAGGATGTTCCCCCAGAATCTGTTTTGGCCGTGCTGGTTCAAACGGCAGACACCTTGTCGGGCGCACGACCCGGAGCCCGCCGCGAGATGCTCGAGACTTACATCAAGCGTCTGGAAGACTTAGAAAAAATAGCCAAATCATTCCCCGGTGTCGGCAAGACCTATGCCATTCAAGCCGGTCGGGAGCTTAGAATAATTGTCTCCAGTGATGACATAAGCGACGAAGAATCTGTCCTGCTTTGCAGCGATGTGGCCCGTAAAATTGAGTCTGAACTTATATATCCCGGCCAAATAAGGGTCACCGTAATTCGTGAGACCAGAGCCGTAGATTATGCCCGTTAGCCCATGATTTGCCTTGATGGCTCTTTGGGTTTCATCCGGCGGCGATTAACCATTCATAAATGATTAATGTGGATATCTCATAGGTTATGACCAATTATAAAGTGATCATCATTGGAGCCGGCCCGGCTGGAATATTTGCTGCTTTGACCTTGATCGAGGCGGGTGTGCCCGACGTGGCTATTTTCGATCAAGGCAAGGACATTACAGACCGCCAGCGGCACGTTGGCCGTGATCTGCTCATGGGTTGGGGAGGGGCGGGGGCCTTCAGCGATGGGAAACTGACGATATCCTCTGAAGTCGGCGGGGCTCTAAATGAGTTTTTGCCCGGCCCTGAGTTGGAACGTTTACTCCTGGAAGCAGACGGAATCTATTGTAAATTCGGTGCCCCTGATCGAATGTTCGAGCTGAGTTCGGAAAAGGCTGAAGATTTGGCCAGGAAGGCCCGGTTGGCTGGAATGTTTTATATTCCATCTCAAATACGGCATATCGGAACTGATAACTGCTTTGAAGTGCTGAAAAATATGAGGAGTCACCTGGATGCACGACTGTCGGTCCATGTGACCAGCCAGGTCGAGAAAATCATCACCAAAGATGGCCGGGTGACCGGTGTCTCCTTAGCCGATGGACGTGAGTTTGGGGCAGAATATGTCATTTCCGCACCGGGCCGCTCCGGCGCCGACTGGATGCGGAAACAGGCCGGGCAGCTTAACTTGTCATCAGCAACCAATGCCGTGGATATCGGACTCAGAATTGAGACCCCGGCGGTGCTCATGGAAAACTTAACAAATGAGGGCTATGAGTGCAAACTGGTTTTCCATTCGCCCAGCTTTGATGATAAAGTTCGTACGTTTTGCATGAATCCTTACGGTGAGGTCGTCCGAGAGGAGTATGGAGACATCATTACGGTGAACGGCCACAGCTACGCCCAACGTAGGACCTCCAACACTAATTTTGCTCTGCTGGTGTCTAGTTATTTCACCCATCCGTTTCATGAGCCTATTGCTTATGGGCAGCACATTGCCAGATTGGCTAATATGCTGGGCAACGGGCCGATTGTCCAAAGACTTAGCGATTTGCAGGCTGGACGTCGGTCAACTCCTTCCCGGATCAGCCGTTGTATCACCCGCCCCACTTTGAGCTCCGCCACGCCCGGCGACCTGTCTTTTGTGCTTCCTTATCGTTTTCTCAAGAGCATTCTGGAAATGCTGGAAGCGATGGAAGGGCTGACCCCCGGCATATTTTCTCATCCTACTTTGCTGTATGGTGTTGAAGTGAAGTTCTACTCCAATCGAATCAAGCTTTCCCCTTCTCTGGAATCTGAGGTCCGTAACCTTTTTGTCATTGGTGATGGGGCCGGTCTTACCCGTGGATTACTGCAGGCATCCGCCAGTGGGATATTGGCCGGCCGAGCCATACTTAATATGATATCGGATAATTGAGTTTGTCACAGACCGTGTTTCCTGGTTGTGTCTATAACTGACTGTACCAGCAAAGGAGGCGCCATGGATTGTATTTTTTGCAAGCTCGTTAACGGTGAAATTCCCAGTACCAGAGTCTATGAGGATGAACGAACGATAGCCTTTATGGATATTGCCCCGATTATTGAAGGACATCTCCTGGTGATACCCAAGAGGCACTCCGAAAATATTTTTGAGATAGATCCAGATGATCTGGCTGCAGTATTCAGCTCCGTGCACAAGGTGGCTGCGGCCATCAAGGCCGGCCTAAAACCTGATGGTTTGACCATTGTGCAACTCAACGGGAAGGCGTCCTATCAAGTTGTCCCCCATTATCACGTCCATCTTATCCCCAGGAAAAATGAAGATGGATTGCGTTTGGGGGCCTGGCGGCCATTGACCGTTGATCGGGATGGGATTTCTGCGATCGCCGACAAGATCAGGACCAAAATCTGATTAGAAGCGTTCGGCCATCTGCTTATCGTGCTCAGCCGAAATAACACAACCAGCGGTAAATATTCTCGACACAACATCCGGTGCGGCAGAGGGTAGGGGTTTACTTGCTCTTCTTCGCCGCAGGCTGCCTGGTTACGAAAAATTGTTCTCATTGCTTTGGTGAAGCAGCTTACCCAGTCGTCATGAGACTGCCCAGAGGACAAAAGGCCATGTCAATCTTGGGATTTCTGAAACGCAGGGGCGAGAACAAATATATTGACAAAACGGAAATTCGTGATGTTTTGTCAACGCTTTTGACCAGTGTCCGAATGAAGTTTAAGAATACTGCCACACCCTCGCCGGAACCCACTGCCTTTATTGAGGGATTTGATAAGAATGACAGAGTGTTGTTGAAAACTGATTATCCCATGGTTCAAGGCACGGAAGTAGACATATCTTTTTTTCGGTTGGATCAGAGTGGCAAGATAGTTCCCAATGTATTGAGTCTGGTCATTGACGCTCATGAAGGTGAACTTTATTACGCTAAAATTGACGGCCCCCTTCGTTTAGGGGATATGAGGGCGGAGTACCGGTTGCCGGTCGGCGATAGCCAATACTATCGGGCCAGGGTTAGACTGCTGTTTGATGGCAAGCCATTGAAACTTATCGATGTATCAGGCGGTGGGGCCTCTTTCGAGACGAAGACCCTTCTCATCGAAAAATCTGAAACGATGAAAGTCATCATGAGCATGTTAAACGAGGTTTTTAATCTGGACGCAACTGTTCTTCGGGCAGATTTATACCGAGGAGTTCGAACCGTTCACCTCAGGTTTGATCATAAACTGGCTAAAGTCAGGGATAAAATTGACGGCCTCATTTTCGAGTTGCAACGCCAGAAATATGCAGAGGAAAAGGGATATAGCTCCACCACCGGAATATTGGAGACAAAAGACATCCACCAGCGACTTCCCACGTCGGAGGTGACGCCACCCGACATCGACAAATGAGAATGGTTGGGCTTAGCGTCCATAACCATGAAGAAGCTTCATTGGGATTTCATGTCTATGCGGGTTTTGCACATTTATAAAGACTACTTTCCGGTGGTGGGCGGCATTGAAAATCACTTGCGCCAACTGGCCGAGGGGCTGGTCAGGCGAGGGATAGAAACAACTGTTCTGGTGACTTCCACTGGCCTGTTCACTGAACGGTTCAAGTTAAATGGGGTGAACATTATTAAGGCCGGCCGTCTGATTTCATTGGCCTCGACCCCAGTCAGTTTAGCCCTGCCGTTCATCTTGAAGAACCTCACCGTGGATTTGGTTCATCTGCATTTTCCCTATCCAGTGGGTGAAATCTCTCGTTGGCTTCTGAAGTCGGGCATTCCGGCGGTGATGACCTATCACAGCGATGTGGTCAGGCAAAAGCGCATTCTTAAAGTTTACCACAAGCTGCTTCTGAAGAATCTTTTCGATATGACGGCCGTAGTGGCCACTTCCCACCGTTACGTTCAAACCTCCCCGTATCTTCGGCTGGTTAAAGACAGAGTCAAAGTTATTCCACTGGGTATCGACCCTTCCCGTTTTCAGCCGGTGCCATCCGACCTGATCAATACAATCAGAGGCGAGGGAAGGTTGCCGCTAATTTTGTTTGTCGGTAAATTGAGATACTACAAAGGAATTTCGGTTTTGCTTCGGGCAATGGTGAGATCTTCCGGGCGGTTGATCATGGTTGGAGAAGGGCCCATGGAAGAAAGCATTCACGCCGACATTGCCGCCTTGGGACTGTCGGATCGGGTCAGCCTGGTCGGGCAGATTCATGACGACCTGCTTCGTGTCTATTTCCACGCTTGTGATATGTTTGTACTTCCTTCTGTCCTGCGGAGTGAAGCCTTTGGTCTGGTCCTCTTGGAGGCGATGGCTTGTGGAAAACCTGTCATCAGCACTGAGCTGGATACCGGTACCTCTGAAGTTAACCTTCATAATATTACCGGGTTGGTGGTTCCTCCCAACGACCCGAAAAGCTTGAGTGCGGCCATAAACCACCTGGCCGGCCATGACAATTTGAGGGAACGTTTAGGCCAGGCCGGCAAACAGCGAGTCTTGGGGAACTATACTTCTGACCGGATGATTGACCGGACGGTTGCGCTGTATCAAAAGGTGACTCAAAGTCAGGCCAACTCCCCGAATAAAAGAATATTGTCAGACCCATGAACTAACCGGGACGTCATTCGAGATATTTTTCTTGACCATAGCAGGGTCTTGCATTATATTCTAGAGATTAATCGGACCTTGGTCCTGGTGATATTAGATCATGACATATCCAGTTTACCGGTGTTGACCGTATGTGATCATAATTTGCCTTGACGGTGGGAGGAATCAATCCAGACCGTCTGAGATGCTTAAAGTAACGCCCGGGACAAACCCGCTTTATAAGGAGATCTAATTAATGAGACTGGTCACCAGATCGGATTTTGATGGGATGGTCTGCGCTGTGTTGCTTAAAGAGATCGGATTGCTAGACGAATATAAGTTTGTTCATCCTAAGGATGTTCAGGATGGCCTGGTGGTCGCGACTAACAATGATGTGCTGGCAAATATTCCATATGTGGCGGGTTGCGGGTTGTGGTTCGATCATCATTCCAGTGAAAAGGAAAGATTTGGTTTTGATTTTGAGTACCAGGGTCTGTCCAAGCCCGCTCCAAGTTGTGCCCGGGTGATCTGGGAGTATTATGGCGGCCACAAGTCCTTTTCCGAGAAGCTTGACCCATTGCTGGTCGCAGTTGATAAAAGCGACAGCGGTAATCTTACGGCAGACGAGATTATCAACCCTAAAGGGTGGATTTTATTAAGCTTTATAATGGATCCGCGGACAGGTCTCGGGCGCTATAAAGACTATCGTGTCGGCAATTACCGGTTAATGGAAGATATGATTTCCTACTGCCGCACTAAATCGCCGGAAGAAATTCTAGAAATTCCCGATGTCAAGGAACGGGTTACCCGATACTTTCAGCAAGACAAATTGTTTCGGGAAATGTTGCAGAAAAACTCGAAAACCTACGGCAACGTGTTGGTCCTGGATTTGAGAGACCAGGAGGAGATTTACACCGGTAACAGGTTCACTGTTTACACGATGTTTCCTCAAAGCAACATAAGCATTCAGGTGATGTGGGGATTTCGCCGGCAAAATATCGTTTTCGCCTGTGGTTACAGCATCATTAACCGCACATCCAACACCGATGTGGGCAGCTTGATGCTGAAATACGGTGGTGGTGGACACAAGCAAGTGGGTACTTGCCAGGTTGCCCCGGACGATGCCGAGAGAGTTCTCCAGGAACTCATTGACCAGATGAATGCTGACGGGTAAGATTAGGCGCGGCTGCAAAAGTTACGGCAAGAAAACAAAAACCCCAGAGATTGGGGTTTTGCCATTTGCGTTGCGCCATTTGGGAGTTATTGTCCGGCCTTTGGAAGTGCCTTGAGTAAGCTAGGCCGCACCACCCATCGCGACCATGTCTTCCTCCTTTAACACCTTGTCGATTTCTAAGAGTATTTTTACCCCACCCTCAGTTTTGGCCATTCCTAAAATATAATCTGTATTTAATTTGGCACCGAAGGTCGGGGTATCTTCGATTTCGGATCCTTTTATGTTGATCACTTCAGAAACTGAATCTACCACAATGCCCATGATAATCGCGCCAGATTCCATTTTGACTTCCACCACAATAATGCATGTTCGGTCAGTATAGTCGATGGGGTCCATGCCGAATTTTAGCCTGAGATCAATAACCGGGATGACCTTTCCGCGCAGGTTGATCACGCCCTTAACAAAGCCGGGTGTCTGGGGTACGGTAGTGATGGGCATCATTCCGATGATTTCTTTGACTTTCAATATGCCGATCCCATATTCTTCGTTGGCCAGGCTAAAGGTAAGATACTTCCCTTCTCGAACGGCGGTTTCGCCGGCTACCTGACTTTCCTTGTGAGCAGCTTTGGACATGATAATTCACTCCTGTATTCGTTTAGGGTTATGGCCATAATATTGTTTGAATACTTCAGTGGTTCCGGTTCAGCCAGGTAGTCGATCCGACTGTTAGGTCTAGTCAATTACGGAATTGAATATTGCCGGAATAAACATGCCGGGTACTAATCCTCCAGCATTTCTTCGATCATTTTACCAATTCTCTCCAGTTGGATCGGTTTTTCGATAAGGCGATCTATGTCCGTCCCCGTTAAGTCATAATTAAGATAACCTGTCATAAGGATAATCTTTATCCCCGGGTAATGCGACTTGAGGACACTAACCGCCGTCAATCCATCCACCACAGGCATTCTGATATCCAGCAAGGCTAATTCTATAAGGGTGCCTTGACGGTTGATGATGTCCAGAACCTCACGCCCGTTAAATGCCACCAACACATTGAAGCCTAATTCACTGAGGTACTCTTTGACCATTTCAACTATTATTTTTTCGTCGTCTGCGACTAAGATGGTTTTTACTTTTGGTGATACCGGTGATAAATCTCCCATCGAATAGTACTCCCGCAATTCTTTTCCAGCACCGCCTGAACGCCCGCGGAGCCGGATGTGGTTTTATATTTTGAACGGGTATAATCGACGCTTTTTAAGGCATATGTCGTTGCCGGATTAAATCCGTCCCATGTGGCGACTGGCTGAGCCTGGGGTTGGGGGCGAAAAAGGACACTTGTGACCGTTCGAAATATAGTATCCTGGTGGATTTTGATAAATATGTCAGAATAAAACATATTATAAAATACAATTTTGCCTTGAGCCGGAAGTTTCGGCCGGGTTGCGGATGGAACTAGTTAATGCCCCCGTATTATAGCCGCGAACAGAACGATTTGCAAGTTTGATTCGGAGACGAACCAGGTAATTTGCCGCCGGTTTCCGGGTGACGGAACTTCCTGACCGGGCTAGTCCATTCGCCGCTGAATCAATGCTCTTCCACACCAGATCACCTGGCCGATGATGAACAACTGATCTCGGTTCAGTTCATACGGGGGATACTCGGACCGGTTGTCACAACTGATGCGGCACCTGTCACCGGTGATAATGTCGAGTCTCTTTACCAGAATATTCTCGCCCAGACCCAGCGCGTAGATAAATCCATTAAAAATGTGTTTTGACCCGGTGTCAAGCAGAAGATCGTCACCATCCCGAATTGTTGGTTCCATTCCGGTACCGCGGGCAGTCATCATGACCGCATGGCCGGGCCGGCTGGTTATGGTGGCCAACCATTCCCGTTGAAAGACATGGTAGCTCCCTCGGCTTTCGGACAGGATGAATGAACGGCCATCTTCGGAAAGATGCGCTTTAACCATAGGGACAGCGTAAAACAGGCTTAGATCCGGCTCTGTGACAGGCGGTATGCGTATGCCGTCACCTGGGTCGGACTCAATTCCTGAGGTAACCGGATCATCTTGAACAGGCCATGGGGGCGTGCCCGGGTCAGTCCCATTTTCTGCCACCCCATGAATCCGAGGAGGAAGAGGCAACACCTGATCGTAACTTCCGGGGTGAGGCGGCAGGTATTTGGGTTCCTGGCCTTCGGCCAACCACAAGGGGTTCAAGTTATGGCTCCGGCAAAGCTTTAGGTACCACTCGGCCGGGATGGATTTTCTTTTCTTGGCCTCAGAAACCGTAGCCTGGCGGATGCCTAGCACGTCTGCCAACTGGCCTTGAGTTTCGGTTCCGGTCGCCGCCATGATCCGGGTTAATATTTCTTCAAAAGGGGTCATGGGAATTCTTTCTGGATAATCTATGCAGAAAAATAAAATATACGTAAAATATAATTCCCTCGTGAGTTAGCCTTAAGGGTTTTGAGTATTTTAAGCCATGACTGATTACGCTTAACTTGTGAGAGATCAGTTATTACTTGACATCATGTATCGGTTAACCTATATTAGTTCAACAAAGAAACGATCGGTATATTATCCTGACCAAAATCAAAGAGCAACCGTTGGAGCCAAAGATTATTAACCGAGGACTTTATTTTCCGGATACGAGCTTAACTATTGATATAGGGCAGCCGCTTCAATGTCCGGACTCGACGAGAGTGGCCCAGGCCGATTATGCACTTCTAATTTATGGCCGTTCAACATTTAAGTCAAGCAAAATACTAAGATGTTACATTAGATTAAACTAGTTTCGCCCCAAAAGGAGACAGAGAAAGGGGAGTTATGCTGCATGGAACACCCCTGACAAGAAAATCAGGATTTTCGATCCCCAAAAATCAGGTTCTGCCCGATTGATAAAGATTTTTGAATGGGTTAGACTAATCGTGTCAGAGAGTGGTGTCTGTCGCAAATTTCTTATAAGGGGATTTTTTAAAGGTGGCGGTTGACCTTTAACATCATGATGCCCGTCGGCTCCGCACCGCCCATTCGGTTAGCATCGGCTGATATCAAGTATCAGAAAAGGGGTTGCGAATTGATTAAGATTATACTGGTTGACGATCACAAGATAATCCGTGATGGCCTTAAGTCGATGATTGACAGGCAGCCGGACATGAGAGTCATTGGCGAGACGGACTCGGGGCGAAAAGCGGTGGAACTTGCCCGGGCGATGCAACCGGATATAGCCATAATGGATATTGCTATGCCCGATCTGAACGGGATCGAAGCAACTCAGCAAATCATTAAAGAATCCAGTGCCATTAAGGTAATTGCTTTGTCTATGCACAGCGATGCCCGCTTTGTGGCTCGGATGCTGGCCGCCGGCGCCTCCGGATACCTGTTAAAAGACACTTCGTTTCAAGAATTAATCGTCGCCATCCATCAGATTGCCCAGGGGCGGATCCATTTGAGCCAGGCCATCACCGACACGGTCATAAAAGATTACGTCCGGCGGGTCTCCGTTCGTGATAAAAGTCCCGTATCCTCCCTGACATCGCGTGAGCGAGAGGTCTTACAACTTGTGGCTGAAGGTAAGACGACCAGGGAAATAGCCGTCTTGCTCGGGGTAAGCATAAAGACGATCGAGACCCATCGACGCCGAATTATGGAAAAATTGAATATCGATAATGTGGCAGACCTGACCAAGTATGCTATCATAGAGGGGTTGACCTCTGTTGATACCTGAACAGCAACCCCAATTAGACGTTTTAATATAAATGCCATCTATAGAGGATGTAGAGGTTCAGCGGCGGGTATGGCTGGTTATCTTATTGTCAACATGATGAGATAACTTGCTATTTCCAACTTCTGAGAAGTTTCTGCGTCCTCTTTTTTTTTGTGGCTTGTTCCGTGCGAGGCAGTTATCGGCTTTTGCCGATACCCCAAACAGTATGTCCACGGCCGGCAATGGGCAATCTCACCGGGCAAGCAACTTTTATTATTCAATCAGTTGACTTTGTTGTCAAGGTGTCATATAATCAAAAGAAATTCCACCCGCTGGTCCTTAATCAAGTCGATCCGCCGACCTGGGGTGCTTCTTAACCTATATAGACTACTTCATTTTTCCGTGTTCAGGCTGATCTGGACGTTCTTATTTTAATGATGCCGGCTTAAAATTATGTCTTTCGTTAGACCACGCTCTTCGCCGATCAGTAAACGTAAGTCCGTCGGCCATTGAGTTATGTCGGAGAGAATACCGAGCAAGTAACTGACCGCCGCCACAGGATTTCCCATCAGATGAAAGTGACCATCCCCAAAGAAGAAATTGAACGGCTCATGCGCCTCTATGGGTGCAATGAAAATCAGGCGGCTAAGGCCTATCTTGACGCCATTGAAGTATCTAAGAACGCTCTTGAGGAGGAATTGTCAAGGCAACTGGGCCGAAGAAAAGGCCTGGAGGGACGGTCTATTTCCTTGCTGACACCTCATCAGATTAAGGAACATCTGGATAAGTACGTAATCAGTCAAGAGGAGTACAAAAAGAGACTGTCCATCGCCGCGGCTTTCCATTTTGCCATTCTTAAATGTTTAGAAGAACATCCGCAGGACAGCGGCGTTAAGCGTTTTAGAAAAAAAAATACGATCATCGCTGGTCCGTCGGGTAGTGGGAAGACCTATTGCGCCGAGGTCCTCGGTGATCTCTTAGAAGTGCCCACCCTGATCGTTGATGCCACTGATTACACCGAAGCCGGATATGTGGGCAAGAGCGCCGATGATATGGTCCGGGAATTGATCGATATGGCCCCTGGCGCCACCAGGCAAGAAAAAGCCATGTTTATCAACACGTATGGCGGGATCATTTTTATCGATGAAATTGATAAGAAGGCTAAAGACGGTCACCTCATCGGGCATGACATCTCTCGGGAAGGATTTCAGCGGGCGGTCCTCAAGCTGATTGAGCGAAAGTACGTGTCGATTGATAACCCTCTCTCGCCATCTTCTCAAATTCAAGAAGTTATGGATCGCCAGCGAGGAATTTCAGGAAAACAACAAGAGCACATGATCAGCACGGAAAAGATCTTGTTTGTCGTGGGCGGATCTTTTCAAAGACAGCATGACGACCTGGAGACCATTGTCAAAGAAAGACTCAAACATCAGACGGGGCGGATCCGAGAGGATGGAAGCTTTGTGGTTGTTGGGTTTGGGTCTGATAATGCCTGGGAGAAGAGCCAGACGATGTGGAATTATTATAAAGAAGCCGATGCCGACGACTACATTCGGTTCGGCTTGATCCCGGAATTGGTTGGCCGGATTCCCATTCGAAGCCATGTTAATTTGTTGTCTAAGAATGATCTCGTCCGGATTATGCTGAATACGGAAGATTCCATAATCCATCAGTACATCGAAGAGTTTAAGTCCTTCGGGATTGATATTACTTTTGATGATTCGGCCATAGAATATGTGGCGGAATTGGCCGAGAACAAAAAAACCGGGGCCAGGGCCCTGGTGAGCGTCTGGGAAAGCATTTTTACGGAGTTTCAATTTGAGCTGCCCGGTTCCAACTTTAAGGAATTGACGGTGACCAAAGAACTGTGTCAAATGCCTAAGGATGCCTTACTCAGGATGCTCAAACGCTCTCCATTTGTAGATTTTGTAGAAGGTTTCAAGCATGAATACGGTATCGAGTTGATCATGGGTGAGGAAGTTCAGCGCTATGTAGAAGACTACGCGGCGAGGAACATGATTCAAGTGTCAGACGCCTTAAAGCAATTGCTGAAGGGAGGATCATCACTTAATTACATGAATATTAAAGGGAAGTTTGAAATAACCCAAGAGGTGCTTGATGATCCGAAATATTTTGACCGGCTCTTTACCGAATGGTATCAAAAAATGAATACGGAGATCAAATGAATTTGACTTTTGCGAAAGGTTGGGATATAATTGTCGCCTAATTAAGAGGTTAATAGATTTAATCAAGCGGTTACTTGGGGTTAAATCAAGATTTTGTTTTTTTTAGAATTGCAAATTGTTTTGGGGGGTTAACTTTATCATCAAACGTAGCCAACGAAAGGAGAAAAGAATTATGCAAAACAAATCCCATCTGCGACGTATTTTCCTGTTCATGGCGTTGGTCTTGGCCATATCTTTTGTGGCCGGCTGCGCCTATTACCCGATCAAGGAAATTGCAGACGCTAGAAGAGCCAGGGATGCGGCCATCACCGCCGGTGCCGACAAGAAGTGCCCAGAAGTTTTCGGCGAGGGCATGAGCCTGTTGCACCAGTCCTACAAGGTCTACATGGCCTGCAACACCAAAGAAGCCCGGAAGATCGCTATTGACGCTCAAACGGCTTTTGAGCTGTCGATGAAGAGCCCATGCAAGCCGCAACCCCAAGCCGCCGCGGGGCCCAAAGCTGCCTTTACAGGACCAGATAAGGCCAAAGTAAACCAGGCGGTGACTTTCGACGCCTCACCTTCCATGAGTTCCGATGGCGGCCCGTTGGCCTATTTCTGGAACTTGGGTGATGGGACTACAGCTCAAGATAAGATCGTTACTCATAAGTACTCTCAAAAGGGCAGATATACGGTTACCCTGGTTGTCAAAGACGAAAAGGGTGCTACCGATACCGCCTCCAAGTCCATTGATATCCTGCCTGGAACTGAAATGTGGACCATCTTGTTTGATTTTGACCGGTCAGTAGTCAAGGCCCCGGCCAGAAAGGTTCTCGATGCGATTGCCGAACTCATGAAGGCTAATCCCGACATGCATCTCGTTATTGCCGGCAAAAC